>CAYRWY010000225.1:0-9375 GCA_964427955.1 uncultured Anaerolineaceae bacterium
TGGACGGCACGCTGTGGCTGAGTGACGCGGGGAGCCTGAACGGGACTTTTGTGGGAAACACGCGGGTCGAAGCGCCGGTCGAGATCCAGCGCGGCCAGTTGTTCCGGCTGGGTCGAACCTGGCTGCGCGTGCAGCCGGAAACGGATGACGGTTAGGTGGATACCATCACCTTGCAGGACATACTCAACCTGGCCCGCCAGGAGTCGGCGCGGCTTTACCATTATTTCATCGGCGTCGAGCACCTCTTCATTGCCCTGACCAAGCTGGACGGGGGGCTGACCAATGCCGTGCTGGAATACTACGGGCTGTCGCCGCGTTTCGTGCGCTACAACCTGCGCGAGACGGTGGGCCGCTACGAAAACCGCCGTTACTGGCCCGGCTTCCCGGAAACGCCGCGCGCGATCCAGGTGATGAATCTGGCTGCGCAGCGGGCCGAGACGGATCAGGTCTCCGAGCGTGATCTCTTTTTGGCGATCCTGGAAGAAAGCGACAGCGTCGTGATTCGGGTGCTGCACGAGATGGGCGTGGATACCGCCGCGCTCTACGACACGGCGGCCCACTGGACGGTGCCGCTGCGTCCCCAGCCGCCCGAAGTGCCCATCCGCGGCCAGTTCGACGTGGAGTTGGATGCCGAACAGCGCCGCGTGCTGCAAGAGATGTTCCGCGAGTACCGCGAAATCGAGCTGGTGCGCGATCTCGACAGCGGGCACAGCGGCGCGCGCGTGCTGCTGGTCCGGCCCATCAGGGTGGGGGGGCAGGTGGATGCCCCGGTCGTGGTCAAGATCGACGACCGCCACGCGATTCTGTACGAGCGGCGGCGCTACGACCAGTACGTCAAGGGCACGCTGCCCACGTCGGCGGCCCGCCTGCTGGATTCGCCCATCGTGCCGGATGATACCTGGTGCGGCGGTCTGAAATATACCTTTGTCGGCCATCCTGGCGAGACTGATCCGGTCAGCCTGCTGCACCTGGCCGCCCAGCGCCATCCCCAGGAAGTGAGCAGTTTCATCCGCACGCTGTTCGACGTGTTCGGGCCGTCGTGGTGGCTCCAGGGTCAGCCCTACCGCTTTGGCGTATGGCGGGAGTACGAGCACGTGCTGCCCCCGGCCCTGGTGATCGAGGCGCTGCCCGACGTGCGCCTGGCCTCGACCGGCCACGTTCTGACTCCGCTGGGCACCTGGAGCCGGACCACCTACGTTCTACCGGGCGAGGTCGTCGCCCTGGACGGGTTCGTCGTGCAGAAAGTCGATGCTCCGCGCGATCTGCTGCATCTCGCCGCCGGGGCGCAGCCGGAAGCCGTCAACCGCTCCGGCAAAGTGGACGTGCGCGGCCTGGGTCTCCGGCGTGGATCGTATTTCCGCGGCGAGCTGGTCGAACGCATCGTAGGCCGCGTCGTGAGCACGCGCGACGATCTGCTGCGGCGCTCGCTGCTCGCCCTGGAACCGGATTTCGACCTGCGCCTGGATTCGATCCCCAGCCAGGTCCCCGGCGTGCCCGATCTGCCTAACCCATTGAACCGGGTCAACGACGTGCTGGAGCGGCAGTTGAGCGGCTTTCTTTCGACGATTCACGGCGATCTGCACCTGGGTAACGTGCTGGTCGGGCCGCGCGGCGATCCCTGGCTGATCGATTTCGCCTGGACGCGCGAAGGTCACGCCCTCTTCGACTGGGCGCTGCTCGAAATCAGTCTGCTGGTCGAGGCGATTTCAGACACCGCCGTGCCCGGCTGGAAGGGGCGGTGGGAGCTGATCGGGCTGCTGCACGCCATCAACCACGGTGAGGATCGCGTCCAGGACCCGCTGTTGGCCGTGGTCAAGACCATCCGCGACCTGGTAGCCCGCTGCCTGGCCCGCCCGGATCGCTGGTCCGAATATTACGTGGCGCTGGCGCTCCTGGCGCTGCGGGCGATGGACTGGCCCTCCGCCAACCTCGACGGGCGCCGGTTGGCCTTCCTGGTTTCGGCGCTGTCGATGTCCATGCTCAAATCCATCCGGCGTGACTCTTATCCTACTCGCACCGATCCCCACTCCGGCCTGGATGCGACTGACGCCGAACAGCCCGCCCACCGTTTCGAGGATAGTGACCGATGATCAGACTTGCGCTTGCCACCGACGCCGCGGCCCTTCAGGCCATCTACGCGCCCATCGTCCGCGACACCCCGACTTCGTTCGAGGTGGAGGTCCCGACCGTGGACGAGATGCGCCGCCGCATCGTCGAGACGACGGTGACACATCCCTGGCTGGTCTATGAGCGCCAGGGCGAGGTGCTGGGCTACGTCTACGGCAGCAAACACCGCGCCCGTCCCGCCTACCAGTGGTCGGTGGAAGTCTCGGCCTACATTGACCCCCGCGCCCGCCGGATGGGACTGGGCCGCGCGCTGTATACCGCGCTGTTCAAGCTCCTGGTGCTGCAAGGCTTCTACAACGCCTACGCCGGGATCACGCTGCCCAACCCTGGCAGCGTCGGCCTGCACGAGGCGCTGGGCTTTCAGCCGGTGGGCGTCTTTCCTGACGTGGGCTGCAAGTTCGGAGCCTGGCACGCCGTCGGCTGGTGGCATCTTCCTCTCCAACCGCTGGCGGTCGATCCCCCGCCGCCGCTGCCCCTCGCCGCCGTGATCGCCACGCCCGCCTGGGACGCCGCCCTGTCTGCCGGGGGTTGAAGGCATGAAATACCGTCACATGACCGCCCGCGAAGACTACAGCCCCTATGCCAGCGGCCAGGTGTTGTACAGCCTGCGTGGGCATCCGCCCCTGCCGGTTCGTCTGGCGAGTGAGGTTTTTCTTCGGGCGTATGACCTGTGGGCCGGATCGGGTCAGCCCTCGTGCACGCTGTATGACCCCCTGTGCGGTTCCGGGGCGACCCTGGTGACGCTGAAATTTCTGCACTGGGAGCGCATCACGTCGCTGCTCGGCTCGGATGTCTCGCCCGAAAGTCTGGAAATTGCCGCGCAAAACTTCCAGCTTCTGACCGAGTCCGGGTTGCAGGCGCGCCTGGCGAAGATCGCGGCGGACGTGGACGCCTACGGCAAAGACTCGCATAAAAACGCCCTGGTCATGGCCCAGTCTTTGCGGGGCCGGATCGCCGGACCGGTTACGACCCGTCTGTTCCACGCCGACGCCACCGATCCGCACGCCGT
The DNA here is from genome assembly GCA_964427955.1 of uncultured Anaerolineaceae bacterium. Taxonomy (GTDB): domain Bacteria; phylum Chloroflexota; class Anaerolineae; order Aggregatilineales; family Aggregatilineaceae; genus JACRBK01. Next base: position 3,137 of record CAYRWY010000225.1, read on the forward strand.
CCAAGCCGGGCTGGGCGACACCCGGGCCGATATCGCCTTGCTCGACATCCCCTATGGACGTCTCTCGGCCTGGGAGGGCGCCCTCTCCAGCCAGGAGACCACGGTCAGGGTGCTCGATACCCTGGCGACGGTCCTGTCCCCCGGCGGCGTGGTCGCTTTGTTCATGCCCAAGCGGCACAAGCTTCAGTTGGCGCAGTACCACCGGCTTCAGCAGATCAAAGCCGGAAAACGCGAGGTTTGGTTGTTGCAGCTTGGCTGACCCCTTACGACGAGCAGTCCATCGTCTGGATGCTGCTCGTGCCTTCGGCGCTGATCGTGGCGATCCAGCACGGGGTAGTGGGGACGAAATTCTGATCGGGGAGGCGCAGCGTGAACGCGATCTCGTCCAGCGGCGGCGTGGTGTGCTCGAAGTTGTAATGCACCGTCCCGCCGGTTTGTTCCAGCGTCAGCACGTACTCGCGCTTGACCGAGTCGGTCGCCTGGCCGGGCAGCGTCGCCCGCCGGTACGAGTCCACGATCCGCAGGGCCGCCGGACCGTTCAGGATGGCCCGTCCCCCGTTCAAGTCGAATGCCAGCGTGGCGCTGCCGTCGGGCTTGACTTGCACGCCCTGGCCGGGCTTGAGTTTCAGACGGGTGTCGCGGTCCGGCGTGAGCGGACGTGTCGTGTTGCCGGGGCCGATCTGCTCGATCTCGCCGCTGGCGTGCAGCACCGTGACCGGCTGATCCACGTTGAAGGGGATAAATGTGGCCGCGGCCAGCCCCAGGGCGGCAGCGGCCAACACGGCGACCAGGGCGATGAGAATCGTTCGGCTGTCTCGGTCCATAGCCCCTACACCACGTTTCCACCGCGCCGCTCCCCCTCGCCACGGGGTGGAGAGGGGGCCGGGGGGTGAGGTTTGTTTTACCGTCTCGCCCAGTTCGGCAGATCGGTGCGATATTTGCCGCTGCTGTACACGTACACCTTGGCGTGCTGGTACTGCTCCGGATTGGTCCACTGGTACAGCCACCAGGCATCCATGATCGACAGGTTGACACAGCCATGACTCTGGCGGTAGCCGAAACGGTCGTGCCAGTAGGTTCCGTGCAGCGAAATGTCGCCGTCGAAATACATGACCCACGGCACTTCCTCGATGAAGTAGAAATCTTTTTGCCCTTCCGCGCCGCTCATGCGGGTGGCTTCGTGCCGCTCATAAATCTCGAACAACCCTTCGCTAGTGCTCCACTTGGGCAGGCCGGACGAGATCAAGGTGGCAAAGGCCATCCGATCCCCTTCATAGGCGACCACGGTTTGCTCGTACAGATCCACGGCGATCCAGTGGTCATCCGGGCCGACGCCTTCCGGGCGTGAGATGACCTTGACTTTGGCGACGCGGAGCTGCTGAATCCACTGGTTCGGGGCGATCAGGTACCATTCCCATCCATCGGCATCGTATTCCGTGCCGTAGATGTTCATCATGGTATAGCGTGGAATGATGGCCGCCGAGTCATCCTCAGGCCCGCCGGGGTAGCGGCTGGGCCGGGCTTCCGCCAGCATCCAGGCGAAGGGGCGATCCGGCTGGGTCGTGATCTCCACGCCCGAAAATTCCGAAACGGTCGCCCAGGTGATGTTGTCGCTTGAGACCCACTGCCCATAGTTGATCTGGATGAAGCCGTTCTGCTCGTTGATCACCGTGACGTAGTTATAGCCAGCATCCATTTCGCCGATCGGATTGCCGTTGGGCGCGTCATAGATGACCACGTGGCCCGTCATGCGGCGGTACGCGCGCGACCAGACGATGTCTTCCTGGTACGGAACCTGGACGGCGTCCGGGGTGGGGTGATCGACCATTTCAGTTTCGGCAGCGCGCAGTTCCAATGCCGACATCCCGGTGTGTTCCAGGCAGTCTTCGGGCAGTTGGGGCGTCTGACCTTCAGGCGTCGCGGCAATCGCGGCGGCGATCCGGTCGGCGCACGTTTCGTCGCGCTTGTCACCGGGAAACGCGAAAACCGGCACTGCTCCTGTGGCGATGATGAGAGTAATTAGTAAGAGCACATACCATTTACGCATAACGACTCCCTCGCTTCAAGTGAATTTCTCGGATAGAAGATAACAATAATCCCGGCGAAGGTCAATGCCGGGATCGGCAAACGCAGGGGAAAAGGTGGTTTGGGAACGGTGAATCTTGTCCCTCACCGTGTACTTTGTGTTAAATTACGTCCAAATTCCACCGTCTGCGTATATTCTAGTTAGGGCAAGCTGTATGGGTATTGAGAGCGTGCCGCGAAGTTTCGCCACACTCTGATTACTGTCTACTGAAAGCTGACAACTGTCAACTGAAAACTAACCACTAATCACTGCTCTTGGGCGAAGGATGGCTGGAATGTCGAACAACGGTCGCCGGGTGGTGCTGCGCGCCACAGAACTGACCAAGGATCTGCCCCTGGGATCGGTCGTCGTCCATGCCGTGCGCGGCGTGGACCTGGAAATCTACGAAAACGAGATGGTCGGGATCGTCGGGCCGTCCGGCAGCGGCAAAAGCACGCTGCTCGGCTTGATCGGCGGCCTGGATACGCCTACCACGGGCCGCATCGAGATCGACGGCGTGGACGTCACCAACATGAGCGAAGGCCGCCTGACCGAAGTCCGCAACGAAAAAATCGGCTTCGTCTTCCAGTTCTTCAACCTGATCCCCACGCTGACTGCGCTCGAAAATGTCGCCCTGCCGATCCAGTTCGCGCAGCATCCCAAATTCAAGCCGGAAAAACGCGCTCGCGAACTGCTGGAACTGCTCGGCCTGGGGGATCGCATGACCCATCGCCCGATGGAGCTGTCAGGCGGGCAGCAGCAGCGCGTGGCGATTGCGCGGGCGCTCGCCAACAATCCGCCGCTCCTGCTGGCGGACGAGCCGACCGGCAACCTGGACTCGGAAGCGTCCAAAGTCGTGCTGCAAGCCCTGCGCGACGTCTGGCGCGAGACCGGCACGACCGTTATCCTCGTCACGCACGATCACGAACTGGCCGCGCAGATGGATCGCGTCCTCGAATTGATCGATGGCCGGATCGTGGGACAGGCAGGCTGACCATGCTGAAATTCCTGCATTTTGCCGTCGTGCATTCCCTGCGCGACATGGGCCGCAGCCGTTCGCGGACGATCTTCGCTCTGGTCTGCGTGGCCACCGGGGTGGCGGCGGTGGTGGCGCTGCGCTCGCTCGCCTTCATGATCGGCGATGAATTGACCTCCAACCTGGCGCAGATGAACCGGGGTGACATTCGCGTCTACGCCTCGGTCGGCGTGCCGGAGCTGGTCCAGCTTTCGACGCAGAGCGATCCGGTGTTCAGCCAGCCAGCGGTCGATCTGATGCGCGCCTGGGCCAAAGGTGAAGAGGTCGAGATGACCGTAGGCCGGATGGGGATGTTCGCCCAGGTCACGCCGGTGATCGAGGGTCAGCCCGCCACCTCGCAGGCCGGGCAGGTCCTGTTCGTCGAGCCGGACCAGTATCCCTACTACGACCGTATCCTGCTCAGCGATCCGCCGGGCCTCACCCTGGACGAGTTGTTCGCGCAGTATCCGGCAGGGATCGGCACGGCGGACGATCCGCGCCCTGTCGTGATCTCCGGCCACCTGGCGCGCCGGACGAACATGAATCTGCATGTTGGCAGTATCCTGCGCGTCGGTGCCTCCGAGACACTCTACGTCGTGCGCGGCATCGCCCCGACGACGTCCGAAACCCTGCTCACCAATCCCTCGGCGGCGTTCCTCGGCGACTATCTCTATCTTCCCTTTGCCGACCTGGCGCAGATGGGCGAGGCCGTGCTGCCCGATCAGGTCTTCTTCAAAGTGCCGGTCGGGCGGGACATCAAGGCCGAAGAAAAAAGCCTGGTCCGATACTTGCAGACTCACGTCGAGAGTCCCGGCAAGGCCGCCACCAACTTCGACAAGGAACTGAACCGCGCCACCGTGCCCGAACTGGAAAAACAGAACGCCGAGACGGCGGGCGTGGTGGACGATATGATCCTGGTGATGGGCCTCTCGTCGCTGCTGATCGGCGGCATCGGCATCATCAACACCATGCTGGTCGTCGTCAGCCGCCGCACCCTGGAGATCGCCGTCCTCAAGACGCTCGGCCTGAAAGCCTACCGGGTGACCGCGCTGTTCCTGGTCGAAGCCTTGTTGATGGGTCTGTTGGGCAGCTTCCTCGGCGTCGGCTTTGGGATCGGGCTGAGCTACCTGATCCGGGGCGTGGGCGAAGAAGCCTTCGCCATCGGCCTGACGTGGCACCTCTATCCCGCCGCGATGCTCAGCGGCCTGTTCCTGGGGCTGGTGATCACCGGGCTGTTTGGCTTCCTCCCGACCCTGATCGCCGGGCAGGTCCGGCCCGCGGTCGTGCTGCGTCCCAACGAGGCCCAGATGCCCGCCGCCGGGCTGCTGCAAGTCCTGGTGACGCTGGTTGTGATGATCACCGTGCTCGGCCTGCTGGTCAGCTCGATTGTCGAGGGCGCGATCCACTACGGCCCGGTGATCATGATCGCGGGCGGCGGCGCGCTGGTCGGCCTGTTCGCCGGGGTGATCACCGCCAATACCCGCCTGGGCCGTCCCCTGCCTGAGAATTACGTCTTCCGCCTCTCACGGCGTTACGAGCGCCTTGAGGGTCGCCTTACCAGGGCAGCGGGGGCGGTGCGCTGGCCCGGCGCGCCCGTCGAACATGCGGATCGGGGCCGTCTGGCTATCACGCGCGGACTCCGCACGCTGCGGCAAATCATCTTACTCTACGGTGCTCTCGCCGTCGGGGCGGCGCTGGCGTCGGCGCTGGTGCTGATCATCAGCGAGGTCTGGCTGCCCTTCGGCATCGGGAGTGGCGCGAAACCCGCCAATGACGTCTATCACGCCTGGGAGCGCGGCGACGCCGCCTGGGTCATCTTCTGGACGCTGCTCACCCTCGGTTTTGGCCTGCTGATCCGCCGGCGCGCGCGCACTTTCGGCGGCATGATCGGCCTGTCCTCGCTGGGGATCACCGCGGGCGGGCTGGGCGGGTTGGGCCTGGGCTATGGGGCGGAACAGGCGCTCGGCCATACTGGCTTCTGGGATGCCCTGGCCGGGATGTCCACCGGGATCGTGCTGGTCGAAGGCGCGCTGGCGCTGCTGGGCGTGGTCTTCATCGGCTACTGGCTGTTGGTCTGGTCGGTCAGCAAGATGCCCAACGTGCTGCTGATGGCCGTCATCAGCGTGACCCTGGTGGGGATCGTCGTCGGCATGGCCGCGGGCGTAGCCCTGCTGGGCCGCGCCGCGCTCGTCGTCCTGATCGTGCTGGCGGTATTGATCGGGTTGGGACTGCGCTTCCGGGTATGGCGTTTCCTGCCCCAACCGCAGGCCGTCACGCCGCCGCCCGCGCGCCGCGCCGATGATCGCTCCGAGATCGCCCGGCTGACCGCGCGTGGCGCTTCCGCGGTTATGCTGGGCGCGGCGGTCTTCGCCGGGAGTATGCTGCTCAACGATGCCCTGGGCCGGGTGGCGCGGCTGGGCGCATTCCTCGTCGGGCTGATCATCGTCGTCGGCTTGTGGCGCGCTCTGCGGCGCGGCTACCAGATGGATGGCCGCCTGGTGCTGCGCGAAATGGCCGGACGCCGTCTGCGCGTCTCCTCGACCCTGCTCGGCTTGAGCGTCGGGATCGCCGGATTGAGCATGGTCGCCCTGACGACCAGCGCCGTCAGCCGGATGCTCGAAGTGCAGTTGGGCGAAAATATCGAGGGTAACCTGCTGATCGGCGATCCGACCTCGCAGCATGGCGAAGAGGTGCTCAACGTGCTGCGCAGTGCCGAAGGGGTCGAAAGCTTCTCGCAGGTGACGACCTATCGCGCCGTGCTGCTGAAGATCAACGGCAAGACCATCGAGCCGCGCCGCCATCCCAGCGACGATGAGCAGGCCAACCCGGAAGAAAATGGCAACTACGAGCCGTTGGAAACCGGGGTCTCGTTGGCCCTGACCGTGCGCACCAGCCTGGACAACCTGCCGGACTACCGCATGGCGTCGGGCCGGGCGTTCGGGCCGCAGGACGCCGGAGAGCATGTGATCCTGGTCCGACAGTCGTTTTTCACCGAGGAGTATGGCATCGGTCCGGGTGACCGGCTGATGCTCCAGTTCGACAACAAGCCCGGCAAACAGGATGACACGTTGATCCAGGTGCGTGTTCTCGGCGTGATCTCGCGCCAGTCGCAGCAGTCCGGCCTGGAAGAATACGGCAACCTCTGGATTCTGCCGCCCG
>CAYRWY010000226.1:0-9367 GCA_964427955.1 uncultured Anaerolineaceae bacterium
ACGTTGGTGGCCGGGACGAAGGTATCGATCACCGGAATCCCGGCGATGCTGCCGTTCAGGGTCAGGCCGCTGAAGTTCATCCAGCCGACGTAGCCGCGGCGATCCGTCACCTGGAGCCACAGCCCATCCGGCGAGCGCGCGATCACGCCCAACTGCTCGCCCAGGAACACGTCCCACATCGGCGCGCTGCCGAAATCGTCCTTCGCATACGCGACTTTACGCTCGACGGCTACCACGGCGGTCGCGAAGGCCGCGCCGGTGTAGGCCGGGCTGGTGGACACGACATCCGACGCGAGATGGATATTATCCGACGATCCCGCCAGGCTGACGTTGCTCACCGGAATCCAGCCGATGCCGAAGACGCCCGTCACCTGCCACCACGAGTTGTCGGCAGTGCGCCCGGTGGCCGGGATGGCCGTCCCGGCGGTCAGGGTCGCGATCACGTCGCCGCCGCCCGGCTGCGTCGTGACGTTGACCGTAGCATTCACCTGGATGGTCGGGCCATCGAAGGCCGGGCCGGGATCGCTGACGCGACCGATCATGCTCTCGTCACCGCGCAAGGCGACGTCGGCCACGTTCACCCAACCGGGACCCATCACGGTTTGCACCTGCCACCAGTTCCCATCGAGCGAACGCCCGGTCACGGTCAGGATCGCGTTGGTCGGGGCGATGCCGATGATGAACGAGTCGGTATTCGGATTGCGATAGACGGTCGCCGGGAAGCGGTCCACGATCACCGTTGGCGTTTCCAACGTGCCGACCGGCGTATTGACCACGGGCACCGAGTCCAGCACGCCGCGGAAGACGACCAGTTCCGCGCTGATCCAGCCGACGCCAAACGACGTCGTGACGCGCCACCACGTCGTCCCGGCGTTGCGCCCGGTGACGGTGAGCTGGGTGCCGCCTGCGACGCTGCCCAGGCTGGTAGTGTTCGGCGCGGGACCGCTGCGGATGTTGGCCGCCCCGGTGTTCACGATGACGAAATTGCTGCTGGTCGTGCCTTGCGCCAAAACGAGGGTCGAAGAGCCGGGCAGGAGCGAGACCGCCAGACTCAAAATTACGCTAATCAAGAGTAATCCACGAAAATGTCGTGTGATCAATGCATCCCCTCCTGAAAACAATGACCGATGATGCACATGCTAATCTGATTCGTAATTTTTAGCCAATGCGCGCGCCGGTGTTTTTGTCAAAGAAGTATAGTCTTTCGGTTGGAAAGCTCAAATACAGCGTGTCGCCGGGGGCCGGGTGCCGGTCCAGGCCGATCACGGCCACGCACCGCTGCCGTCCCACGTTCATATACAGGAACTGCCGCTGCTGGGTCAGGATCGGTTCGATGTAATCGACCGTCGCCGGGATGCCCTCCTCGACGATCTCGATGTGTTCGGGCCGGATGCCGAGCCAGACCGCCTGTCCGAGGCTGAGGCCGGGCCGGATCGGGCTGACCGTCAGGCCGCTGCCTTCCCAGCGGTCTTCCCAGATGTGGCCGGGAAAGAGGTTCATGGGCGGCGTGCCGAAGAACTCCGCCACGAAGGCGCTCACCGGGGTGTCGTACAACGCCTGGAAGGTGCCGATCTGTTCGATCTTGCCGTCCCGCATGATCGCGATCCGGTCGGCCAGGGCAATCGCCTCCGTCTGGTCGTGGGTGACGTAGACCGACGTGATCTTGTAGTGGCGCAGCAGCCGGTGCAGTTGCAGCCGGGTCTCGGTGCGCAGCTTGGCGTCCAGGTTGGACAGCGGTTCGTCGAACAGAAACAGCTTCGGATCGCGCGCCAGACAGCGAGCGACCGCCACGCGCTGCTGTTCCCCGCCGGACAGGGTGGGGGGCTTGCGGCTGAGCAGGTGCTCGATGTTCACGCCCATCACGTTGACGATGTGATGGATTCGCTCTGGGATTTTTTCGGGGTGTTTGTGGATCAGGTCGTAGAACCCGATATTCTCGCGCGACTCCAGGTGCGGGTACAGCGCGTAGTTCTGGAACACCATGCCGATGCCGCGCTCGGCCATCGGAATATCGCGCAGGGCGATGCTGTCGTACAGCACCTCGCCCGCATCGGGATGGAGCAGCCCGGCGATGATCTTGAGCAGGGTGGTTTTGCCGCAGCCCGACGGTCCCAGGATGCTGATCGTTTCGCCGTTTTTGATGGTGAGCGAGAGATCGTCCACGGCGTAGGCCCGGTCGGAGACCATGCGCTGGCCCTTGAGCCGGTCGACCAGGGCGCGGTCGCCGGTGCGGGTTACGGCGTTGATCGTCTGCTCCAGCCGGTCGGTCTCCGTGCCGTCGTAACGCTTGGTGATGTGCCGCAGGTGGATGGTAGGCATTACTTCCCGTTATTCCCCGAAAGATAGGCCCGAATCGTGTGCAGGATGATCCCTGTGAACAGGGTTTGGATGCCGATCAAGTCCAGCAGGATGCTGATCAGGGCATAGCCGACGGCCAGTGACTGGTACGTATTGTACCGGTCTACGACCACTGCTCCTAGTATCAGCCCGACCACCAGGATGAGCAAGCCCGGCACGCCGAAAAAGAACAGCGGGCGGTGCATACTGACCAGGTTCAGAATGCCGTTGAGCACCTGCAAGCCATGTTTGAAGGGGTTGCGCTTGGGACCCTCGTCGTAGGTCATCTGGACGGGTACCTCCTCGATGGTCAGCTTGTGCTGCTGCACCAAAAACTGCATCTCGGACTCGATGGAGAAGCCGCCTTCGGCCCGGAAGGAGAATGCCAGCAGGGCCTTGCGGGACAGGGCGCGAAAGCCGCTCTGCGAGTCGGTCAGCGGCACGCCGGACGCGACGTTGGTCGTCACGGTCAGGACGTGCTGGCCGACGATGCGCCACCACGGGATCTCGCTCTTGAGGCCCAGGAAGCGCGATCCGACCACCACGTCCGCCTGATCGGCCTCGATGGGCGCCAACAGCGTCGGAATTTCCGCCGGATCGTGCTGCCCGTCGGCGTCGATCAGGATCACGACCCCCGCCTCCATCGTGCGGGCGCGTTCCAGCCCGGTGTTGATCGCTTCCGCTTTGCCACAGTTTGTTTCGTGCCGGATCACGATTGCGCCGCATTCTTCGGCGATGCGCGCCGTCTGGTCGGTGGAGCCGTCGTCCACCACGATCACGTGATCGACGTAATGCCGGGTCTTGAGTACGACGCTGCCTACGAACCGGTCCTCGTTATAAGCCGCGATCACCGCGATGCGCGGCGTAAGAGTTGAGTGAGTCACCGCTGACTGCCTTTACGACCTGCTGCCCTCTACAAAGATCGGCTGCATTTTAACACGTTCTGCCGTTCCTGAAAGGTTGGTGTCGTCGGGGCGTAGATTGGGCGTAGGTTTAATCCTGCACAATCTGGTATACTCTCACGGTCAAAAATCTATCTGCTCTGAGAGGTTATCATGCGTTCAGGATGGCGACTAGCCCGGACGCTGCTCGGTGGCCTGGTGATCCTGGCGGTGGCGCTGGGCACGCTGGGTTACGTGGTGTATGCGGCGAACGGAATTTTGGACGAAGTCGAGGCCCAGGATGGGCGCGAGCAGCACGACAAATGGATCGTCAGCACGGCGACGGCACTGGCGGACCGGCTGACCCTGGTGCAAGTTGCGGCGCAGCTCAGCCTCACCCCACTGCCCACCGCGACGCCGACGGCGATTCCGCCGACCGTGACCCCACTGCCGACCGCTACGACGACCCTCACGCCGTCCGAAGTGCCGACCGCGACGCCGCTGCCGACCAACACGCCGACCGCGACGCCGCTGCCGACGAATACCCTGCGCCCGACCGTCACCGTGCCGCCGACGGCGCTGCCGACCAATACCCTGCGGCCTTCGATCACGCCTCCGGCGACGGCCACCCACACCGTGACGCCGCCGCCGACCGCGACCTTCACCCCGACCTTCACCGCCACGCCGCTGGTCCAGCCGACCGCGACCTACGTGATCCAGGGCACCTACGCGCTTCCGGTCAACACGCCGGTCGTCGAGATTCCGCCCGCCGTCCCGCTGGTGGAGGATGACCCGGACATCGTCAATTTCCTGCTGCTGGGCAGTGATACCTCCGGCGGCGGAGTTGGCCACACCGACGTGATCATCCTGGTGTCGGTCAACAAGAAGGCCGGATCGGTCGCGATGTGGCACCTGCCGCGCGACCTGTTCGTCTACATCCCGAACTACACGATGGATCGCATCAACATGGCCTACGCGTTGGGCGTGTCGAGCGGCTATCCGGGCGGTGGTTTCGGCCTGATGAAAGACACCATCCGCTACAACTTCGGCATCCAGATCGACCACTACGCCCGCGTGAATTTCGACGGCTTTATGCGCATCGTCGAAGAGTTGGGCGGGCTGGACGTGAGCGTGGACTGTGCTATCGCCGACTGGCGTCTGAAGTCCCCCGAACTCGACCAGACTGTCGAGGATAACTGGGAATACTACACGCTGCCGATTGGCCGCCAGACCCTCACGCCCTACATGTCGTTGTGGTACGTGCGCAGCCGCAAGACCACCAGCGATCTGGATCGGGGCCGCCGCCAGATGGACGTGCTGCGCGCGATGTGGTATCAGGCGCGCCAGCAGGGTTTGTTCGCCCAGGTGACGGCGCTGTGGCCGGAAGCCGTCCAGGTGGTCGAAACCGACATGTCGCTGACCGACGTATTGGGCTTCGTGCCGCTCGCGATGAGTCTGGACATGAGCAAGATCGCCCGCTACACCGGGGAACTCGGCGTGGAATACATCCCCTTCGTCACGCCCGACGACAAGCGCGACGTCTCGCTGCCCAACCGGGACAAGCTGCTGCCGCTGGTGCAGGATTTCCTGACTCCGCCGACCGGCAACCGTCTCAGCCACCAGGCCGTGACGGTAGACGTCATCGACGCGTCGGCCTACGGGCTGGGGTTTGGCCAGGTGGCGGTGGATCGTCTGGCGTGGGAAGGTTTCGCCGGGCGACTCGTCACCGAGCAGATCGACCGCCCGCTGGACCTGAGCGTGATCTACGATTTCACCGGTCAGAGTAAGGGCAGTGCCCTGGATGATCTCAAGCGCGTCTTGCGCATCACCGATACCCAGGTCGTCGTGCAGCCCGATCCCAACCGGACCGTCGATTACCGCGTGGAGATTGGTGGCGCGTACAACGCCTGCGTCTACGGCGGCTCCGAGGACGAGATCGAGGCCGGTCCGCCCATCCCGACCGAGACTCCCGCCGCCGGTGCGGGGAATTTCGGCTAATCATACTCCAGCCCTGGGGCGCGGCACGGCTGCGCCCCAACTCTTTCGCTCTCCAATTTCTCTTCTCTGCGGTTTCTGCGTGCTCCGCGTTGAATCGCTTTTCTCTTTTTTCGAGGCCCCCTACGGCTGCGGTTCCCATTCCGGCAGGAAGTTCGACTGCGTGTCCGTGAGCGGGCGCGGCGTGCCGCCCACCGCCGGGATCGCGTAGATGGCCGAGACCTCCGGCTGCCCGCTCTGGTAGATGAGCGTGCGGCCATCTGGCGACCAGTCCGGGAAGGCGTTGCGCGTCTCGCCGTCCGTGAGCTGGGTCACGGTGCCGTCGGCCAGCCGCATCACGAACAGGTTGACCGCGCCGCCCTCGGAGGTGATGGCGTGGTAGGCGAGCTGCTTGCCATCCGGTGACCACGTCGGGAAGGAGTTGATCCGGTCGTCGGCGGTGAGCCGCCGCACTTCGTGGGTATTCACGTCGATCAACGCGATGTCGTACGTGTCGTCCCACAAATCGCTGTGAAACGCGATCTGCGATCCTTCCGGCGACCAGTCCGGGCCGAGGTCGTCGGCATCGTTGCTGGTGAGCGCCTGGAGTCCGCTTCCATCCAGGTTGATCGCGTACAGGTCGTAATCCCCGTCGGCGTTGCTGTGAAACGCCAGCCGCGTGCCGTCCGGCGACCAGGTGGGATAGCGGTCGTCCGCCTGCGGCGAATTGGTCAGATTGCGGATGCCGGTCTTGTCGCTGTTGACGACGAAAATGTCGTAATTCCCTTCTTCGCTCGCCGCGCCATAAAACGCGATCATCGTGCCATCGGGCGACCACGCCGGGCCGCGCTCCGCCCCGGAACTGCCGGTCAGTTGATCCAGCACCCCGTTATCCAGGTTCAGCAGATAAATGTCCAGGTTGCCGCTGCGCCCCGAATCGAAGGCGATTCGGTTGGCCGTCTCGGCCTGTGTGACGGCTGGCAGCGGCGTCGCGCTGGCCGTCGCGGACGACGAGTGCTCATCGTTGGACGACAGGTAGAGGTAAATCGCCGCCAGGCACAGCATCAGGATCACGACCACCGCCCCCCCCGCGGCGGCGTAGGTCGTCCCGCGCCGTTTTTCCGGATGGGCGGCGGGCGGCTGGGCCATGTAAGCGGGCGCACTCACCGACGGTGGGCGCGACACCTGCTGGTGGGGCAGGGTGACCCGGTTGATCGATGGGACGCGGCCCATGCTCGACATGGTGGGCGGCGCGTCCGGCGATCCCTGGTTGACCAGCGTGCGCGCGGACGCCTCGCGCAGTTCGCCTTCGAGGTGCGGTTTGGTGGCCGGAATGGGCGACTCGATGGCGGCCCGCGGTGTCACCCGCCGGATGCGCGAATCGCTCGGCTGCTCCCCGGTTCCGTCCGGGCTGACCGGCTGCGCCATGAACTGCGACCACTCCGGCAGTTTCATCCCCGGCGGGACGTCGGTGGGGCCGGTCGGGGCGCTCATAGGTGGCGCGCCAATCGCCTCGGCCAGCGCATCGTACAGCTCGGTGACCGAGCGGAAGCGGCGGCGCGGCTCTTTTTCCAGGCAGCGCAGCACGATCTCCTGCACCGCCAGGTCCAGCCCCGGATTCAGCGTGATCAGTGGCTCCGCAGGTAGGTGGACGTGCTCGTACGTGATGCGCGCCGCCGCCGTCGATCCGGACGTGCGCGGACTTTCGCCGCGAAATGGCGGGACCCCGGTGTACATGCGGTACAGGATCACGCCCAGCGAGTAAATGTCGCTGGCGATGGTGACCGGCGCGCCCGTGATCTGCTCCGGCGACATATACAGCGGCGTGCCGACCGTCATCCCCAGGGTGAGTTCGCTGGTGGTATTCAGAATCCGGGCGATCCCGAAGTCGGTGATGAGCAGCGTCCCGTTCTCGTGGATCAGGATGTTGGCCGGTTTGAGATCGCGGTGGATGACCTTCTCGTTGTGCGCGAATTGCAGCGCCGACACCAGCGGCGTCAGGTACGTCAGCGACGCCAGCGGCTTGAGCGGTCCCGCCTGGTTGGCGAGCACCGTCTGGAAGGTTTGGCCGGGGATGTAATCCACCAGCAGGAAGGTGTAGCCTTCCAGCTCGACCGTGTCGTAATAGCGCACGATGTTCGGATGCTGCAAGCGCGCCAGGACCACCGCCTCGCGCCGGAAGCGTTCGATGAAGGTCGTATCCTGCGCGATCTCGCGGCGCAGCACCTTGGCGGCCAGCGTCGCGCTGCGATGCAGATCGGTGATGCGGTACACGTGGGCAAACGATCCTTCGCCCAGCAGCGCATCGAACCGGTAACGGCTGCCCAACGTCTGGCCGAGTAATTCACTGCTCATGTTCTCTTCCCCACTGCGATCCGCGCTAAGTTCACCCCTATTCTACCGGAAAAATGGCGGTCGTCACCCGCCATCCAGCAGGATCGGCGCCACCTGCCCGGCGGTCATCTCCTGGAGTTCTCCGGTCAGCGGCTCCACCTGGTCGGCGGGCAGGATGGCGTACACCGTCACTTCCGCGTCGAATTCCTCGCCTTGAATCTCCGCGTGGTGTCCGGCCAGTAGCAGCTTCAGCCGCTCGTAGAAGCTGTACGGGATCGAGATGCCGATCTGGCGCTTTTCGATCTTCAGTTCGACCGGCAGCGCCGCGACGGCGTCTTTGGCGGCCCCGCCGTAAGCACGCACCAATCCCCCCGTGCCGAGCTTGGTCCCGCCGAAATAGCGTGTCACGACGATCACCACGTCGCCCAGGTCCGCGCCGCGCAGCACCGCCAGCACCGGCGGTCCTGACGTGCCCGACGGCTCGCCGTCGTCGCTCATGCCCTCGGTGATGCTGCCGCCGTAGCCCGCCTTGAAGGCGTAGACGTGATGCGTCGCGTCCGGCATCTCGTCGCGCACCGCCTGGATGAACACCTTCGCCTGCGCGGCGGTATCCGCCCGGCCAATCGTGGCGATGAAGCGCGAATTCACGACGATATTTTCAATCCGCGTCGTCTGCGCGGGGATGGGATACGCTTTCACGTGCTCGCTGCTCCTTGCCCGCCCCTAACTCGACGTTTCCGCCGCGCCACTCCCCCTCGCCACCGGGTGGAGAGGGGGCCGGGGGGTGAGGTAAAAAACGACGAGTCTTCGCCTGCTCAATATGCTTCTTGCCCCCTTGTCCGCCCCTGAACCCCTGTGCAGAGAGAGGAAAGGGGGAGAGGGGTAAACAACCACGTCAGTCGCTCTCTGCCGCCCCTAAAATCTGCTCCGGCGTCGCGCGCTCGAAAAACGCCCGGTACGCGGCGGTTTCGGCCACTCCCGCCCGGAATGCCGCCAGCTTTTCCTCGACCTCTGGCGACGGCGGGCGATCCGCCAGGGTGATCGTGACCTCGTCCTCGCCCGTGTACTCGACGTCGATCTCGCCGCGCGCCGCGTGGTAGTCCAACGCCTGCCGGATCGTGTCAGGCATCTGCGCGACCGCGCCCGCCAGCGCGCTGAGGCTGGTCTTTCCGGCCTGCCGGTTGATCACGAACTTGACCAGTTCCAGCACCCGCCGCTGCACGTCCGCAAAGGCCAGATTTGGCGGATTGAGGCCCATCAACACGATCCGCACCGGCTTGACCCGTTCCAGGGCTTCCTGGAGGGCGTGGGGACCGGCGGGCGTGGTATAGACGATCAAGGCTTCGGCCTCCGGCAGTTCGTGCAGCGGCACGCCGGGCGCCTCGTTGCGGCGGTAGCCCTCGGCCCAAATCACGGTGCGGCGCGTGCCGGAGCGTTCGGTGGGCGGCGAGCGGCGTTGATCCACGACCTCGCGCCGGGCACGCTCCACCACGACCGGGGCCGAAGCCGAGCGCCGGGTATCCACCAGGGTGAGCTGCAAGTCCGTCTCGCCCTGGTAGGTGCTGATCTCCAACTGGTATGCGAGATCGAATAATCCCTCCGGCAGCGCCTGATCCGCGCTGTTCCACCACAGCACAGTCCGGCGGTTCCCGGTGCCGTCTTCCACGATCAAGCGCCGGTGCTCGCGGGCGCGCCCGATGGTCGAGGCGCTCTTGAGCGTGAGTTCTTCCGTCGCCAGCAGAATCGGTGGATTCCCTTCGCCAAACGGCGCCAGCCGGTTGAGATCGGCAGCCAGTTCGAGCGTCACGTCGCCCAGCGGCAGCACGCCGTCCAGGGTCAGG
>CAYRWY010000227.1:0-9323 GCA_964427955.1 uncultured Anaerolineaceae bacterium
TTACACCTGGGGCGCGACGCTGCCCACCAGCGCGCACGGCAAGATCGTCGAGGGTATGTGCGTCGGCTGTCACATGGGGCCCACGCCCGGCATGGACAACAACGGCACGCCGGATGATGCCAGCGACGATAAGCCGCTGCCCGGCCACAACGAAATCGGCCAGCACAGCTTCGCGATGGTCAGTGCCGATGGCGTCGAGAACGTCGCCGTGTGCCAGCAGTGCCACGACGGCGCGACCAGCTTCGACTTCGAGTCCCGCACGGACTACGACGGCGACGGTACCGCCGAGACCGTCCAGGAAGAAGTCGCCGGGCTGCGCGAGCTGCTGTGGGGAGCTTTGGAAAAAGCGGGCGTGACCAAGACCGATGCGCGCCCATTCTTCAAAGCGCCCGATAACGCCGACGAGGCTATCTACGGTGCGCTGTGGAACTACTACTTCACCGAAGTGGAAGGCACCGCGGTCCACAACTTCCGCTACTCTATCGCGCTGCTGCAACTCAGCTACGAAAAAGTCGCGGGCGAACCGGTGCCGAATGCGACCATCCTGCCGCCCAAGAGCTAGGCACCGCATCAACTGATTTTGTGTAGGGGCGTAGCGTGCTACGCCCTAACCTAACGGTCTGAGGAGGGCCATATGAACCGACTCCGCCGCCTTTTGCTTCCCCCACCCGGCAGCTCTCGCTTACGCCGGCTGCTGTCCGTTGGGTTGATTCTGGGCGTCCCTGTTTTCATCTTGTTGGCCATTCCGCCCGCCTGGGAATATAGCAACTCGGCGGATTTTTGCGGCAAAACCTGCCACACCATGCCGCCGGAGTACAGCACCTACATCGTATCCCCCCACGCCCGCGTGCCCTGCGTGGACTGCCACATCGGGCGGGACTGGATGGCCAAGCAGTTCGTTCGCAAGACCGGCCACATGCACCTGCTGTGGGCGACGATCACCGGCGATTACACCTACCCGATCCGGATCAAGGATATGCGCCCGGCGCGCGAAACGTGCGAACGCTGCCATTTCCCGGAGAAATTCTCGGATGACAGCCTGCGCGTGATCCATCGCTACGCGGATGATGAACAGAATACCCCCTATGATCTCTACTTGTTGATGCATACAGGGGGTGGCAGCCAACGCCAGGGCCTGGGCCAGGGCATCCACTGGCACATCGAGAACAAGATCGACTACGTGGTGCTGGACAAAGAAGAACAGCAGATTCCCTGGGTGCGGGTGCGTTACGCCGACGGGCGGACCGAAGAATACATGTCCACCACCAACCCGATCGACACCAGCGACCTGAGCCAGTACACCGTGCGCGAGATGGACTGCACCACCTGCCATAACCGCATTTCGCACCTGATCGACACGCCCGATAACCTGGTAGACGATGCGCTGCGCGTGGGCGACCTGGCGGTCGATATCCCGTTCATCCGCGCCCGCGCCGTCGAAGTGCTGTCCGGGACTTACGTCTCGACTTCAGACGCTCAAAAAGCGATTGCCGGGCTGGAAGACTACTACCGCACCACCTATCCTGACTTCTACGCCCAAAAGACGGACGAGGTGACGAAGGCCATCAGCGTGCTGCAAAAGATTTACAGTGACAACACCTATCCCGAACAGGAATTGGATTGGAGCACGCACCCGAACAACATCGGCCACCGCGACTCGCCGGGCTGCTTCCGCTGCCACGACGGCCAGCACGTCAACGCCGAACAGCAGGTGGTCCGGCTGGAATGCAACCTGTGTCACTCCATCCCGCAGGTGGTGCGCCCCGGCATGATCGAGCCGATGATGCCGCTCACCACCGGGATCGAGCCGTCGTCGCACCTGGATTCGACGTGGATCAAGCAGCACTATACCAACTTCGACGAGACGTGCTCGAACTGCCACTCGGTCGATAATGCGGGCGGCACGAGCGATACGACCTTCTGCTCGAACAGCGGCTGTCACGGCGTGGATTGGCGCTATGCCAACATCAGCGCCCCGGCGCTGGCGCAGGAACTCGGCACGGAGCAGCAGCTCCCCGAAGCGACGCCCATCTCGGTCGCGCCGGGCGAGCAAGTCACTTACCAGACGCTCCAGCCGATCTTCCAGCAGAAGTGCAGCCAGTGTCACGGCGAAGCCCCCACCAAGGGCCTGCGGCTGATCACCTACGAGGGCATCATGACCGGCAGCCAGGATGGCCCGGTGGTCGTGCCCGGCGATCCCGACAGCAGCAAGATCATTACGATCCTGACCGGCGGACACTTCGCCAAGCTCACCGACGACGAAAATACACTGTTGCGCCAGTGGATCAGCGATGGCGCCCCGGAGGGTGAACCCGCCGCGCCTGAAGCAACGCCCGAACCTACCGCGTCCGAAGTGGAGGCGACCGCGGCTCCGGCAGTGCCGGGTGAGCCTGTCACCTACGCCACGCTGCAACCGATCTTCGAGCAGACCTGTGGCCAGTGCCACGGCGCGACGCCGACCAAGGGCCTGCGCCTGATCACCTACGAGGGCATCATGGCAGGGAGCGAGGATGGCCCGGTGATCGTGTCCGGCGATCCCGATAGCAGCAAGATCATCGCGATCCTGACCGGCGGACACTTCGCCAAGCTCACCGACGAGCAGATGGCCCTGCTGCGCCAGTGGATCAGCGACGGTGCCCCGGAAGGCGCTGCGACTGCCGTCCCGACGGAAGCCAGCACGGCAGCGCCGACGCCGGAAGAGGTCAGCCCCCCGGCGGACGAAGAAGAAGAGGATTTCGTGCCGACCCTGGAACCGACTGAAGAACCGGCTCCGACGAACCCCCCGGCCAGTTCAGGCGCTTCGTTCTGGGCGGGCACCGCCACCCCGGCGGGTCCGGCCAACGCGTCCTTCTGGGCCGCGACGCCGTAAGCGATCCTTTGCCAGACTCAAAAGGGGCGGATCCTCTTAAAGTCCGCCCCTGGCGATCTCATCACCGGATAGCCACAGTTCAAAGACCAATTCGACCAGAGAGGACTTCCCGGTCAATTGGCTGCCGTCTTCCTCATGGCACAGTTTGAAGCCGAACTTCTCATAGAGATGGCGCGCGGCATCCAGTCCAGCAAAGGTCGTCAGGTAAATCCGTTTGAACGACTTTCGCTGGCAGAACGTGATAGCTTCGGTCATCAGACGGTTGCCCAGGCCCAAACCTTGATAAGCGGGATCAAGAATGAACCAGCGCAGGCGCGCCCCCAGGCCATCCGCGTCACTCCCATCGATGAATATCCCGCCGACGATGGTCCCCTGGACCTGCACAAACCAGGCTCCATCATGGGCGGGATCGAAACGGCTGAGAAAGGCCGCTAGTTCGGTGGCCACTTTCGCCTCAAAATACAACCCCAGGTCCCAGTGGGCCGCATAATAGGTCCCATGCAGTTCAGTGATCCGCCCCAGCGCCCCCGGAACATAACCGGTGAGTTTGATGTCGTCCATATCCATCCTTTTACTTCAAATGATTACCTATTCACTTCTATGCTATTCTAAAGGGAGGCATTGGACGTGTCATTGACTCCTGAGTCGAATCCACTGAATATGAAAACATCAAACACTCCGGGTGGGAATCGGCTGCGCATCCTGCGTGAATACGATGGCCGGACACAGTTGGAGATTGAACTGGATGCTAACCTGGGAATCGGTTATTTGCAGCGGGTGGAAGCCGGTAAGGTGCAGCAGCCAGAGCGGGATACCCTGGAACGGATTCTAGCTGCGCTTGGCGCGCGCTACACAGAACGCCGCGATATTCTGGAGTTGTTCGGTTATGTGGTCGATACACCGCTACCCACCCCGGAGGAAATTCAAGACGCCGTAGAGGCTTACCACACCGAAATCAACCGGGCGGTCTTTCCCGCGTATCTGTTGGACTGTGCGCACCGCCTGTTGAGTTGGAACCCGGCTATTCCCAAGCTATTCCACATGGGGACTTCCACCGGTCGATTCGCTGTAGCTCAAGGGGTGTCGATGCTCCGGGTCATTTTCGATCCGGCCTATCAGGTGTCGCCCCGGATTGTTAACCCCGAAGATTTTTTCCCGGCGCAGATTCGCGCGCTGCGCTATGAAATGCAGTGGTTCCGCGATGAAGCCTGGTATGGGGCACTCATTACTGAAATGCTTCAATATCCGCTCTTTGAGCACTACTGGCGGGAAGCAGAACATGGGCCAAGCTATCAGGTCGCGGGGCGTCCGTTGGTGTTATTCCAACTCGACGCGCCTGAAACCGGGCTGCTCCAATTCCGGTTGATCTCCGAACCTTTCGCCCAAGACCGGCGCTTTAGAATTCTCTATTATCTTCCAGCCGAGCCGCAGACCATGCAGCAGTGTTTGCGATGGCTTGATTCAAGCTGAGGTTCGACTCGCCCCCAGCGCGGGTGACCACACCGTTCCTCAACAAAAAAGAGGCGGACTTCAAGAGTCCGCCCCCCTTTTTTATTCAATGCCAAACTGCCGGGTTAGGCCGAGAACAGCCCGCGCTTCTGGATCGCTTCGGCGACGCGCTGGACGGCCAGCAGGTAGACCGCCGAGCGCAGATCGACGTTGCGATCTTCCTTCATGGCCCACGCCTGCTCGATGCTCTTGGTCATCTTCTTGTGCAGTTGGGCGCGCACTTCCTCGACGTCCCAGAAATAGAACTGGAGGTCCTGCACCCACTCGAAGTAGGACACCGTCACGCCGCCCGCGTTCGCCAGGATGTCCGGCGCGACGACGATCCCCTTGTCTTGCAGGATTTGATCGGCCTCGAAAGTCGTCGGGCCGTTCGCGCCTTCGACGATGACGCTGGCCCTGATGTCTTTGGCATTCTTGACCGTGATCTGGTTCTCGATGGCGCAGGGAGCCAGCACGTCGGTATCGAGCGTCAGCAGTTCGGCGTTGGTGATGTGCTCCACTTCGCCATTCTGCCCGTAGCCCTTGAGCAGGTGGCCGGGGCTGTGCTTGATGTACTCGTTGATGGCGGCGAGGTCCAGGCCCTTCGGGTTGTAGATCGCGTCGCCGATGTCGCTGATCGCCAGGATCTTGCAGCCGTATTCGCTGGCGAGAATGTTCGCCGCATAGTAGGCCACGTTGCCAAAGCCCTGCACGACCACGCGCGCGCCTTCGACCTTCTTGCCCAGTTTGTTCAGCAGCGCCACCGTGGTGATCGCCACGCCACGCCCGGTCGCTTCGGTGCGGCCTTCGCTGCCGCCCAGGATGATGGGCTTGCCGGTCGTGATTTCGGGGCTGTAGTAGCCCTGGTGACTTGAGATCTCGTCCATGAACCAGGCCATCGTCTGTTCGTTGGTGTTCATGTCCGGCGCGGGGATATCGCGCTTGCCACCCAGGATGGGAGCGATCATCTTGGCAAAGCGGCGGGTCAGGCGCTCCAATTCATGCATCGAAAGCTGGGAAGGATCGACCGAAATACCACCTTTAGCACCGCCAAACGGCAGGTTCACGGCAGCGCATTTGAGCGTCATCAACATGGCGAGGGCGCGGACTTCTTCGATGTCCACATCGGGATGGTAGCGGATGCCACCCTTGCTCGGACCACGCGCCGCCGAGTGCTGCACCCGATAGCCCTTGAAGGTCGTCACGCGGCCATCATCCAATGCGATCGGGATGTTGACGCTAAGCTCAAGTTCGGGCTGCCGCATGATCGCGCAAATACCCTCGTCCAGTTCCAGGCGTTCGAAGGCCGTGTCGAACAGGGCGAGCGCTGTCGCTAACATGCTATTTTTGGTTTCTAAAGGTTTAGTTGGTGCGACCATAATCTAGTCCTGTCTCCTCATAAACATTTTACGGCGGGAACTCACCGTTCTTAGTTGAATCGTAGCATTAGGCCCAAATAAAGCCAACCCTCAACATGTCACAAATTCAGGGTGATTTTTGTGCATAATATCTCAAAAGGATGGCATTTGGGCCTACCGCCGCACGTTTACTTTAAGACTTTCTCCATCATAGCCGCCACCGCCTGGTACACCGGCGAATTGTCGCCCAGATCGACCAGGGGCCGCCCGCTGAACTCGAATTCGGTCAGTTCGTCGTTGGCGGGCACCGTTCCCAGCAGCGGGATGTCCAGCGCGTCGATCTGCGCTTGCAGCGGCGCCGGGATGCTGGGCGCGTTCAGATTATTGAGGATCAGGTAGGTGTTTTCGATGTTGATGTCGAGATCGTGGCGGAAGTTGGCGATCCGCTCGGCGGCGACGATGCCGCGTTGGGTGGGATCGCTGACCACCAGCAGCACCTGGACATCGCGCGTGGTGCGGCGGCTGAGGTGTTCCATCCCCGCCTCGTTGTCGATCACCACGTAGCGGTAATTCCGGCTGATGCTGTCCACCACCTCGCGCAGGTTATGGTTCACCGCGCAGTAGCAGCCCTGCCCCTCGGAGCGGCCCATTGCGATCAGGTCGAAGCGCGATCCCTCCGCCAGCGACGAGCGAATTTCGTAGTCCAGGTACTCGCGCTTGGTGATGCCGCCGTCGATGGTGCCCATCGCCGCCCCGCCCGCCGTGAGAGAGGTTTTCACTTTGTCGAGCAGCCCCTCGCGGATGTCGCCCACCGTCCAGTCAAGGTCCAGGCCCAGCACCATGTTCAGGTTGCTGCTCGGATCGGCGTCGATGGCCAGGATCGCGCCCGGCTGGGTCTGCGCCAGATATTTGATCACCATAGCGGAAATGGTCGTCTTGCCGACGCCCCCTTTGCCCGCGAGTGCGATGGTCGTAGTCATGCTTCAATCTCCGTGGTCAGGGTATGTGCCATCTGTTCGGCGGCCCGGCGCAGCGCCGGGACATGATCGTAAACCGCAATGCCCAACCGGTCGGCTTCCTGCACGGCCAGATCGGCGGGCAGGGTGCCCAGCACCGGGAGGCCGGGCGTCTCCGCCTGCAAAAAGGCGATCTCGTCGTCGTTGCGGATCTTGTTGCCCACCAGCCACAGCCGCTTCAAGCCGATGTCCGCCGCCAGCTTTTTGATCTGCGCCGCCGTGCCCAGGCTGCGGCGTGTCGGCTCGACCACCACGATCAGCGCGTCCACGAAATCGACAGTCGCGCGGCCCAGGTGCTCCACGCCCGCGTACATGTCCAGGATCAACACGTCGTCCTTGCGGAACAGCAGGTGCGTGAACAGGGTCTTGAGCATGGCGCTTTCCGGGCAGATGCAGCCCGATCCGCCCAGGTCCACCGATCCCATTTCGAGCAGGCGCACGCCGCGCTGGGTGACGCTGAACCGTTCGGGAATGTCGTCCACGCGCGGGTTGAGCGTGAAAAAGCCGCCCACCGTGCCGGGCTTCGCGCCGGTACGTTCTTCGATCAGCTCGTCCATCTCGGCAATCGGGTGCAGCCGGGCGCGCAGGTCATCCGCGAAGCCCAGTGCCCCCGCCAGGCACGGCGCGGGATCGGCATCCACCGCCAGCACGTCGCGCCCCGCGTCGGCGTACACCTGAGCCAGCAGCGCGGACAGGGTCGTTTTGCCCACGCCCCCTTTACCGCTAATCGCCAGTTTCATGATCAGTCCCTTTGCTCTATTCCTGGAAAAAATACCGCGCCGCCGGAAAGTAGGTTCTCGCGTGGCGCGGCATTCAGATTTTAACAGGATCGGTGTCCGATGTGTCCGTTGGGGAGCACCAGCGGGCGGACACGTGGGTCCGCCCCAATTACCTTACACTACTTCGCCGCGGCCTTCGCGGGAGCGGGTTCGGGCGCAACAAAGTCGGGCGGCAGCAGGCCCGCCTCGGTGACGATGCGCGGCACGATCTCTTCCCAACCGACCGCCATGATATGGATGCCGTGGATGCCCTGCTTGCCCTTGATCGCTTCGATCAGTTCCAGGGTGATCGTGATGGCTTCTTGCTCGACGCCATCGCCCGCCGCTTCCAGGCGCTTGAGGATCTTGTCGGGGATGACCACGCCCGGCACTTCGTCGTTCATGTAGTGAGCCATCTTGAGCGTCTTGAGCGGCGTGATCCCGACCAGGATGTATACCTTGTCGAGGATGTTGCGCTTGGCCAGGGCATTCAGCCATTCTTCCATGCCGTCGGCATCGAACACCAGGTTCGTCTGGAAGAACTGCGCCCCGGCGTTCACCTTCTTGTGCTCGCGGATCGCCTGGAATTCGGGCCGCGACGCGAACGGAGCCGCCGCCGCGCCCAGGAACGCCTTGGGCGGGAACTTGATGTTACGCCCGTCGAGGTAGTGCCCTTCGTCGCGCATCCGGCGCAGAATCCACAACATCTGCACCGAGTCGAGATCGAGCACGTCCAGGCGGCCCATCGGCGAAGGCCCCATGCGGCCACTGTCGCCGGACAGGCACAGGAAGTTACGAACTCCCAGCGCGCTCGCGCCCAGCACTTCCGACTGCAAGCCGGAGCGGGTGCGCTCGCGGGCGGCGATCTGCATGACCGGCTCCGCGCCATTTTGCATCGCCATCACGCTGCACGCCATGCTGGACATGCGCGCCGTGGCCGATGGGTTATCGGTGAAGTTGACCGCTGCCACGTAGGGCTTGACGAGCTGCACGTTGCGCGTGAGCTGCCCGGTGGCCGTGCTGAGAGGCGGCGCGACTTCCGCCGTCACCACGAACTGGCCCGCTTTCAGGCGGCGTTCCAGTTCGGACACCGGCTCGGTATACGCCGGAGGATGGTATTCCGAATCGCCCTGCCACCAATCGGGCTGGCGGATCGGGCGGAAAACCGAGTCCCAGTTCTGGGCGCGTTTGGCCGGATCGCGCGCGAGCATCCCGCCGACGAACTTGGAGACGCCCACTTTGCGCACCTGCCGCACCACGTCGCCCCAGGTTTCGGTCCCGACCTGGTCCCAATCCAGCGGGGGCAGCACTTCCAACAGTTTTTCTTCGCGCCCCATCTTGAACGACCGGTCATAAATCCGGTACCAGATGCACGGGCGCGTATTGTCTACGTAACAAAATTCTTCGGTCGAGCCACCGCATGGGCCATTGCGCGCCCCTTTGGCGCATTCCATCGGGCAGATAAAAGCCGTTTCTTGGAGCAAACAGTTGCCGCACATCCGGCAGCCAAACATCGGACCTTTGGTCGAGCGTTCGACCATCGCCAACAACCGGCTGCCCAGCGGCTCGCGTTTGAAGGGGTAAAAAGGAGGCTGCCAGCGACGTCCTGGGGTAAAGAGAGGCATTGACTTCTTCCTTTAGCAGCGCCACCGCTGCCGCTCACATCTTGCTTTGACTGTGAATTGCCTAGATTCTAGTCGAGTCCGGCACGGGCGATTAGTGCAGAATTTCTATTATTTATCACGAAAAACTCACATTGTCTGTGAAGTCGTGAAAACCCTAAGTACAGGCAAATTGATCATTCGGGATGGGTAGGGGCAGAGCTTGCTCTGCC
>CAYRWY010000228.1:0-9270 GCA_964427955.1 uncultured Anaerolineaceae bacterium
ACGTCACGATGAAAGCCGGAACCTTGAGCTTGGCGATGATGCCGCCCTGCAAAAGGCCGACGAAACCGCAAATCGCTATAGCAGTCAAAAAACCACCGACGGCAGCCACAAATAAGGGCGCTCCGCCATTGTAGACCGAGCGGATTGCCAGGGCCGATACAATCGAACCCAGGTTCATCATATAGCCGACCGAAAGGTCAATACCCGAGGCAATAATTACAAAGGTCTGCCCCAATCCCAGTAAGAGCACGGGCGTGATCGCCACGAGAATATTTTGTGAATTGCGAACCGTCAGGAAGTCAACGGTCCCGTCGCTATCGATGCGAACGGACACGACAAAAAAAACGACCATCAGGCCCAAGAAAACCCACGCCCAGACCCGGCTCAGCAAGATCGCGAGCTGTCGTCGTTGGTCCTTTGAGGCGATCGCCATCCTCGTCCATGCTGAAGTGCTTTTATCTACGGCCATCCAAATTGTCTCCTCCTCGGAATGAAGAGCCGGGGAGGGGGTCCCCGGCTCAACGGTTATTACGCTACGGCTACTACGGCACCTGATAGATGAAGCGCGCCACCGCCGGATCATCTACGTTGTCGATGCTGATGATCGCGAACCCGGTCTGAACGCGCGCCGGCAGGCTGGTAACGCCAGCGGCGTGGGCGACGGCGAACTGGACGGCCATGTAGCCCATGTCAAACGGTTTCTGAGCGAGCACCAGGCTGACGGTGCCAGCCCGCAGTTGCTCAATCGCGAACGCGGTGGCGTCATAGGCGACAACTTGCACTTCACCGCCCAGCCCTGCGTTGATGACGGCGGTCCCAGCACCCTGCGCGCTGAAGACGTTGGTGCCGAAGATACCGGCCAGATCGGGGTTGGTTTCCAGCACAGCCGCGGTCTGAGTCACGGCGGTGTTCATGTCATCGAGGTTGAAATCAAGCCCGACGACCTCGATGTCCGGGTACTCATTGGCCATGACTTCCTTGAACCCGACGGCGCGGCCTTCGACCGAGCTGACGTTGGGGTTGGTCGAATTGATGTAGACTTTGCCCGTGCCACCAATCGCTTCGGCCAGACCACGCGCGGCGATGCGTCCGCCTTCGACGTTGTCGGAACCGATGTAGCTGATCGGGAAGGTGACGGGGCCATTGACGTAGTCACCATCGCCCAGGAAGGTGTCAACCGTGATGACGCCGATACCGGCATCCCGCGCGGCTTCCAGCGGGCCAACCATCTGGTCTTTGTCGGTCGGGGCGATGATGATGTAATCGAGATCGCCACGGGCGACCATCGAATCCAGGATCGGCGTCTGAACCTCGACACCCCAGGTCGGCGGAACCTGCGTCACGACCTCGATGCCCATATCCTTGGCCGCGGCCTCAACCCCGAGCTGCATCACCTGGTAGAAAGGATCGACCACGCCCGGCAGGAAACCGATCTTGATTTTCTCGTCTTGCGCCTTGGCGGTGGGCGCGGATACTGAAGGGAGCAATGCGGCGATCAGTGCAATACTGACCAAAACAAGAAAGAATCTTCTAGCCTTTTTCATTTTTTATCCCTTTCCTAAATTATGTGCGAAAGACCTGCATTTGTAGGGTAAGAAAAAATGCCCAAGAAATCATCGGGCATTGGACTAGAAAGTCACTGGCCAGAAGTCTAATAACTATGTTGTTACTGACTGTTCGGACAGATTCATGAGAATATCAAAGCGGAAGTTATCCACCAGGTTGCACAGCGCGTCGGCGGTGGACGGGTGCTCGGCACGTATCTGCTCGATCAATTGGTAGGCTTCTTCGGCTTTGGCGGCCTTCGCTACCTGATTCAGACGGGCCAGCCATTCCGGCGGCATTTCTTGCAGGATGCCGGGTTTCAGTGAATTTTCTGCCTCATCGACCGCCATGACCTCCGCCGTCTGATCGATGTAGGTGAAGTGTGCCCCCGTATGCTGCGCAATCTTTTCAAAGATTTCAGAGGCTTTGAACGGCTTGCCGACAAAATCATCGCAGCCGCTCGCCAAAATTTGGGCGCGCTCATGCTCGAAGGCGCTGGCCGTGACGGCGATGATGGGCGTTTGCTGCCCGCCCGGGCTGGCCTTGATACGCCGGGTGGTTTCGTAGCCATCCATGACCGGCATCCGCATGTCCATGAAGATCAGATTGGGGTGGTAGATCTGGTAAAGCGTCAGCGCCTCCTGCCCGTTCACCGCCGTGAGCACCTCAAAGCCAATCGGTTCCAGCAGCTTGGCCAGCAGCACCCGGCTCTCCAACTTGTCTTCCACGATCAGCACCCGGTATACCGGCTGGTCAGGCGTCAGCCCGATCACCTCGTGCCGTGGAACGGTGATCTTCAGGTCGGCGGCCTGCGCCAGCTTCACCTGGATGTCGAAGGTGAACGTCGATCCCTGGCCCAGCGTACTCGATACTGAAATCGTGCCCCCCATCAACTGGACGAAGCGGCGGCTGATGGGGAGTCCCAGTCCGGTGCCTTCGTGGGACTCCTCGCCGCTCTTACTCTGGGTAAAGATTTCAAACACCTTTTCGAGTTCGGCTTTTTCAATGCCCGGACCGGTATCCTCAACCTCGAAGGCCAGCCGGTTGTCGGACGGGTAGTCGATCCGCACCATGACGCCGCCATGCTGCGTGAACTTGATGCCGTTCCCGATCAGGTTGATCAACACCTGGCGCAATTTGCTTTCGTCCGCTTCTACGAACTGCGGAACCCGTTCGGTGCGCTCGAAGGTCAGGTACAGCCCCTTGTCCTGCGCGCGTCCCTTGAGCATTTCTTCCAGGCTGAACAGCGTGTAGTACAGGTCGAAATGCTCCTCGTGCAGGATGACGCGCCCCGCTTCGATCTTCGACATTTCGAGCACGTCGTTGATCAGTTGCAGCAGATATTCCCCGCTGCGGCTGATGATGTCCAGGTATTGGCGCTGGGTGGTCGAGGTATCCGAATCGCGCACCATGATCTGCGAGAAGCCCAGGATGGCATTCAGCGGCGTGCGCAGTTCGTGGCTCATATTCGCCAGGAAAACGCTCTTGGCCTGGTTCGCCATCTCGGCGGCAGCCTGCGCGGCCTGCACGTTCGCGAACAGTTGGGCGTTGCGTACCGCAATCGCGATCTGCTCGGCCAGCGTCTTGAGCACGCTCAATTCTTCCGGTCCAAAGCGGTTGGGCTGCTGCGATTGCAGGTCGAAGATCCCCAGCAGACGGCGGCCCAGCATCATCGGGATCGCCAGTTCCGAACGGGTGTCGGGAAACGAAGGGTGGAAGAGATGGGCAGGAGTCTCCTGTACGTCGTTGACCAACGTGGTTTTACGGGTGCGCGCGGTCGATGCGACGAGGCTGGGATCGGCTTCGATGGGGATGTCGCGGTGGTTTTCTTTGGACACGATCTGGCCGGTGGCGTCGGCTCCGGCGGCGCTCACCAAAAGCTGCCGGGCGTCATCGACCAGGTAGACGAAGACGACGTAGAAGTCAAAGCTGCTCGCGGTCAGCATCACGACCTGTTGCAGCAGCTTGTCGATGTCCAGCATGGTCGTGATCTGCTTGGAAACGTCCGACGCGATCTGGAGATCGCGGGTGCGGGCGTTCACCCGCTCTTCCAGGCTGTCGATCAAGGTGCGGAGCTGCCCGGTCATCTTGTTGAAGGATTGGGCCAGAATCCCGACTTCGCCCTGCGTGGCGATATTCACCTGTTGGTCGAGCTGGCCGGAGGTGATGCGCTCGGCGGTCTCGGTGAGCTGCCGGAGCGGGTTGGAAATCTGGCTGGAGAGCAGATAGGAGAACCCAAACGCGCCCAGGCTGACCAGCAGCGACAGCACGGAAATCGACGCCAACAGCGTCCGGGCGGGTTCTTCGACCTCCGAAATCTCTTTTTCGACAATCAGCGCCCAGATCACGCCACTGGGATTCTCGACAGACGGCGGCTGCAAGTTGAGTGGCTTCCAGGCACTCAAGACCCGTCCGCCCCGGTAGCTGGTGATGATGCGAGTGTCGGTCGTTTGCTCGCGCAGCGCGGATCGGCTGGCCTCGGTATTCACCTGGATCGCGTTGTTCAGAATGGTCTGGTCCACGTGCAGCAGCTTGAGGAAGCGCGAATCGCTGCGAAACAGCAGATCGTTGCCCACCACGTACGTTTCGCCCGTTTTGCCCAGCCCTTCGCGCAGGTTGAGCAGCTTGTTAAGGGTGTCAATCGGCAGTTCCAGGACCAACACGCCGATCAGATTATTCTTGCTGTAAATCGGGGCGGCAAAAAAGACGACCGGTTTGCCGGACGGGCCGTAGAATGTGACGTCGGTGAACGTCGTAAAACCGGGCTTCCCGGCATTCATAGCCTGCAAGAAGGGGGATGACAGGGCGCTGCCCGGCGGCTCAAGCACGTTCGTGGCGAAATCGTCCCGCTTGTCCACGCTGTAGATCACGGCACCTTCCGGCGAAATGATCAGGAGGTCGTCGTAGTGGTTGATCTGGAGCACCTGTTGGTAAAACGCGTGAGCGCGGTTGTGCACACTGCTGTAGATGGACTTGTCTCCCGCGTCCTGTAGTTCGGGATGGTAGCGATATTCGGCGGCGATGGCCTGCAAGTTTTTCTCGCGCGTATTTTCAGCATCCACGCCATCGTCCAGGCTGTCGATGGCAGCTTTGGCCGACACCAGGATGTAGGGATTGGCCGCCAACGCCTGGACGTCGCGCTGCCGGTCGCTGAACCACAGCATGATCTGCTCGCTGCGGGCTTCGCGCAGCGCCTCGATCCCCGCAAAGGCTTCGTTGCGCAGCGCGTTCCGGGCCTGGAAGTAAGCCAGACTGCCGATACTGAACACCAGGAGCAAGTCGATGGCGATGAATGCGCTCATCAGCTTGCTTCGGATGCTTTTGGGAGTCCAGAACCACGTCAAGGGGGTGTTACTCCTCTCGGTAGATGAAACGCGCGATCTGAGGATCGTCCACGTTGTTGATGTTGATCACTTCGTATCCGGTCGCCCAGCGCTTTGGGATGCCGGTGATCCCCCGCGCGTGAGCCACGGCGGTGAGCACGGCAAAATAGCCGATGTCGCCGGGTTTTTGGGCGATTACCTGGGTGACCACGCCCTTGCGCAGCAGGTCGATGGCGAATTCCGTCGAGTCGAAGGCGACGACTTCCACCACGCCTCCCAATCCGACTTCCTGGACTGCGGCACCGGCCCCCTGGGCACTGAAGACGTTCGTCCCAAAAATGCCGACAATGTCAGGGTGAGCGGCCAGGACGGCAATCGTCTCGGCTTTGCCGACGGCGACGTCGTTATCGCTGTAATCCATCTGCACGACTTCCATGCCAAAGTCTTCGGCAGCCGCCATGCAGCCATCCGCCCGCTGATCGGTGGTGCTGATGCCCAGGCGCACATTCTGGATATAAATCTTGGCTCCGCTGCCCAGGATGTCGGCCATCGCGAGTTGGCTGCATCCGATATACCCGCCGCGCTCATTGTCCGATCCAATGTAGCTCAGGGGAAAGGTCACGCTGCCGTCCGTGTAGATGCCATCGCCGATGAAGGTATCGACCGTGATCACCTGGATACCGGCGTCGTAGACTTGCTGCAAGATCGGGATCATCTCGGTGCGGTCGGTGGGCGCTGTGATCAGATAATCCACGTCGTTGTTCGCGATGATCGACTCGATCACCGGGATCTGGGCCGGGGGGCTGAAGTGGTTGGGCGCTTGCTCCGCCAGGTGGATGCCGTACATGCTGACGCCGGTGTGGATCCCCTTGGTCATCGTGGTGAAGAACGGATCGTGATCGACGCCGGGCACGAACGCTACGGTCAGATCGTGCAGCGGCGGCTGAGGAGCCTGTACCGCCGTGGAGTAAACCAGGCGGCGAATGTCGGGATCGTCGATGTTATCGTCGTTGACCAGGACCGAGTCCACCGCGATATGCCGCGGGAGGCTTTCGAAGCCTTTGAAGTGCGCCACGGCCAGGACCGTTGCCAGGTAGCCGATGTCGAAGGGCTTTTGGGTCACGAGATCGGAGAAGGTACCATCTTTGAGCAGGCGCAGCGCCTCGTCGGTCAGGTCGAACGCGGCGATCTTCACGCGGCCCTTGAGTCCCGCGGCCTGGACCGCCTGCCCGGCCCCGATGGCGCCGAAAAAGTTGGTGCCGAAGATGCCCGCCAGATCGGGCTGGGCTTGCAGCACTGCCGCCGTCTGCTGCTGGGCGATCTCGGTATTGTCCGAATTGTAGTCCACGCCCACGACTTGCAGCCCGTAGGAATAAGCGGCAGCCTGACAGCCCGCCTCACGCTGGTCCACGGTACTGATCCCTGGCCCCGCGTGTTGAATGTAGATGTTGGCGCCTTCCGGCAGCCCGTTGGCCAGGGCTTCACACGCCTTGAACCCGCTGACGAAGTTATCCGATCCGATATAGGTCAGGGGGAAGGTCACCGGGCCGGTCACATAGTCCCCGTTGCCGACAAATGTGTCTACCGTGATGACGGCGATTCCGGCCTCGTAAGCGGCCTGGAGCGCCGGAATCAAGTCCTGTTTATCGGTTGGTGCGACCAGCAGATAGTCGATGTCACCCTGGCGGGTCAGGCGCTCGATGACCGGAATCTGGGCCGCGGGGGCGAACTGGTCGGGGTTTTCGACGACGAGTTGAATGTCGATATTCAGATCGGCGATGGCCTGCATGATCCCCGACTGCATCGTGATGTAGAACGGATCGTCGGCCACGCCTGTGACGAACGCAATCGTAACGGTCTCGTCGGACTGCGCCGCCATTCTGCCGAACCGGAAAAGCGCGGCCATCGTCGCGCTCAGCATCACAATCACGATTCCTAAATATCTTTTGTCCATCGTCGTTTCCTTGACCAGGGACCATTGTCGTTTGACGGAGTATAGCCCCCACTTCTATAAGGTAGTCAAAAATGGGTTAGAAATCATCAGGCATTCGGCTAGAACTGGATTGTCCAGAAGTCCAATAGTAGAAGTGTTACTATGGGTTTCCGGCGATCTGCCGCCTGAGTTATAATGAGGGGCGATGGCATAATCCTCGGCAGGAGCGGTCCAGGTGTACAGTACGGTGGTCGAAGCGCGCAGCGATATCCTGATCATTGACGACAAGCCCGCCAATCTACATTTGCTGTCTTCGATCCTCAAGGAGCGCGGCCACGAAGTCCGGGCAGTCGTGAACGGCTCGATGGGGCTGATCGCGGCCAAAACCGTCAAGCCCGACCTGATTCTGCTGGACGTGCGGATGCCCGGTCTGGACGGCTACGAAGTGTGCCGCCTCCTGAAGGCGGACAACGATCTCAGCCAGGTTCCGGTGATCTTCATCAGCTCGCTGGAAGACACCCTGGATAAGGTCAAAGCCTTTCGGAGCGGGGGGGTCGATTACATCACCAAGCCCTTCCAGGTCGAAGAAGTAATCGCGCGCGTCGAAGCGCAGTTGGCCCTGTATCACGTCTATCTCCAGACCCAGCAATTGGCTGCCCTCAAGGAACGCCAGCGTCTGGCGCGCGAGTTGCACGATGCGGTCAGCCAGACCCTTTTTTCGACGAGTGTGATGGCCGAAACGCTGCTCTACCAGTACCGGCAGAAACCGGATCAGATCGAAAACGGGCTAAGGCAGATCTACGATTTGTCTCAGGCGGCATTGGCCGAAATGCGCGTCCTGTTTTTCGAGCTTCGGCCCGAGACGCTGATCGCGGCCCCACTCGGTACGCTGCTCACCCAGTTAGCCAACAGCATGAAGGCCCGTACCAGGGCCGAGATCGTGCTGCAAACCGAGAGTCAGGCCCCGCTGCCGCCGGAGGTCCACCTGGCCTTTTACCGGGTGGCACAGGAGGCCCTCAACAATATCGTCAAACATGCCCGCGCGACGCAGATACAATTGGAACTCCATCATCAGGACGAGTACACGACGTTGACGATTGTGGACAACGGGCGAGGGTTCGTTCCCGCCAGCGTTCCCCCTGGCCACTTTGGATTGATCAATATGCAGGAGCGCGCCGACGAGGTCGGGGCAGAACTGCATGTACAGAGTGCACTAGAACAGGGTACAATGATTGTGCTTTCCTGGCATCATGAAGGGCTTGAGGATGGATGACAAGGCCGTGATTCGGGTGATCATTGTAGACGATCACGCCATCGTGCGTTCAGGGTTGGCCAACTTCTTGAACGCCTTCGATGATCTGACCTTGGTGGGCGAAACGGGAAGCGGGGCGGAAGCTCTCGATCTCTGCCAACAGCTTTACCCGGATGTGGTGCTCATGGACCTGGTCATGCCCGACATGAACGGGATCGAGGCTACGCGCCTGATCCATGCGCGTTTCCCCGATCTGCCGGTGCTGATTCTGTCCAGTTTTGACGATGAGGGCCGGGTAGCCGAGGCGTTGGAGGCGGGGGCGATTGGCTACCTGCTCAAGAATGCGTCCATACACGACATGGCCAAAGCGATCCGCGCCGCGCATGTCGGAAAGCCGACTCTTTCGCCGGAAGCGACCCAGGCTTTGATTCGCGCTCACGCCCGCAAAGCTCCGATCCACGAACTGAAAGCGCGCGAGCAGGAAATACTCAAGCTGTTGGCCGAGGGGTTGACCAACCCACAGATTGCCGAAAAACTTTCGTTGAGTGTTTCGACGGTGAAGTTCTACGTCAGCTCGATCCTGGAGAAACTGAACGTCGAAACGCGGACTGAGGCTGTGGCTCAGGCTATCCAGCATCACCTCATTGTCGAGGACTGATCATCGTATCGTCAAGGTTATCGAGAGTGGAAAGACTACCCTTACCCGCCCGCATCGTACATCCCTTGGGTTACCCAAGAGTTGATAGTTTACCGAAGGAACAGCAGGAAGGGCTGCGATCATTCTGGCTGGATGGCACTTTTTCCTCGCTGGCGGGCGGATTCACTGATCCGTACTACACCCTCTATTTGTTGAGTTTGCAGGCGACCAATGCCCAGATTGGGCTGGTCAATACGCTGAACCAACTGGTGACCGCGCTGATGGCGATGCCCGGCGCGGCGATTGCTGATCGGACCGGTCGCTACCGCCAGTTGGCCCTGCTGGCCGGGGTTGCCAGCCGCCTCATGTGGATCGTCATGTTGTCGGCCCCCTGGCTGTTGTCGGACAGCCGCGCGGTCTGGTTGGTGATGCTGTCGTGGGTCACCATCGCGGGCGTGGGGGCGTTGGGCAACGCGGCCTGGACGGCGCTCTCGGCGGATCTGGTCCCGGCGCGGATGCGCGGCGGGTATTTCGCTTCGCGCAATCTCATCGCGCAGTTCGTGCAGTTGGTGTCGATCCC
>CAYRWY010000229.1:0-9246 GCA_964427955.1 uncultured Anaerolineaceae bacterium
CAGTTGTCAGTTATCGGTGATCAGTCAAAAACGATTCCGTCGAGACGCTGCTTGCTTCCCTCTCCAACTTGCGATGCTGTTGGCGAATTCATACCTCACCCCTAAATCCCCTCTCCAAGTCTGGAGAGGGGACTTGCCCGTGCTCCCCCTCTCCGCCCTCGGAGAGGGGGCCAGGGGGTGAGGTTTCGCGCTACCCCTTCAGCTTCACCGTGAAGGCGCAGGCCGCCGTCCCCGTGACGCCCGTCCCCGATCCGTCCATGTAGGCCAGCCGCGCGCTGCCGACCACCCCGAACCACTCCGGCGGCATCCCATGACTCTGGCCCCCGGTCGGGAACTGGATCAGCCAGTCCGCGTAGCCGCTGTCCCACTGCCGCGCCCAGACCCAGTTGTACCACCAGTCCTGCACCTGAAGACCCAGGTGCCCGGCGGCGATGGGGATCGCGCCGCTGGGGATGATCACGCCGTTGGCGAACTGCCCCAGCGTGTACGGCCACGCTTCGGACACTGCCGCGCCGCTCGGAATCTGGGCGGTAAACTCCACCGCCAGCCGCCCTTCCCCCTTGTAGTTGCTGCGTGTGCTCATGGCTCTCCTTGTGAGTAGTGATCAGTGATCAGTAAAAGCGAAAAGCGCTTCAACGCAGAGGCCGCCGAGATCGCGGAGAGAAAATTGTTTTCCTCTGCTTTTCCTCTGTGCACTCTGTGTCCTCTGTGGTGCCCCGCTCTTGCCCTTAGCTCTTCCGCCGGTCGTCCTCCCGCACGAAGTCGGGACGCCCGTCCGGCAGCGGATCGCCGTAGCCGCCGCCGTCCTCAATCGCCGCCGTCTCCGGCGTGACCAGCACCGAGGGCGCATAGCCCCCGGATGGGGATGGGGAAAGTCCCTCTCCGCTGGCGGGAAGGGATTTAGGGAGGGGCCTTTCAGTACGCCCCGCCGATGCTGTAGTCGTCGGCATAATTCATTCCTCCGGCGGTCGGCTCGCCGCCCAACATCTCGTACGCGCCCGCGCTGGCATCCACCTGATCGTCGTGCGCCCCACGCGGAAAGCTGCACAGCTCATCCAGGTAATCGCGCGTCCAGGGCGCTTCGATCACGTCCACGATCCCCAATCCGACCCGCCCCGCGAACGGCAGCGCGTTGGTCAGCTTGTCCTGATCCTTGACGTAGCCCCAGATCGCATACTGGTGCAGGCGCGGGTCCTGGGCGAGCGCCTGGCCCGCCCGGCTCATGAAGCCCTGCCGCTCAAACCCGATCCGCACCTCCGGGCCATCGCGCAGCGCGGTGTCGGCCATCAGCGACGCGAGTTGATCCCACTCCACGCGCCGCCGCACCACGTCCAGCACGGTGATCCGCCCCTCCGCCGTGATCCCCAACTTCACCCCGGCGGTGTAATCGGCGCTGGTCCGCTCGGACATCGCCAGATCCCAGAAGCGCACCACCTGCACGCAGTCCGGCACGACGGTGATCAGCCGGAAATGCGCGCGCTTGAAGACGCCGCCCTCCGACGAGATCGGGCGCTGCTGGTAGAGCGCCAGCCAGGCATACTCGCCCAGCACGCTCTGAATGTCGCGCAGCACGTCCACCCCGAAGCGCTGCGGCCACAGCGCCATCCCCACCGCGCGCCCCAGCGGATCATCCTCCTCGGCCAGCGCGGGCAGGCGGATCACGTGCCACTTGTCGGGCTGCTCGTGCAGCAGCCGCCCGACGAGATCGTTTTGGTGCCAGCGGGTCATGGCGATCACGATGGCCGCGCCCGGCTCGCGCCGCGTGTAGAGATCGTCCGTGAACCAGTCCCACACCTTGTCCCGGATGATCGAGGATTCAGCTTCCTCGCGGGACTTGACCGGATCGTCGATCACGATCATTTCCGCGCCCTTGCCCGTCACGCTCCCCCCCACGCCCATCGCATCCAGCCCGCCTTCACGCCGGGCAATGTCCCACGCATCGGCGGCGCGGCTCTCGGTCGAGAGTTCCACCTCCGGGAAGATCGCGCGATAAACCGGCATCTGGACCACCTTGCGGGCGTAGCGGCTGTTTTTTTCGGCCAGCGTCGCGCCGTAGCTCGCCAGGATCACGCGGCAGTCGGGATTCCGGCCCAGGAACCACGCCGGGAACAGGCGGCTGGCCGAAAAGGATTTGCCATGCCGGGGCGGCATTTCGACGATCAGGTGCCCGATCCCCTCGCGGCCTCCGGTTTCGACGTGGCGCGCGCACTGCATCAGCGCCGCATCCAGCGCGGCCAGGTGCGGGGCGTGCGCGTAACGCTTCCAGATCAGGTGCTTGAACGCGGTGAAATCCTCCCGCCCACGCAGCGCCTGCCCCAACGGAAGCGCGACCGGTGCCGTGCTCGTTCCCGACCGTGCGGGCATGTCGTCTCCTCAGAGAGTTGTCAGTTATCAGTTTTCAGTTAACAGCAAGAGCGGTTTCAAGGCAGAGACCGCCGCGCGCGCCGAGAAAAACAGTTTTTTGCTCTTCTCTCTTTTTTTCCTCTGTGCCCTCTGTGTCCTCTGTGGTGCAACGCTTTTGCTTTTCTCGCTTTTCCTCTCAAAAAAATCTCTCTGCGCTCTCTGCGTTGAATCTGCTTTTGCTCTTGCTTTGCTTTTCCTCGCAACGGACCGCTCGCCCTTCCCATCGCGGTTTGACGCCTGCCCCGTGCACGCTCTCAGCGGTAAATGGTGCAGCGCGGGCGAGCCGTCCGTCCGAGTTTTAGCCAGAACAGCCGTTCGACTTCTGAACTCCAGTGTACCCCCGGTTTTTCATGAATTGTTCACTGTTTTGAACATCGAACATACGTTCTGCTTTTCGGGCTAAAAAAGCCGTCCGGGGTGAACAAATGAGGCTCCCGACCTCTTGACAGGCGATCCGCCCGCGCGTGCAGAAAATCGCAATTCCGGGTACAACAACCGGTAGAATCGATCCGCCCCCAAGGAGGCCCAGATGCTCATCCCCCCCGAAAAAGTCGGCGTCTCAACCCGCCGCTTGCAGCGCCTCGACGCGGCCCTACAGCGTTACGTCGATCAAGACCAGGTCGCCGGGATCGTGGTCCTGCTCTCGCGGCGCGGACAGGTCTTCTACAGCGGGTGTTATGGCCTGGCGGATCGCGAGCACGCCCGCCCGATGCAGCCCGACACCCTGATCCGCCTGTGGTCGATCACGAAAGCTATCACCACGGTTGCCGCGTTGATCCTGTACGAGCAGGGCTATTTTGCGCTCGATCAGGCTATCGCCGACTTCATCCCGGCCTTCCGCGAGACGAAAGTCAGCGCCGGAGAGCAAGGTCTCGTAGACAAAGCCAGGCCGATCACGATCCGCCACCTGCTGACGCACACCGCCGGGCTGGACTCCGACCTGGGGCGGCTGGATATTCCGTCCGAAAACCGCATGACCTACTTTTTGACCGCCCCCGCCGCAGTGACCCTGGCCGAGATCACCGCCCGGCTGGCGCGCGTGCCGCTGGTCGCCCAGCCGAATACCCTCTGGCGCTACGGCCCCTCGTTCGAGGTGATCGCGCGGCTGATCGAGGTTATCTCCGGGCAGTCGTTCGCCGCCTTCCTGCGCGATCACCTGTTCCTGCCGCTGGGCATGACCGCTACCGGCTACACCGTCCGCCCGGATCAGATCGACCGCTTCAGCGCGTTTTACACCCCCGCCGAGCAGGGCGGCCTGCGCCTGATCGAAGCGCCCGCCACCAGCCCCCACGTCATGCCCGCTGTCCGATCTCCCCATTGGACGCCGGGCAGCTATGGGCTGGTGTCCACCCCGCTGGATGTCCTGCGCTTCGCCCACCTGCTGTTCCGGCGCGGAACGCTGGATAACATCCGCCTGCTTGCCCCGCGCACGGTGGATTTGATGACGGCCAACCACCTGCCCCCGGCGCTGCTGCCCTGCCGCTTCACCGGGGCCGAGCCGCTCTACGGCTATGGGCACGGGCTGGGCGTGCATACCCTGCTGGATCACGGGCTGGCGGGATCGCCCTGTGCCAACGGCGAATACTGGAAGGATGGCGGATCGGGCACGCTCTTTTGGGTCGATCCGGCTTACGAGCTGGTCGGCACGGCCTTCTACCAGCTCAATCCGTTCTGGATTCGCCCGATCTTCGCCACCATCAAGGCGCTCACCTATCAAGCCCTGGACGACTGATCACACCCCCGCCTGCGCCAACACCTGATCCAGGGTGGCCGCCGCGCGGTAGACGTGCCGCCGCCCACTGCGCCCCATCGCCACCCGCTCCAGGTAGCCGTGCGCGACCAGTTCGTTCAGCGCCGCGTGCACCGCCCCGACCGAATAGCCGGTGGAGGCGACGACCACCCGCACCGGGATCACTTTGCCGCGCCGCAGCGGCCCCGGCAAATGCGTCAGGATATGCAGCGCCGCCGGAGAAAGGGTGCGAAACCGCGACGCGTCACTTTCGAACACCGTGCCACATTTCGGACATTTGACCACCGTCATCAACGAGCCTCCTTAAGAACTCCCACCACGGAATTCGAAGCGCGGCGGAGGGCCTCCCCAGGCCGGTCCGCCGGTCGAGCGTAGTACCATTGTAGCACGAATGTTCTGATTGTCTACGCCGCTAAGTGTGACATTGGGCAGTGACGATTTCCGAGTTTCCCCGTAGACCAAGCGCCGCTATAATGTCAGCAGCAGGTCTGATCGCCACGTGATTCTTAACCAGGAGATGACCACCGATGGAAGAAGAAAAACGCCCGGCCCGGCCACGACGGCCCAAAGCCGCCCCCCCGCCGGAGGCCGATACCCCACTGACGCCCGAACCGATCCCCGAACCCGCTGCTGAACCGGCCCGACCCCGCGCGGCGGCGGCGTCCGAAGCGGTGAAGCAGTCCGGCGGGCGGCTCATCGGCGCACTGCGCGCCATCCCCGGCGCGATCCGCCAGGGCTTGATCGGCAGCCGTCCCGGCGTGATCCGTGCCATGACGGCGCGGCCCTACGTCGTGCTGGTGGCGGTGGTGCTGATCAGCGTCATCGTCACGCTGCTGATCGCGCCCCTGTTCGGGGGCGGCGGCCCGGACTATGGATCGATGAAGAAGATGCTGAAAGACATCAAGGATTCGGGGCGGACGGACTGGTCGATCCGCACGGCGGCGCAGACCATCGACGGCAAGACCTACCGCCTGACCAAAGTCGAGTCGGATCGGGCCTGCTTCGAGTCGCAGCCCAGCCTGGTCTGGAAGCAAAAAGGCTGTGTCTTTTACGGCCAGGTCACGGTCGTCTTGACGGTGGATACGCAGTAGACCCGGCGAGGAGAGGGGAAAGGCGATCTTTCCCCTAGACTGACGATCTAGCTACCCCACCACGCGGGCGAGTTCCTCGATGAACTCCCCGGCCTTGATCGGCTTGGAGAAAAAGGCGTTGAACCCGGCGCGGTACGCTTGCTCGCGCACCCGGTCGGAATAAAACGCCGTCACGGCCACGACCGGCACCTGCTCCAACCCGCGCCGCGCCCGCACCTGCTGAAGGAGCTGCCAGCCGTCCGGTGACGGCATGGCCAGGTCCATCACGATCAGCGTCGGCGTGATCTGATCGAGCAGCGCGAGACACTGCTGGCCGTTGCGCGCTTTGTAGACTTCGACCCCATTCAGCTCCAGCAGATCATAGATCAAGTTCAGGCTGTCCATTTCGTCATCGACCAGGACAATCGTCCATTGTGAAATGTCGGTCATGTGCTTCCCCTCTTGTACTCCCGCTAGGTCGGATCGTGAGACGGCGGCGTAGCTCCATTGGCCGCCGCGCGAATCAGGTCTTGTAGTTCAGTGATCAGGGCGCGCACCCGGAACGGCTTGCTGATATACCCGGTAAAACCCGCCGCCTTGACCCGCTCGGCGTCGCCCGGCATGGCCAGCGCCGTCAGCGCGATGATCGGCAGATCGTGCGTGTCGGGGCGGCTGCGCAGCAGGCGGTGCAGCTCCCAGCCATCCATGTCCGGCATGGACAGGTCCAACAGGATCAGGGTCGGATGAAACTCGTCCACCACGGCTAGCCCCCGCCTGGCATCCGACACCTGGATCACCGTCGCGCCGCTGAATTCTAACACATCCGCGACTAACCGGAGATTATCCGGCTCGTCATCCACCACCAGAACTCGCCAGGTCGCCAATTCGGCTGAGATCGTCACTCAGGCCACTCCTTCGGGCTGCGGCACGTCGAGAGGGAGCTGGACGGTGAACGTGCTGCCCCGGCCCACTTCGCTTTCGACCCGCACCGTGCCGCCCATCAGCGTCACCAGCTTGCGCACGATGGCCAACCCCAGCCCGGTCCCGCCGTACTGGCGCTGGTACGATCCGTCCACCTGGCGGAACTCGTCGAAAATGAATTCCAGCGCGTGGGGCGGAATCCCGATCCCGGTGTCGCTCACGATGATGCGCCACTGCGCCCCCTCGGCGCGGAGCACCTGCACCTTAACTTCGCCCTTGTCCGTGAAGCGGATCGCGTTGCTGAGCAGGTTGGTCACGATCTGCTGGAGCCGCTTCGGATCGCCGCGCAGCGCCGCGGGCAGCGCCGGATCGAGCACCACCTCGAACTTCAGCTCCTTCCGGTGGGCCAGCGGCTGCATCTCGGCCTGCACCGTGCCCAGCAGTTCCGCCGGGACGAAGGTCTGGGTCACCAGTTCCAGGTGCCCGGCTTCGATCTTGGACAGGTCCAGAATATCGTTGATCAGCGTCAGCAGCCGTTCGCCGTTGCTCATGATGCGCTTGATGTAATCGCACTGCTTGTCCGTCATGCTGCCGCCCATGATAGTCAGCATCAGGTCGGCGTAGCCGATCACCGAATTCAGCGGCGTACGCAGCTCGTGCGAGATCGTCGCCAGAAACTCGCTTTTCAGCCGGTTGGCTTCTTCGGCCTCCTGGCGCGCGACGACGAGGTCCTGGTTCGCGCGCGTCAACACGTCGTTCTGGGCCTGAATCTGCGCCGCCGCCCGCTTGAGATCGGTGATCTCGTGCAGCACGAACAGCCGCCCGATCAGGTCGCCGTGCCGGTTGCGCAGCGGCGTGATCCGCATCTGGAAATGGCGCTCGGCCTCGCCCTGCCCGGCGGCGATCTCGGCATTGGCCTCTTCCACGTCGCGATACTTCGCGACCAGGTCTTGCGCGTTGGGCAGCAGATCGCCCAGGCGGCGGCCCACCCCCTGCCCGCGCGAGGTCAGATTCAGCAGCGTGAGCGCCGCCGGGTTGGCGTCCACCAGCCGGTTGTGCCGGTTCAACACCAGGATGCCGTCGCTGACATTCTCGATCACCAGGTCGTGCGCGGCGGGCAGGATGTCCAGCAGCCGGTAATGGTAGATGTTCCAGCCCATCACCAGCCCGGTGACGGTGAAGGCAAACGAGGTCAGGTCGATGGGCGTCGGCAGCGGCTTCAGACCGAGGATGAACATCGCGTTCGCCGCCCAGGGCACGAACGCCCCCACCAGCAGCAGCGTGATCTGGCCCCGGTGCACGCGCGGCGCGCGGATCAACGCGACCACCAGCAGCCCGTTGCCGAGCACCAGCATCAGGTACGAATAGGCTGCCTGCACCCAGAAGGCCGGGCCAAAGTCGGATTTCAGGATCGGGATCGCGCCTGACGTATCGAGCCGGAAGGCGTCGCGAAAAAGGTGCTGCTCATGGTACGTGATGGCCAGCAGCACCATGATCGCCGGTTCGACGGCGAGCAGTACGAGATTGCGGCGCGTCAGCCACTGCCGCCGCCCGGTATATTCCAGGGTGAAGGTGAACCAGGCCACCGGCACGGCGGTCACGCCGAGATAGGCCACCCCCGAAAAGAAGAGCTTGTCGTGGAAATCGACGGCGGTGATCTCCAGGATGTTCATCACCGTCCACAGGGTGACGGCGGTCATCAGGACCACGAACGACAGCACCCCGGTGCCGGGTCGCCGCCGCCAGATCAGAATCCCCAGGACCGACGACACTGCCGCCGCGACCACTAACGGCACGATATAAGGAGTAAACTCAAGGTCGATCATAGCCCGCTCATTCCTGCGCGCCTTCTGCCGTGCGGATCAGCGTTTGCAGCTCGTTGATCAACGCCAGCACCCGGAACGGCTTGGTAATGTATCCCGTAAAGCCCGCCGCCTGGACGCGCTCCGCATCGTATGGCATGGCCAACGCTGTCAGCGCCACGATCAGCAGATCGCACGTATCAGGGCGGCTGCGCAGAATGCGGTGCATCTCCCAGCCATCCAGATCCGGCATCGCCAGGTCCAGCAGGATCAGATTCGGGTGAAACTCGTCGATCAGCACCATGCCCTGCCGCCCGCCGGTCGCCTGGGCGACTTGGGCGCCGCCGTACTCCAACAGATCGGCGACCAGTTTCAGATTGTCCGGCTCGTCGTCGATCACCAGGACACGCCAGGTATCCATCTCCGTCGTAATGGCCATCTATCCCACCCTCTCTGGCACGTCGAGCGGAAGCTGAACGGTGAAAACGCTGCCCTGGCCGACCTCGCTTTCGACGCGCACCGTGCCGCCCATCAGTGTCACCAGCTTACGCACAATCGCCAGTCCTAACCCGGTTCCCCCGTACTGGCGCTGGTACGATCCGTCCACCTGCCGGAACTCGTCGAAGATGAACTCCAACGCGTGCGGCGGAATCCCGATCCCGGTGTCGCTCACGACGATCCGCCACTGGGAATCCTCGGCAGACTCCAGGTGGACCTTCACCTCCCCCTGGTCGGTAAAGCGGATCGCGTTGCTGAGCAGGTTGGTCACGATCTGCTGCAACCGCTTCGGATCGCCGCGCAGCGTTGCGGGCAGCGCCGGATCGAGCACGCTCACGAACGCCAGGCTTTTCCGGTGGGCCAGCGGCTGCATTTCGGACTGCACCGTCTGCAACAGTGCGGCGGGCGACAGATCCTGGCTCACCAGGTCCAGGTGTCCGGCTTCGATCTTGGACAGGTCCAGAATATCGTTGATCAGCGTCAGCAGCCGTTCGCCGTTGCTCATGATGCGCCGGACGTAATCCTGCTGTTTTTCGGTCAGGCTGTCCACCATGATAGTCAGCATCAGGTCGGCGTAGCCGATCACGGAGTTGAGCGGCGTGCGCAGCTCGTGCGAGATCGTCGCCAGGAACTCGCTTTTCAGCCGGTTGGCTTCTTCGGCTTGCTGGCGGGCCACGTCCAATTCCTGGTTGGTGCGCAGCAGGACCTCGTTCTGAGCCTGAATCTGCGCGGCGGCGCGTTTGAGGGCGGTGATCTCGTGCAGCACGAACAGCCGCCCGATCAGGTCGCCGTGCCGGTTGCG
>CAYRWY010000230.1:0-9154 GCA_964427955.1 uncultured Anaerolineaceae bacterium
ACCAGTGTTCTTTTCCGCATGGCCTATGGCAAGTACGCCGTAGGGGCTTACAACATCAATAATATGGAACAGGCTCTTGGCCTTTTTCGCGGCCATATCGACGCGCAGGCTCCTTTTATTGTCCAGATTTCCAAAGGCTCCCGTAAGTACGCGGGTATCCCGATGATCGAAGCGATCATCCGCGCTGCCGACCAGATGTTCCCCGAAGCGATCTACGCCGTCCATCTCGATCACGGCGACGAGGCTGCCTGCCATCACTGCATCGATTCCGGCTTCTATTCGTCGGTCATGATCGACGCCTCGCACGAGCCTTTTGACGGCAACGTCGAGATCACCCGCCGCGTGGTCGAACATGCCCACGCCAAGGGCCTGGTGGTCGAGGCCGAACTGGGGATGCTCGGCGGCGTCGAGGAAGACATCGCCCTGGACGAAAAGCACGCCATGCTGACCGATCCGGACGAAGCCAAGCTGTTCGTCGAAAAGTCCGGCTGCGACAGCCTGGCCGTCG
Organism: uncultured Anaerolineaceae bacterium; assembly: GCA_964427955.1. Classification (GTDB taxonomy): domain Bacteria; phylum Chloroflexota; class Anaerolineae; order Aggregatilineales; family Aggregatilineaceae; genus JACRBK01. Next base: position 509 of record CAYRWY010000230.1, read on the forward strand.
CGGTGGGCACCAGCCACGGCGCGTACAAGTTCAAGGGCCAGCAGTCGCTGCACTTCGACCGTATCGCCGCCATCCAGGCCCAGCTCCCGAACTTCCCGATGGTCATGCACGGCTCCAGCTCGGTGCCGCAGTCCGAAGTCTCCCGCATCAATGCGGCGGGTGGGAAGCTCGATCCGTCGGCGCGCGGCGTCGATGAGAACGAATTCAAGCGCGCGGCATCGATGGGCGTCACCAAGGTGAACATCGACACCGATGGCCGCCTGGTCTGGACGCGCGTCCACCGCGAATACTTCCGCGATCAGCCTGCCGAATTCGACTTCCGCAAGCCCGGCGTGGTCTTTGTCGAAGAATTCGCCAAGTTCATCGTGCACAAGTCGCAGATGCTCGGCTCGGCGGGTGAACTACCGAACGTCCGCAAGGAAGTCACCAAGTAGTTTTTCCCTCAGTAGGGGCCATTCATGAATGGCCCCCACGTCTTTCTCTCCCTGATCCAAATTTGGGCGTTTGTCATGCCCGGTTCATGAGCACCGCCTATCCTCTTCGGGCGCGGTTTCGGCTACGCTGAGACTCAGACGAAGAGGAGCCGGTGCATGAACCTTGAAACACTGTTATCCCCCAAAACGCTGCGCGCCAGCCTGTACAGCGGCATGGCGCTGATCGTCGTCTCGATGTTGTTTCTGGGACGCGAGGTCGAGACCTCGCCCTTTGTGCTCCAGATCGGGCTGGCGGTGCTCACCCCGGCACTGTTTTACGGCACCGGGGAACTGATCCACCGCCACCTGCACGCGCCGCTGGCCGCGCCCGGCATCGTCGCGACCGGCGCCTGGCTGGTGGTGATCGAGCTGATCCATTTTTATGACCGGCGCGCCCAACTGCCCGACTTCGCCCGCGATGACTACTGGCTGATCGCGTCGCTGCTGGCAGCGGCGGTCGTCACCTGGACGGCATTTCGCGCACGGCTGTGGCTGTTGGTCCCGCTGGTGCCCCTGACCCAGATCAACACGGCCTGGGCGGCGATGAGCGCGACCGGGCTGGGGATCGCCTGGTGGCCGGTGTTTTCGTTTCTGCTGGTGCTGGCGTGGTGGGAACTGCCGCTCAGGGACCAGGAGTGGCGGCGGGCCTACCGGGTGAGCGCCGTGCTGTTCGAGGTCTTCCTGCTGATCTTCAGCTACTGGCTGCCCGCCCAGACGGCCCATTCCATGCTGATCACATGGGGCGCGTGCGCACTGCTGGTGGCGGTCCTGGCGCTGCGGCATGGCTGGGTCAGCCTGGGACCGCTGGCGCTGGTGCTGCTGGCCTGCGCGGCGGCGTGGGGACTCCCGCTGGTATGGTGGCCGCCCGCCTGGCTGCTGATCGGGATCGGCACGGTGATCTTCATCGAGCGGCTGGCCCGGCGTGATCCCGACCGGAACGCGCTGGTGCTGGAGCTTTCGACGGCGCTGGCCGTGCTGCTGAGCGGGATAGCCGCCCTGCTGGCGAAGGGGATGCCCTTTTTCGGCACGTCTATGCCGGCCCTGCCGGAGGTGCTGTGCCTGGCCGCGAGTGGCAGCCTGATGATCCGGATCGGGCAGCGTCGCGCGCTGGATACGGCCCAGCACGCCGGGCTGTGGCTGGTGGCGGCGGCCTGGGGCGACCTGTATTTTGCCCTGTTCGAGACGGATAACGTCTTCGGCCTGTGGCTGAGTCTGCTGGCGGTGATCGCGCTGCTGACCGAGCGGCTGCTCTTTTCGACCCAGCGTTCCAAGCGCAAAATGACCTATTCCGTCCGCGAGGTGGTCGCGGGCTGGCCGCTCGCCGATCTGGCGGTCGGCTTGAGCGCGATCATCGTGATCTGGACCGGGATGGCGGCGCTGGATTTCCCGGTCACCGATCCGGTGATTGCCGCCGCGACGCTGGCTGTCGTGATCGGCGTGTGGCTGGTCGCCGGGCTGCTGTACCGGATGCCGGTGCTGGTCCACGTGGCGTTGTGGCTCGCGCCGCTGCCCTACGCGCTGATCCTGATCCTCACCGTGCCGCCGCTGCGCCGCCTGCCGTTTTTGGGGCTGGCCTGGCAGGGATTGGCGATCAGCTATCTGCTGGTCGGCCACCTGCTGTCGCGCCATCGCCCGGTGATGCTGGTCCCCTTCTTCGCGGCGGGTTACCTGCTGCTGGGGTTGGGGCTGACCCTGACGTTGGCCAATCCCATGCTGCTGATCGCCGCGCTGACGCTGATCGTGGCGGTGTGCTTCGCCACCAGCCTGATCGTGATCTCCGGCGGACATCCGGCCTGGGACGCGCTGGTCGCCCGCCTCGCGCCGCCCGATACGCGGCCTTACGCCTACCAACAGCTCCGCAGCGCCTTCGTCTTTTTGACCGCCTGGCTGCTGGCGATCTGGCTGATCCTGATGTTGGGCACGGCAGGCTTCTCCCCGGCGCGCCAGGGGATCGTGCTCGTGCTGCTGTCCAGCGCCTGGATCGTGCTGGGACGGCTGCTGCCACGCCTGCCCGGACTGGCCGGTTGGCCGGTCTACGCGGCGGGCTGGTTCATGTGGCTGACCGGGCTGCTGCTGGTCTTTTTCGCCCCGCCCGAAGCGATCATCACGGCGATTTTCGGGCTGGCGCTCAGTGCCGAGGCGCTGCACCGCTCCAAAGCCGTGCACTGGATGCCGGTTTTCATCCTGCAAATCCTGTTTTGTGCGCTGCAAGTGGCCTGGATGCTCGACCTGCCGGGGTACGGCCTGCTGCTCGTGGTTATGATCGGGGTGTGCGTGGCCGGGATGGAATACGAGCGCCGGAACCCGCAGGCCGGGCGGATCACGGCCCTGACCGGCGGCGCGCTGGCGCTGGGCATCTGGATCATCCACGCCAATCCGGTCTCGACCCTGGGCCTGGGACTGTTAGCCGGGGCGGCGCTGATCCGCTACCGCCGCTGGGAATTTTTGCTGGCGATGGAAGCGGCGGCGGCGATCATCGCGCTGATGTGCGGGATTCTGGCCAGTTGGCGGCTGCTGCTGGCCGTGGGCGAACTGCACTGGGTGACCGGCGTGGTCCTGGTGGCGATCCGGCGTCCGCGCCGCTTTCGCACCTTCACCCGGCTGGTGTTCGAGGATCTCGGCTGGCACAGCCCGCTGCTGTGGACCGGCAGCGTTGCGGTCACGGCGGCGCTCACCCGCGGCTGGATGATCCACCCGGCGAGCCTGGGGGGGCCGCTGGGACTCCTGGCGGGCGTGCTGGCGGGCGGGGCGCTCCTGCTGCGCGTGCCGCGCCTGCCGTATGTCCCGATCCTGCTGGGGATTGGCCTCCTCTCGGTACAGGCCATGCAGTTAGCGAATTTGAGCTATTCCCAGGCGAGCACGCCGGTTGCCCGGTTGGCCACCGGCGCGGCGGTGGGGGCGCTGGGCTGCCTGAGTCTTGTACGCTGGGCGGTGCGCCGTCGTCGGCCCTTTGCCGCGCTGCGCGGGCTGGTCTGGTGGGTGCGCCCGGCACTGCTGGTGGGCAACTTCCTGTGGGCGGTCGGTCTGGGGATGCTGTTCGTCTTGACGTTCTACCATCCCGATCCGGTGTGGATCGTCGGGGACTGCCTGCTGCTCAGCCTGACCGGCCTGCTGAAGTTCTGGTTGGGGAAGCGCCCGGCCTGGGCCTGGATCGCGCTGGCGCTGGTCGGGCTGGCCTGGTACGCCCTGCTCCACATCGTGGGAGCGTCGGGCTGGCAGTGGCATACCATCCCGCTGGGAGTGGCCCTGCTCGTCGGCGCGCGCGCTGCCGGGGCGTCCGATTCCGGCATGATCGAGCAGGCGGCGGTGGGACTGCTGCTGATCGGCGGGCTGGCGGATGTGCGCACCGAGGGACTGCGATCCGCTGCCGCGCTGATCGCCGCTCTCCAGGGGATCGGCCTGATCGTCTACGGCTACCGCGCCCGGCGCCGCATCCCCTTCCTGATCCCCCTGGCCGCCGCCGCCAGTGGCGCGATCTGGCTGGTGGTGCGCGTCAGTCCCTGGCTGATCCCGTTTGGGTTGGGCCTGGGGCTGTTGGCGAGCGCCGTGCTGTTGGAAGTCGAGCGCGCGCGCGTCGCCGGGTGGATCGACGCCTGGCAGCGGCGGTTTCCTGCCGGTTAGCCCTGCTCGCGCATCTTCAGGCGGTGGAAGATGATCACCCCGGCCAGGAAATAGACTGCCGCCAGCCCGAAGGTCAGGGCCAGCCGGAACCCGATCTCGCCGAAGCTCGCCCCATAGCACAGCACCCGCTGCAAAGCGAGAAAACCGGACGTGGCCGGGAAGAGGTCGAAGACGTCGATGGGATGTCCGGCCAGCGTGAACATCGTCATGGGCGGCATGGCATAAAATGCGCCGGAGAAAAAGACCTGGACCATCGCCACCGCGCCGCCGATGTTCGCGGCCTGGCTGTCGTCCTGCACGAAGCAGGCCACGATCAACCCGCTGCCGATGGCCGAAAAGCTGATCGCCAGCCCGACCACGACGGCCACCGCCAGCGATCCCTGGTTGTGAAAGCCCAGCGCCAGCGCCGTCACGAACACGGCGATCACCTGCACCAGCGCGATCACGATCTGCGCCAGGCTGCTGCCCGCCAACAGATCCCAGGCGCGCAGCCGGGTCAGGCGCAGGCGGTTGAGCGTGCGCCCGCGCAGCTCGCGCGCGATCAGCATGGCGGTCTGCGGGATCAGCATCAGCCAGGCGAAAATGAACATGCCCGGCGCGTACAGGTCGAAGTAGGTAGTCGGTCCGTGGGCCGCCAGTGCCTCGCGCCGGATCGTGATCGCCGGGGCGCGGCCTTCGACCGTGTCGCCGTAGCTGTTGATCACGTTTTTCAGGCTGGCGTTGGCCCGGTTGAAGGCCAGGTTGAACATATCGCCGTGCACCGTCACCGCGAGCCGCCCGGCGGCGTCCGGCGTGATCGTGACCAGCGCGGCGAGATCGTGTTTTTCCACCTGGCGCAGCGCCTGATCGGTCCGGGTCAGGTCGAAAACCGGGCTGCCATCGGCGTAGTGCAGCGCCTCGATCTGCGCGATCAGCGGGTCGCCCGCCGGGTCGGTGCTGTCCACCGCGATCTTGTAGCGCACCAGCAGCGCGGGGTTGTAAGCGAAGGCGGTGATGATCACGAAGATCACCGGCAGCGCGATCACCAGCCCGATCAACTGCGGCTCGCGCACGATCTCCAACAGGCTTTTGCGTGCCACCAGCCAGGTTCTCATTCCCGCAGCCTCCGCCCGGTCAACTGGATGAAGACGTCTTCGAGCGTGTTCTCGCGGACGCGCACTTCGCCGGGCTGCAAGCCGAGTCCGAGCAGCAGTTCCAGCACACTGGGCAGCGCCGCCACGGCCTTGAGGGCGCGAATCGTCAGGTGATCGCGCGCGTCGTTCAGCGTACACTCCTTGACGGTGCTCGTGAGCTGCGCCTGGACCCGTTCGGCTTCGGCAGCGTCCAGCGCCCGGCCCAGCCCGATCTCCACCACGTCCCCTTCGCCTACGCGCTGCTTGAGTGCGGCGGGCGTATCCACGACCAGCAGTTGGCCGTGATCGATGATCGCCACCCGGTCCGCCAGCCGGTCGGCTTCGTCCATGTTGTGCGTGGTCAGGATCACGGTTTTCTGGCGGGCCATCGCCTGGATGAACTCGCGCACCTTGACGCGGCTCTGCGGATCAAGTCCGGCTTCCGGCTCGTCCAGCACGGCGATTTCGGGATCGTGCACCAGCGCCATCGCCAGGTTCAGCCGCCGCTTCATGCCGCCGGACAGGGTGCGCGCCTGCTGGCGGCGCTGGTCGCCTAACCCCAACTCTTCCAGCAGCTTCTCACCCCGCTGGCGGGCGTCGCGCCCGGACAGGTCGTACATCTGCCCGATGAATTGAAGCTGTTCCAGGCAGGTCAGCCGCTCCCACAAGACGATCTCCTGCGGGCAGACGCCGACCCGCGCCCGGACCTGGGTATCGCCGTTCGTGATCGGTTGGCCGTGGACCAAAACCTGTCCGGCATCCGGCTTGAGCAGGCCGCACAGCATGTTGATCGAGGTGGTTTTTCCCGCGCCGTTGGGTCCCAGGAAGCCGAACACTTCCCCTTCGTAGACCTCCAGTGCGAGATCTTGGACGGCGGTCAGCGCGCCGTAGCGTTTGGTCAAGCCTTCTGTGCGTAAGACGACGTTGGGCATGGTCCCCCCTAATTTTGGCGTTTGAGCTGCAACTGCTGATAGATGACGATCCCGGCGGCGAGGTACAGGACGGACAGCACGACCAGCCCGCCGAGCGAATAGGCCACGTCCCCGGCGGATTGGCCGTAGACCAAAATCTGGCGGAGGGCTTCGGAAGCGTGGGCGGTCGGCATCAGGTCGTAAAGCTGGATCGCGCGCCCGCCGACGGTGAACAGCGTGGCGTCCGGCAGGGGGAACATCGCCCCGGAAAGCAGCACCATCGGGACCAGCAGCGACGAGGCCAGGTTGGCCGCCTCGCCGTCGTTGTGCGCGAAGCAGGCCACGATCAGCCCCAGCCCGACCGCCGCCAGGCTGAGCAGCAGCGCGACGATCACTGCGAGCAGCAGCGATCCCTGGCTCTCGAAGCCCATCGCCACCGCCAGACCGAACGTGAGCGGCACCTGGATCGCGCCGATCACCATCTGGGCGAGCGTCACGCCCAGCAGCAGGTCGCGGGCGCGCAGCCGGGTCAGGCGCAGGCGGCGCAGCGTGCCGTGGATGTTCTCGCGGACCAGCAGCTCGGCGGTGGAGATGACCACGAACATCACGCCGAACACGATGATCCCCCCCACGCCGAAATCGAAATCGGAGATCGTCTTTTCGCCGGTGACGTACTCGTAATTCAGCGACACGGCGCTGCCCGGCTGCTGGACATACTCCCTCACCAGGTCGTCCAACACGCCGTTGGCGAAGACGTAGCTGTCGGCGTAGGCGTCCCCAATCACGGTCAGCACGGCGGGCGCGGCCCCCGGATCGCGGGCAGCCAGGCGTTGGCTGAAGTCCGGTGGGATGACGACCAGCAGGGCGGCTTTGCGCTCGCGCAGCAGGATGTCGGCCCGATCGCGCTTTTCGACCAGCGTCACGTCGAACACCGGCTGATCATCGATCTCGACCTCGCGCAGCAGATCGACGAAGGGGGCGCCGCCGGGCTGATCCTGGTTCATGACCAGGAGGTCCAGCGTCGATCCGATCCCCTCTTTGGTCTGCCCGAAGGCGACGTAGTAGAACCCCAGCAGGATCACCGGAAAACCCAGGAACAGGCCGATCAGCAGTGGTTCGCGCCGCAGTTCGCGCAGCGTCTTACGCGCCACACTCAGGATTTTCATGCTTCCCCCTTCCCGATCCCGCGCAGGATCAGGTCTAGCAGCGCGTTGACCATCCGTTCCGGCGGCAGCGCCTCATCCTGGACCTGGAAATAGTCGTTCAGGTACGGGATCAGCAGACTGTCTCCGGCAGCGATCATGAGCGCGTGGACCAACCGCACGCTGGCGTCCAGGTCGAGATCGGCGCGCAGCTCGCCGCGCTGGACGGCGGCAGCCAGAATATCCTGGATCGTGGCGCGCAGGGTGGTGGCGATGGGCCGCACCAGCTTTTCGCCCAGGCTGGTATCGCCCTGGTAAGCCGCGCGCACGAACAGCCGCAGCAGCCCGACGTAAGTCCGGCTCCATTCCACGCCCCCTGCGAGGTAGGCCAGCAGCCCGTCGCGCAGCGGCATTGCAGCCAGCATCGGGCGGTAGGCGTTGAGCATGGTGTTCAGGAAGCGGGCGCTCAGTTCGACGGCGAAGTTCAACATCCCGTCCCGGTCGTGGAAGTAGGTGTACAGCGATCCCACCGCCACCCCGGCCCGATCCGCCACCAGCTTGATGTTGAGTGCCGCCGGGCCTTTTTCGGCAGCTTCGTCCAGGATCGCCAGCAGCACCGCTTCCTGGCGGTCGGGATCGAGCCGCCGGAAGGTGCGCGTGACCAGTCCCTCTTTTTCCAGTTGCAGGATGTGCGCGTGAATGTGTGGCCAGTCCGATGCTTGCATGGTTACCCCTTCCGTGAACGTCACCTGCATAAATTATGAACCTAAAGTTCATGTAATTTGAATACAGATTACATATGTCGTGAATTTTTGGTTCATTTGTCAGGGGGTACGGGGAAAAATTGGGGGTGGGAGGGGACCGTCCACGGAGTTCCCCTCCCAAACAAGGGGCTTTAGGAGTGCGCGGCGCGCCACCCGGCGATCTGCGCCTGATAGTACGACAGCAGGTCGCGATCCTGCCCACTGCCCCAGATCATCGGCTCGCGGCTGACCTCCAGCCCGAAGCCGTCCTCTTTGCTCCACCGCTGCTTGACGCCGACTTCGGTCCCGTAGTAGATGATCGGCGGACCGGACAGGCGCATCTGCACGGCGGTTGCCCGCCGCAGGGCGCCTTGATCGCCGCGCGCCGCGAAGAGAAACCGATCCATGTCGTGGTTGTCGAGGAACGTGGGCCGGATGAAGTCCCCCGCGCGGCTGAAATACTCGTCGTGCCGGGCCAGGAACCGCTCGAAATCGGCCTCGCTCCACGCTCCGTAAGCATACGTCTGGCGGATCGCCTCGCCCATGTGAAAATCCAGGCAGCCATCCAGCCGCCCGATGTAGGGCAGCAGCGCGGACGGCTGATCGACGATCTCCCCGAAGCAGAAGCAGTCCGGTTTTTCGGC
>CAYRWY010000231.1:0-2620 GCA_964427955.1 uncultured Anaerolineaceae bacterium
ATGGTCGTGCTGCCGCCATAGGCGAGCGTGAGCGCCTGCGGGGCGTCGTCCATCAAGTAGGCGGTGGACGTGATCGCGGCGCTGGGCACGGCCAGGGCGCTGCTGCTCAGATTCCCGTTCAATCCTTCTGATCCCACGCTGGCGATGGCATAGTAGAACTTGTAGCCGTTGGTCGCGGTCGTGTCGGTGTAGGTGGACCCGGCGAGTATACCGCTCACCGGGACGAAGCCGCCCGCGGCGACCGGGCTGCGGTAGACGCGATAGCCCGCCGCGCCGGGCACAGCCTCCCAGGTCACGGACACGCTGCCGTTGGCCCCCTGCGCGCTGACCGCCGTCGGTGGTTCGGGCGTGGCGAAGGGGGTATCAGCGGTCGCGGTCCAGACTTCGCCGCTGAGCGCCGGTATCCGGATCGAGACTTTGCCGCCGAGCGTCGAGAGCGGTCCCCCGCCGAATGCGGCCTGCATCGTCAGGGTGTTGGGCAGCAGGTCGTCGAACGACAGGATCACGGACTGATCGGACGTGCTGCGGTTCAGCACCACCAGCGCCGCGTTACCGTCTGCCGGAGAGATCCGCAGGAAGGCGTACACGCCCGTCGCGTCGTCCGCCAGCAGGGTGGTGCGCTGACCTTCGCGCAGGGCCGGATTGGCATGGCGCAGCGCGGCCAACTGCTGGTAGAACGTGAGCATAGCGTCATCCGGCGGGCCGTAAGTGTTCCCGCTGGCGTCGGACCAGGGATAGGGCGCGCGGTTGTAGGGATCGTCCTGCACCGTGCCGCTGCTATCAGGTTGGCTCGGCGAATTGAGCGCGATTTCGTCGCCGTAGTAGATGGTTGGCGCGCCGGGGAGCGTGAATTGCAGCAGGGCGGCGAGCCGCTGGCGCTGCGTATCCCCGGCCACGTACAGCACGCGCGACGTGTCGTGACTGTCCAGGATGTTCATCATGGCGTGGTACGCCATCGGCGGGTAGTTCGACTCGATGTCGCGGATCAGGCCGTCGATCTGCGAGGGCGTCAGCGGGTTGATGGTATTGTCGCCATTCGAGTCGTTGTCGATGAAGTCGGTATCGCGCACGAAGCCCAGCAGGCCGCGCCGCAGCCGGTAATTCATCACCGAGTCCCACTCACTGCCGAGCAGCCACGCGCTGGCGTTGCCCCATTCTTCGCCGACGATCACGCCCTCGGGGTTGGCGTTGCGCACCGCCACGCGGAAGCCTTCCCAGTAGTCGCTGGCTGGGCCGCCGCCGTCGATGTCGCCACCCACCTCCAGTCGCCAGCCGCCGATCCCTTCACGGCCCCAGGTGTTGACGACGCTGTTGCGGCCCGTGTAGATGAACAGGCGCACGGCGGCGTTATCGCTGTCGAGCTTGGGGATGCTGTCGTAGCCCGCCCAGGAGACGTAATAGGTCGCGCCCTGGGGATTATCGACACACACCGCGGGCTGCTGGCCTTTGGGCGGGACGAAGAAGAACCAGTTGCGGTACTTCGAGTCCACGCTTTCGCACGCGCCGTCCTCGTCATAGCGGTGGTAGCGGTCGAAGTAGACGCTGTCGCTGGACAGGTGGTTGAAGACGCCGTCCAGGATCAGGACCATGCCGCGCTTCTGCGCCTCGGCGACGAGCGTCTGGAAGTCTTCCAGGTCGCCCAGCACCGGGTCGATGGCCTTGTAATCCGCCGTGTCGTAGCGGTGATTCGAGCGCGCGGCGAAGATCGGATTCAGGTAGAGGGCCGTCACGCCGAGCGCTTGCAGGTAATCCAGCTTTTCGGTGATCCCCGCCAGATCGCCGCCGAAAAAGTCCACGTTCCAGCGGTTGGCGTATTCACCCGCCTGGCGTGGATCGACGGGCGGTTCGTTCCAGGTCTCGTGGAAGATCGACTTCAGCCCCTCGTAGAATTCCAGCGAGTCGTCGGCGGGATCGTTCGAGGTATCACCGTCGCGGAAGCGGTCCGGGAAGATCTGGTAGATCACGGCGTTGCGCATCCATTCCGGCGTGTAGTAGGCGGGATCGTAGACGGTGATCTGCCAGCTCAGGTCCGGGCTTTCGGTATATTCCTGGCCGGGACCGCCTTCGTTGGCCGGGAAGTATTGGCCGTCCAGCGCCGCGGGGCGGATGTCGTCTTCATAATAGCTGGTCTCGCCGCCCCGCGTGAGGATGAAGCGGTACCAGTAGATCGTCGGGTCCTTGCCGGTGTCGAGCGTGGCTTCCCACAGGGTGACCCCTTCCGGCGTGACCGTCACCGGCGACATGGAGAGCATCTGCTGCTTCTGCTTGAAGGCGTCCCACACGCGCACGGTGGCTGCTGTCACGCGCGGATCGGCGGCCAGGCGCAGCGTGACGGGAGTCTGGACGGGCACCGGGCCGAGCGGCGTCCGGTACAGGTCGTCGAAGCTATCGTGCCGCACCGCTCCCTCGGCGCGGGCCTGCACCGGCAGCGCGGCCAGCGGGAGCAGAGCCAGGATCACCAGGAAAATCCCGACCGTTTGACCTACCCGAATAAGTTGGCGTGGTGTCAAAGTCTTCTCTCCTGAACTAAGATCAAAAGAATATTCATTCACTGTGAATGTACAGAGCTTGATAACTTTTGGCAATTGTACCGGCGGACTGGTATGGTCATAGTAGCCTG
>CAYRWY010000231.1:2720-5506 GCA_964427955.1 uncultured Anaerolineaceae bacterium
CTGCTCGCCCGGACTCAACCAAAAACTTTCTTCTGAAGCCGCGCGTTCTGTCTTTGCACTCTCGATGAAGGGAACTATGAACAAACAAGAAGTCCGGACGGTGTGTTTTGTGACGCTGTTTGCGCTTGGCCTGAGCATGATGGCCCTGGGACCCGCCTTGAACGACCTGGCCGATCAAACGGGCAGCAGCCTGGCGGCGGTGGGGGCGATCTTCAGCATGATGTTCGTCGGCTCGCTGCTGACACAGGTCGTCGTGGGGCCGAGCATCGACCGCCTGGGGCCGCGCCCGATCCTGATCGCCGGGATCATCCTGGCGGCGCTGGGGCTGGTCGGCATTCTGCTCAGCCCGGTCCTGTGGCTGACGCTGACGCTCGGCGTGCTGATGGGCATCGGGTTTGGCGCGCTGGAGATTTCTACTAACGTCTGGGTCGTGGAGGTGTTTGCCGACCGCGCGATCCCGGTGATGAACCTGCTGCACGTGTGCTTCGGCGTCGGGGCAGTGACCGGCCCGGCGCTGGCCGGACTCTCGATCCAGGTGTTGGATACGGCTCTGCCGGTGCTGTGGGGCGGCATCGTCGTGCTGGCGGCTCCGCTGGTACTGGCCCTGCGGATGCAGACGGACTCCCCGTCCGCTCACAAGCACGATCCCGCCGAGGCGGCGGTCAGCTTCAACTATTTCGTGCCGCTGCTGTGGGTGCTGGGCCTGCTCATGCTGGTGTACGTCGGGGTCGAGAGCGGGATCGGCGCCTGGACCACGACCTACATCGACCAATCGACCTCGCTCTCGAAGGCGACCGGCGCGCTGGTGACGTCGGGCTTCTGGCTGGCGCTGACGGCAGGACGGGTGACGGCGGCGCTGTGGGGCGGGCGCTTCTCACCCTATACCGTGCTGAGAACCGCGCTGATCGGGGGCGTGATCAGCGGCGTGGTCTACGGCTTAGCGGTCGGCAGCGCGCCGCTCACTATCCTGGCGACGCTGATGGTCGGCTTTTGCTTCGGCCCGATGTACCCGGTGGCCGTCGCCATTACGGCGGGGGCGTTCCGGAACGGGCCGGGCCGGGCGACCAGCGTCGTCGCGGCGCTGGGCAGCATCGGCGGATCGGCGCTGCCCTGGTTCGAAGGCCAGTTGTTGAACAAGGTCAGTATGACGTCGAACGCGCTGTACGTGACAGTCGGAACAGTGCTCATGCTGGCGTTGTACGGTGTGGTACTTATGTACCGCACGGCTCACGCGGCGACCCTTAACCCCCAGGTTGGCGACTCAGGGGCCAATCGATGATATAATAGGTAGCATTGAAATAAGCGGTACTAGGGGTGGTGTAATGAAATGTTTGAGGATCATCCTGGTAGCCTTAGGGGTGCTGCTGCCCCTGGGATCGATCCGGGCCGTGCCCCGGATCGCCGCACAGAATGCCTTGTGCCCGGAACTCGTACAAGAGGCGCTTTCGCTCACGGACAATCTCTGCCAGGTCACGGGACGCAACCAGGTCTGCTATGGCCATTCGGCCCTGCAAGCGCAGCCTCAGCCTGACATCCCCCATTTCAAATTCGATCAGGAAGGCGACCTGGCGGACGTCGCGACTCTGCAATCGCTGCGGCTGAGCGTCATGGACGTCGCGACGGGCGCCTGGGGCGTGACCCTGATGCGGCTTCAGGCCAGTCTGCCCGACAGCCAGCCCGACCAGAACGTGACGGTGGTCCTGTTTGGCGATGTGGAGATCACCCCCCAGGTGAGCGGCGCCGCCGCTGCCCTGGACGCCACGGTCAACGCGACCAGCCGGATCAACGTGCGCCAATCCCCGGCGACGGACGCCGCAGTGGTCGCCCGGTTGGAGCCAGGACAGCCGGTCAAGGTGACGGGCCGCCTCGCCGACAGTTCGTGGCTGCGTGTCAGTCTTCCGGACGAGGGCGGAACCGGTTGGGTCGCCGCTTACCTGCTCACCCCCGGCGGCGATGTGGAGTCCCTGGGCGTGGTAGAACCTACGGAGCCGGAATACGGCCCGATGCAGGCCTTCTACTTCCAGAGCGGTCACCATGACGCCGTATGCGACGAAGCGCCGGACAGCGGTTTGCTGGTCCAGACGCCGGAAGGGGTGGCCGAGGTCACGCTGCTGGTCAACGAAGTGAACATCCAACTAGGTTCGACTGCTTACTTGCAGGCTGAGCCGGGCGGAGATATGACGGTCCGCGTCATCGAAGGCGACGTGAAAGTCAGCGTGGGCGACGAGATGGTCGAAGTCGTGACCGGGATGCAAACGACCATCCCCCTGGACGATGATCTGAAACCTGCCGGGACTCCGACCAAGGCGACGGCGTTCGATCCGGAGAGTGTCCGGTCGCTGCCGCTCGGCCTGTTGGAAGAACCGGTCGAGCTTCCGGCCAGCGCCGAGGACGAGGGAACGTTGGTTCCGACCCTCGCGTCCGACAATCCCGCTGCCGATCAGCCCACGACCGAAGCGCTGGAGGATGGCGCCACTCCGCAGGCCAGAAGGACGTCTGTCCCGCCGACGGCAGAGCCACCCACCGCGGAACCGCCGACCGCGGTCCCGCCGCCGACCGCAGAACCCCCCACGGCAGAGCCGCCCACCGCGGAACCACCGACCGCCGCCCCGCCGCCTACGGCTATCCCGCCGACCGCGGTCCCACCGCCCACGGCAGAACCGCCCACATCCATTCCGCCGACGGAAGAAATGATCACGATCTGCCACAAGGGCAAGAATACCCTCACGATCCCGATCAGCGCCCTGCCCGCGCACCTGGGGCATGGCGATACCATCGGGCCGTGC
>CAYRWY010000231.1:5606-9150 GCA_964427955.1 uncultured Anaerolineaceae bacterium
TTATGGATCATGACATTGAACAGCAAGGTCTTTCAAATATCACCGAACGCTACCGGTGCAAAATAACGGTGCTCAAAAAATCCTTTAATGAAGAGCTGTATAGGCAGTATCCCTACGGAGCCGCCCAGGGATGTGGCCGGTTGGAAGTAGGACAGGAATTTATCACCAACAATCGTTGGGATCCGCCGGAGGGGTTTTGCCAGTGGGCATGGAGTGAGCTGCGACCGATGGTGCACAGTATACACGCAGGACATGCGGTGCCCATGATCGTATCCTGCACGGATGGGTTGCGGCCAGTGGTTTTTAAGTTGGAACGGATAGAATAAGTCAAACTGGGGCAGTGAGAGAAATGCTGCTGCCCCTTCTGAAGCTGTGCTTAACTTCGCACCGCGGCCTGCACCAGCCGGAACAGGTCCAGCATCGGCCCGGCGGACGATCCGTCTCGCAGCGTGAGATAGCGGCGTTGCAACTCGTCGGTCGTGGGGTGATCGATCAGGTCGAAGCCGCGCGCGGCCAGGAAGGCCGCTGTTTCGCTCTCTTTCAGGTCGAATCTGAGCGGCTCCGCGGTGTAGGCGGTCTGCATGGCGGTCCGGGCCTGCTGCGCGCCGAAACGCCCGGCCAGGTCGGAGGCGGCGATCATGTAATCGAAGGCGATCACGCTGCCTGCCGGGGAATGCTGCCGGACGAAGCTCAGCATGTCGTCCACGGCCTGCGCGGGCAGATAGTAGCTGACGCCTTCCCAGATGAAGAGGGTTGGTTGGGCCTCGGAGAACCCGGCCTCGTGCAGCTTGTCGGCCAGGCGGTCGCGGGTGAAGTCGATAGTGACGAAGGTCAGCGCTACCGGGATGGCGACCTGCGCCTGTTCCAGCAGGGATCGCTTGCGCTGCTGCGTGGCTTTGCTGTCCAGCTCGAACAGCCGGGTCTGCCGGATCAGGTGGCAGAAGCGGAACGCGCGGGTGTCGTAGCCTGCACCGAGTAACACGATCTGCGGGAGATTATCGCGCAGGGCGTGCGCGAAGATTTCGTCCAGGTAGGCGGTGCGGACGATGAAAAATTCGTAGCCGCCCGGCGAAAACGCCGCGATTTTCTGCAACATGGCGGCGTGTAGGGCCGGGTTGCTCAGCGATTGCTGCGCCGCCGCCAGCGTGACCGGATCGTCGGCCAGGAAGATCTCGGCCAGAGTGTCCGGCCCCCGGATTTCTTCGCGCGGGTCGTGCGCGGCGATGGCGCGCGACCGGGCGACGTTCAGGGCACTCAACGACGGTTGGTGCTCCAGCGACAGCGTCGGATCAGGTGCAGTCCCCATTAGCTCCTCCTCCGGTTCAGGGAAATGCTCACCAGATTACAACTGCTGATGCTCGGTCCGGGCGATGATTTCCTCCTGCAAGGCCGGGCCGAGATCGCAGAAATAATCGCTGTAACCCGCCACGCGCACGATCAGGTTGCGGTACTGTTCCGGGTGGCGCTGCGCGGCGCGCAGGGTGGCGGCGTCCACCACGTTGAACTGGATGTGGTGCCCGTCCAGCTTGAAGTAGCTGCGCACCAACTGGACCAGCTTGTCCAGCCCATCATCTCCGGCGAGCACCTGCGGCGTGAATTTCTGGTTGAGCAGCGTGCCCCCGGTGCGGACATGATCCATTTTAGCGACAGACTTGATCACGGCGGTAGGTCCACGCCGGTCCGCGCCCTGCACGGGCGAAATCCCTTCCGAGAGCGGCAGCCCGGCTTTACGGCCATCCGGCGTCGCGCCAATCACCGAGCCGAAATAGACGTGGCAGGTCGTCGGCAGCAGGTTGATGTGATAGGTTCCGCCGCGCGTATTGGCACGCCCATCCACCGCCTGGAAGTAGGACTCGAACAGCCGGACCATGATCTGATCGGCGTAGTCGTCGTCGTTGCCGTATTTTGGGGTTTTGTTGATCAGCCGTTGGCGCTCGCGCTCGTGGCCCTCGAAATTGTGATCCAAAAGGTCGATCATCTCGCCCATCGTCAGCGTCTTCTGATCGAACACCTGGCACTGGAGGGCGGTCATGGCATCGGTGATCGTGCCCAGCCCGACACCCTGAATGTACGAGGTGTTGTAGCGCGCGCCGCCGTCGTGATAATCCCGCCCGCGCGCGATACAGTCGTCGATCAGTAGCGAGAGCAGCGGGACCGGCATGTACTCGGCGTACAGCCGCTCGATCACGTGGTTGCCGCGCACCTTGATGTCGATGAAATGCCGTAGCTGCCGCTCGTAGGCGGCGAACAGGTCGTCGAAGCTCTCGAACTGGCGCGGATCGCCTGTCTCCAGCCCGATCTGCTTGCCGGTGCGCGGATCGATCCCGTTGTGCAGCGTGATTTCGAGCACTTTCGGCAGGTTGAAATAGCCGGTCAGGTTGTAATTTTCTTTGCCGAACGCCCCGGTTTCGACGCAGCCACTCGTGCCACCGCCGCGCGCATCGACCACCGATTTGCCCTGCCGGATCAATTCCTGTACCACCACGTCGGTATTGAACACCGACGGCTGGCCGAACCCGGTGCGGATGATGCGCGCCGCGCGCTTGATGAAGCGATCCGGATTCTTCTTGCTGACCTGGATCGAGGAGCTGGGTTGCAGCAGCCGCATGTCTTCGATCACGTCCAGCAGCAAAAACGTCACCTCGTTCACGGCGTCGGAGCCATCCGGACGCACGCCGCCGAGGTTGATCTGGGCGAAGTCGGTGTAGGTGCCGCTTTCCTGGGCCGTCACGCCGACTTTGGGCGGGGCGGGCTGGTTGTTGAACTTGATCCAGAAGCACTGCGCCAGTTCTTCGGCCTGCTCACGGGTGAGCGTGCCCTCGTCCAGGCCGCGCCGGTAGAACGGCTCCAGGTGGTGATCGAGGTGGCCGGGATTGAAGGCGTCCCAGGGATTCAGTTCGGTGATCACGCCGAGGTGCACGAACCAGTAGGCTTGCAGCGCCTCCCAGAAATCGCGCGGGGCGTGGGCCGGGACGTGTGTGCACACGTCCGCGATGTGCTCCAGTTCAGCCCGGCGCTGCGGATCGGCTTCCTGTGCGGCCAGGGCGCGCGCCTGTTCGGCGTGGCGCTCGGCGAACCGGATCAAGGCTTGCGCGGCGATCCGCATGGCTTTCAGTTCTTCCTGCTGGTGGTAGGCGGTGGGATCGTTCAGGTAATCCAGTCCGGCCAGCCGCGCGTCGATCCGGGCGATGAAGTCCAGAAAACCGTGGTGGTAGATTTTGTCGTCCAGCACGGTATGGCCGGGTGAACGCTGCTCCATGAACTCGGTGAACAGGCCCGCCTCGTAAGCGTCGATCCAGGCCGGGGTCATCTCCTGCCAGATCAGCTCGCGCATGGTGCGGCCTTTCCAGAAGGGAATCAACGTCTCTGCGTGGATGCGGAACGTCTCCAGGCTGACGGCGAAGGGGATCTTCTCGCGCGAGTTGAGGATGTGCAGGTCTTGCAGCGAATGGCAGCACAGTTCCGGGCAGGTGGGCGTCGCTTTGGGCGCGGGGCCTTTTTCCCCGACGATCAACTCGCCGTCGTTGATACAGATGGTGCGGTG
>CAYRWY010000232.1:0-5268 GCA_964427955.1 uncultured Anaerolineaceae bacterium
GCGCACGCCGGCGCGAAAGGCCTCGCCGATCAGATTGGCCTCGATCATGATGTTCTCGTAGCCGAACTCCCAGGGCTGCTGCCAATTGGCCATGATGCCGCCCACTCTGGCCGCGGCGTCGATGACCACGTCGGGCTTCTGTTCGGCGAAGAAGCGTCGCGTCGCCCGCTGGTCCAGCAGATCCAGCTCGTTCATGTCGCGCACGACGATGTCCGTGAATCCCAGCGTGGCCAGCGGCGTGAACAGCGCGACCAGCGCCAGCCCGTAGGACAAGTCGCCGTAACGGGCGGGTCCGAGGTAGCGCACCACCCAGGCGTTGACCAGCACCAGGCTGAACAGCCGGAAAATGTTGTCGGCGAACAGCCAGCCGATATTCGCCGTGATCTGCCGCAGGCCGGGGTGATCGGCTTGAAGCTGCGCCGCTGCCGTGCGTGCGCGCTCCGCCAGTTGAGACGGTGAGAAGTCGCTCATGGCCGGATCACCGCCTCGTAGATGGCGATCAACTGCGCGTAGTTGCGCTCCGGCGTGTAACGCGCCTCGAACGTCTGGCGGGCCTGTTGGCCGTAGGTCATCATCGTCTCCGGGTGGTCCCACGCCCAGCGCACCGTGGCGGCGAGATCCTGCGCATCCCCCGGCGCGAACAGCCGCCCGGTCTGCCCATCCTGGACGATCTCCGCCGCCACGCCGATCCGCGCGCCGAGCACCGGCACGCCGCAGGCGTACGCTTCGATGGCCACCAGCCCAAAGGTCTCGTAGTAGCCTTCCGATGGCCACACCAAAAACCGCGCGCCGCGCATCAGGTCGAATAATTCCTCCGTCGTCAGCCGCCCTACCATGTCCACTACCGGGTTAGCCTGGATCGCCTGCTGCACCTCGTCCGCGAGTTGGCCGCCGCCGCGAATTTTGAGCGGAATATCCAGATCGCGCCAGGCATGGAGCAGCGTCCGTACGCCTTTTTCCGGGTCGAGCCGTCCGACGAACAGCGCATACTGCCCCGGATCATCGGCGGCGCGCACGGCGGGCACCGGCAGAACGAAATGCGGCTTGATGTGCAGTTTTTCGGCGGGCAGTCCTCCCGCGAGGTACTGCTGGCGGTAAAACTCCGTCATGGTGATGTAGCCATCGACCATCCGGGTAAACGTCCCGCGCTGGCGGTGAAAAGCCGTCCCCGCCGCGACGGCGCCCGTTTGCAGCCGCGAGCCGCGATAGCAGCCATGTACCACGCCCGGCCAGGCGAAGGCTTTGCCCAAACAGTCCTGGCACACCTGCCCGGCGCGAAAAAAGCTGGCGGCGGGGCACATCAGGCGCGGGTTATGGAGCGTCTGCACCACCGGGACGCCATTTTCCTGGCACGCCTGGTACGCTGCCGGGGAGATCATGAAATGCGTGTTGTGGAAGTGAACGAGGTCAGGCCGGGTGTCGCGGATCAGGGCGCGCAGGTCGCGCACGGCATCGCTCGCCCAGATCATCCGCCGGGGTAAGGTGAGCTTGCCCCACCCGCCGAGGTCGTTCACCTCGTCGTTCGAGCGGAAATAAGTGTTGACGGTGTGCCCGTGCTCGCGCAGGATCGTGCTTTCGCGCTGCATGGCGGTATCTTCGCCGCCCGGCTGCTGGTAGAAGTTGTGGACGACGAGAATGTTCATACGTGCTTGTCGTCCAGCGGCAGACGGCGCAGCCCCAGCAGTTGGAGCAGCACGAACAGGATGAACAGGGGATTGTAGATCACGTACCGGCGCCACAGGCGGCGCGGCTCGTGCGCCAGCCGGTACAGCCATTCCAGGGCGTGCCGCTGCATCCAGCGCGGGGCCTGCGACTTGCGCCCGGTCAGAAAGTCGAACGCGGCGCCCACGCCGATCAGCACCGGGGCGTTGAGCCGCGCACGCATCTCGGCCATCCAGAGTTCCTGCTTGGGCGTGCCCAATCCCACCCACACCACGTCCGGTTGGGCGGCGTTGATCTGGTCGATGACGGCCTGTTCTTCGTCGGGCATCAGCGCGCGGAACGGCGGCGAATAGGTCCCGGCGACTTTCAGCCCCGGAAATCGTTGTGTGAGCGTCTCCGCCAGCAGTTCCGGCACGCCCTCCGCTCCGCCGTAGTAGTAGGAGCGGTAGCCGTGCTCGGCCATGATCGCGCTGAACGCCAGCATCAGGTCCGGGCCGTAGACGCGATCCACCTGGCGGTGACCCAGGAGGCGGCTGACGAAGACGACCGGCATCCCGTCCGGCGTGACCATGCCCGCTCCGTTCAGCACGGCGCGGTGATGGTCGTCGAACTGGCTCGCCATGATCGGGTGCACCGGGCAGACCACCACGTAGACGGTCTGGCGCTGCTCGATCCAGCACACCAGTTGATCGAGCGCCAGCGGCATATTGATCGCGCTCACCCCCACGCCGAGGATGTTCACGCGCGTTAGTTCAGGACAGGGCATGGTCGATCCTTGAGACCTTCATGGATGTTCAACGCCAGTATAGCATCGTGTACCACGCGGGGGCAAAGATGGCCGGGTCGTAGTATGATCGGGTGTAGCGAATACACTGAGTATGGGATGTCCATGATGCTCAATAACTCCGACCCCACGAGCGCTCTCAGCGCCGACATCCACCTGTTGGGCAACCTGCTCGGCACCGTGATCCGCGAGCTGCACGGCGATGCCGCGCTCGACACCGTGGAGCAGGTGCGGGCCGCCGCCAAAGCGCGCCGCGGCGACGATCAGGCCGCCCATGCCGCCCTGATCGATCTCATTCGCGATCTGGACCTGGATCAGCGCCGCGTGCTGATCAAAGCCTTCAGCAACTATTTTCAGTTGATCAACATCGCCGAAGACCAGCAGCGCATCCGGGTGCTGCGCCAGCGCGAGCGCGAGGGCGTCAGCGGCGAATCGGTGGACAGCGCCGTGGCCGCGCTGCGAGCGGCGGGGATCACGGCGGACGACCTGCGCGCCCAGTTGGAGGGGATGCGCGTCCGGCTGGTCATGACGGCCCATCCCACCGAATCCAAGCGCCAGGAGGTGTTGGTCAAGCTGCGCCACGTCGCGCAGATGATGTCCCGGCGCGATGCGGCGGGCCTGCTGCCCCGCGAGGAGCGGACGTTGGAGGCGGCGCTGGCCGAGGAGATCGAGGAACTGTGGCAGACCAACCCGACCCGCGCCGCGCGGGCGACGGTGGCTGACGAAGTCGAGTTCGGCATCTACTTCATCACTTCGGTGATCATGGACATCGCGCTGGACGTCGAGTCCGATCTGCGCGCTGCGCTGGAAACCCACTATCCCGGCCCGGACTGGTCCACGCTGCCGCCCATCCTGCACTACGCCTCGTGGATCGGTGGGGATCGCGACGGTCACCCGCACGTCACGCCGGAGGTCACGCTGCACACCCTGTCCACGCTGCGCCAGGCCGCGCGCCGCGTCTACCTGAAAGAGATCGCGCACCTGGGCGAGCACCTGACCCAATCGACGCGCGACGTCCCGGTATCGGAGGCGCTGCGGGCCTTCGTGCAGCACGGGCGTGAGACGCCGCACTTTCCCGGCGAACTGTATCGCGAGGCGCTGGACCTGATCGCGCTCACGCTGGAGGCCGACGGCTACCGTTCCGGCGAGGAACTGGGCGACGATCTGCGCCTGCTGGCGGACAGCCTGCGCCAGGGGGGCGGCCAGCGGGCGGCGGGTGGGGTGCTGGACCGGCTGATCCGGAAGATCGACCTGTTCGGGCTGCACCTCGTCCCGCTCGAAGTCCGGCAGGATGCGCGCCTGCACGCCGCCGCCCTCGACGAAATCCTGCGCGAGTACCAGATCTGCCCGAATTACCTGGCGCTGCCGGAAGATGAAAAGCAGGCCGAGCTGCTCTGCGAGATCGTCAATCCGCGCCCGTTGTTCCCGGTCGAGCCGGATTTTTCCCCGGCGACCAACCAGATCATCGCTACCTGGCGCATGATCGCCGCCGCGCACGCCCAGTATGGCCCGGCGGTGATCGACACCGTGATCGCCAGCATGTGCACCGCGCCCAGCGACGTGCTGACCCTGCTGCTGCTGGCGCACGCCGTCGGGATCGAAAATCACGTGGACGTCGTCCCCCTGTTCGAGACGGTGGACGATCTCGAACACGCGCCGCGGATCATGGCCGCATTGTTCGCCATGCCTAACTACCGCGCCACCCTCGCCCGGCGCGGCGATCACCAGCAGATCATGCTCGGCTATTCCGACAGCGGCAAAGACGGCGGCTATCTCGCCTCGAACTGGGGCATGTATCTCGCCCAGCAGCGGCTCGGCGACCTGTGCCGGGCGCAGGACATCCGGCTGGAACTGTTCCACGGGCGCGGCGGGAGCATCGGGCGCGGCGGCGGTCCGACCAACCGCGCTATCCTGGCCCAGCCGCCCGGCTCGATGCAGGGCCGCATCAAGATCACCGAACAGGGCGAGGTGATCGCCTACCGCTACAGCAATGCGGCCATCGCGCGGCGGCACCTGCACCAGGTGTTGAATGCCGTGCTGCGCTCGGCGTGCGTCCCGGCCTCACCCCCTGGCCCCCTCTCCATTCAAAATGGAGAGGGGACGACCAACGTCACTCCCGTTGGGTCTGTAGGGGCGGAGCTTGCTCCGCCCAATGTGGAGGGTGAGGCCGGGCCGGAATCCGGCTGGCTTGCGGTGATGGATCGCCTGGCCGAGGCGGGGCGCACGGCGTACCGGAATCTCGTCTACGAGACGCCCGGCTTCGTGGAGTATTGGTCGGCGGCGACCCCGCTCAACGAACTGGCCGCGATGCCCATCGGATCGCGCCCGTCGAAGCGCGGGCAGGGCGGTTTCGACCAGATTCGCGCCATCCCCTGGATCTTCTCGTGGATGCAGAGCCGCGCCATCGTGCCCAGTTGGTACGGCGTGGGGCTGGCTTTCGAGCACTACTGCCAGGGGGACGACTGCACCGGGGCGGGGCTGGAACGGCTGCAAGCCATGTACCGGCACTGGCCGTTTTTTGCGGCGCTGGTGGATAATGTCGAGCTGGACCTGGCGAAAGCCGATATGGGGATCGCGGAGCAGTACGCCGGGCTGGTGGCCGATCCCGCCCTGCGCGCGGCGATCTTCGACCGCATCCGCGACGAGCACGCTCGCGCCTGCCGCTACGTCAGCCTGATCACCGGGCAGGACGAACTGCTGAGTCACAATCCCGTCATGCGCCGCTCGATTGACCGCCGCAACCCGTATGTGGACCCGCTGAACTTCATCCAGGTGGCGCTGCTGCGCGATCTGCGCGGGCGCGATCCCGCCGCGCCGGATTA
>CAYRWY010000232.1:5368-9134 GCA_964427955.1 uncultured Anaerolineaceae bacterium
GGGTCCAGCGCCGCCCAGGAGCCGGAGGCCGCGCGCCTGATCGCGCTGGCGTGGAGCAGCGACGGCACCCAGATCGCCGGGGCGCGCAGTGACGGCACCATCGATCTGTGGGACGTCGCCACGCTGACGATCCGGTTTTCTCTGGCTGGGCATATCGACGGGGCGACCGCGCTGGCCTGGAATCCAGTCACGGCGGATCGTCTCGCCAGCGGCGGCGGGGATGGCACGGTACGGATCTGGGACGCGGCGCGCGGGGAACTGCTGGCCGATTTCCAGACCGTGACCGGCGCGATCACCAGCGTGGCCTGGACGCCGGACGGCAACCGGCTGTTCGCCTTCGGGCTGGACGATCAGGACGGCTGGGTCTGGGACGCCAACACCTTCACCACGCTCTACACCCTTCAGGCGGGCGGGACGGCCAGCGCCTTGAGTCCCGATGGTCGCAAGGTCGCCGTCGTGCACCAATCCTGGATCACCGTGATTGATGCGCAGACGGGCCGCTTCCTCGCCAAGCTGGAAGGTCACCAGGGCGCAGTGCTGGCCGTCGAATGGAATCCCGACTCGGACCGGCTGGTGACGGGCGGTGTCGATGCGACGCTGCGGCTGTGGCGCTCCGATCCGTATGGCTTCGTGCGCGTGCTGCGCGAGCACACCAATTTCATCGAGACGCTGGACTGGAGTCCCGACGGGAAATGGATCGCCAGCGCCAGCCTGGACGGCACGACCTGCATCTGGAATGCCGCGACCGGCGAACTGGTCTCGGTCCTGAACACGAATTCGCTGCTGGTGACGTGGAGTCCCGACGGCAGCCAGATCGCGTACGGCGGCATGGCGGAGACTCCGCAAATCCTCCGCCTGGTCGATCTGCCCCCGGCGCGGTATTGAGACAGGGCCTCAAGAATGGTCGGTGATTTTGTAGGGGCGATTCATGAATCGCCCCTCTCCGCCTCTTTGCCATGTTTCCTATGAAGATCGAAGATCAATTTGCCGCCTCTCTGGGTCGTACCCACGCCGTGATCGTCGGGCGCGGGACGACCGCGCTGTGGCTGGCGCTGCGCGCGATCCGGCGGCGCGACGGTCCCGGCGAGGTCATCCTCCCCGATCTGCTGTGCCCGGTGGCGCTGGATGGCGTGCTGCTGGCCGGATTCACGCCGATCTTCGCGGACGTGCTGCCCGGTCGCTATACCCTCTCTCCCGCCAGCGTCGCCCGGCACGTCACCCCTCGCACCCGCGCGGTGCTCGTCGCGCACCTGTACGGCCACATCGCCGATCTGGACGCGATCCGGCGGGCCGCGCCGGGCATTCCGATCATCGAGGATGCCGTACAGGGCTTTGGCGGATCGTACCAGGGTCGCCCGGTGGGATCGCTGGGCGATTTTTCGTTCATCAGCTTCGACCGCTACAAGATGATCGGCGGGCGGGGCGGGGTGCTGTTCTTCGAGGACGGCGCGCTGTGGGACGGGATCGCGGCGGAGGCGCGCGAGCTGGATGATCTGCTAACCCCTATCCCCAGCCCTTCCCCCGCAGGCGGAGGAAGGGAGCAAGATGCAGTAAGTCCCTCTCCGCTTGCGGGGAGGGATGTAGGGTGGGGTCTGGCGGCGCTCCTACCCCCCACCGCGGCGGCGGGCTATGCGGCCCAACTGGGCGCGCGGGCACCGTCGCTGCTGCGCGGCTTCGATCCGTCGCCCGCCAACCTGGATCGCATCCGGGCCGACCGGGAGACGCTGAGCGCGCGGCGGGACTATCGCAACGCCCACGCGCACGAACTGGCGGCGCGGCTGGCTGGGTTACCGCTGGCCCTGCCGGACCTGCGGGCCGGGGATGCGCTGTGGTGCTATACGATCCTGACGCCGACGGCGGCACTGGCCCGGCGTGTGGTGCACGGGCTGCGGCAGGCCGGGCTGCCCTGGTCCACGCTCTATGCCCCGCTCAGCAGCTTTTTCGGGCGGGACGGCGGTGCCTCTTGGACGGCGGGCCGCCTCGTCAACCTGTGGATCGACGAGTCCGCGGGGCCGGACGTCGTCGCCCGCACGGCGCGAGCGGTCGCGGGAACTTGTTCTACCTTGGGAAGAAACGACCTCGAAAGGTGAGTCTATGAAAACGAAATCGATGGCCCTGATGCTAGCGATAGCCCTGATCGTGGGCGGGATGGCGTCCACGCACGCCGCGCCGCCGTCGCAGCTTCCGCCGCTGCCCGCTGATCTGCTGTTTACCACGACCTTCGCGGAGTATGGCGATTATCCACGCAATGTGATCATGCGGGTCGATGCCGAGACCGCAGAGCTATCTACGTTCTATGTGGACCAGGATGCCGATGAGTTAGCGCCTCTCAGTTGGTCTCCGCAAGGCAATTTACTGGCGGTATATCGAATACTGCCACCCATTGACGAAGCGTTCACCTTGTTTCCACGTCAATTGTGTATCCTGGATCGTACCGGCGTGTTGCAGCGATGTCTGGATGACAGTCCGCCGATGCACTATGCAGGAGGGATTCTTCAAGATTGGCAACACTACTTTCCAGTGGTTTGGGGCACAGATGGGCAAAGCATTTACTTCGAGACGGAGTATCCAAACGAGGGCAGTGATAGCGGCTATGGGCGGCGTATCGTCGAAGCCAGTGTGGTCACGGGCGAAACGCTGCGAGTTCTCTACGATTATCCAGAGCCATATCCGGTGACACTTTCGCCTGACTTGAATCATCTTGTCGTAGGGTTTAAGCGCGAATACCTGGGCGAAGGTAATCCTACGTTCCTCTATGATCTGACTACTGGCGAGCAGATTGACCCATCAGGTCTGGTGCCTGACCTCACCGGGATGTTTTGGACCTGTTTGCCCTTTTCGCCCGGCGGTCGGTATATTGCGGCGCTAGTCGGTTACATCGTGTTCGAGTATGTGCCGGATTTTGAGCTTCCGGCGGGCGAGGCGAATATGCGTGGCGACTTGATTCTGCTTCTGGATTCCCAGGGTATCGCTCAGCATATTGTTG
The DNA here is from genome assembly GCA_964427955.1 of uncultured Anaerolineaceae bacterium. Classification (GTDB taxonomy): domain Bacteria; phylum Chloroflexota; class Anaerolineae; order Aggregatilineales; family Aggregatilineaceae; genus JACRBK01. The sequence continues at coordinate 8,355 of CAYRWY010000232.1, forward strand.
GAAAACCGGAAGGGTCGCCCGCGACGATTTGGGGACATTACTGTCCCAGTTGGCAGCCGGATGAACAGGCGATTGTCTTCCTCGCCTACGATAATCAGGAGCGGGATTACATCCGACGTTATACCCTGGCCGATCAGCAGACCACCACACTGTACGAGTTCAATTCCCGGCCAGAAAGTGAACGATATGCCTATGCGCCGTTGGTTCCTTCGCCGGACGGTACCTATCTGGCCTTTACGGTGTCTACTGAGCGCGGCTGGAAACGCCATGTCGCGGTGCTGTACCCCGACGGCGAGATCCGGCGCATTTCGTCCCTGTACCGGTTCGGGTTATTTCCGCTGTGGGTGCCGCCGCTCACTCCCCCCTGAGATACCCCAGCGCCTCGTCGCGCTCGCCATCCATCACGATCTCCAACAGCCGCCCGTCGCAGCAGGCCGCCACGTCGATCACGTGGATCACGTCGCTCAGGTCGGCATCGTCCGGTAGCAGCTCGGCCAGCACGTTCGGCGCGCGGTCGAAGAAGCTGCAATTGAAGGTCACGTTCGGGTCTTCGGGGAACAGCGCCAGCGGGAAAATGCGCGTCTCGACCAAATCCTGGAAGAAGTGCGTCCCGTAGGCCATTTCGGGCGTGCCGCCGCCGTCCGAATACGCGATCTCGATCAGCGCGCGGCTGTTGTAGATGTCGGCATAACTCACCTTGACGCCCAGGTTGATGTCGGATGTACCCCAGCGGCCTGGCCCCATCAGGATGAAGACCTCGTTTTTCAGCCGGTCGTTGAT
>CAYRWY010000233.1:0-9088 GCA_964427955.1 uncultured Anaerolineaceae bacterium
GGCGCTGTGGACGGTGGCGCTGGACGAGACCTCCGGCGAGATCGTCGGCGCCGCGATCAGCGTGGTCTGGGGCGACGATCATCCCGATTGGCAGTATATCGGACGCCTGGGCGTGCTGCGGCCCTATCGCGGGCGCAAGCTGGGCGAGGCGCTGCTGCGGCAGAGCTTCTACGCGGGCCAGCAGCGCGGCTACCGCCTGTCCGTGCTGGGCGTGCGCGCCGACAATCCCAGCGCCCTGACGCTCTACACGCGCGCCGGAATGCAGATCTACGCGAAGTTCACGCATTACCGCAAGCTGCTGCGCGGCGATCCGGCGCTGGTGCGGAGTTGATGAGGCGATGACCAAAAAACGAAAGCTTCTTATCAAGATCATGCGGGGTTCAAAGAACGTCCGGTTTGACGAGTTTGTCACCCTGGTTGAAGGATTCGGTTTCAGTCTGGATCGTATCAGCGGTAGTCACCACATTTATGAGCACCCGAATGTGCCTCAAGGAATTTCGCTTCAACCCGACAAACACGATCAAGTCGAACCCTACCAGATGAAACAGTTTTTGAAACTGGTAGAGAAGTATAATCTTGAATTAGAAGACGACATCGATGATGAAGATGAGCAAGCGGGTGATGACCAATGAAAGACTACCACATCAACGTTTTTTACAGCGAGGTTGACGAAGCCTATATCGCCGATATTCCCGACTTCGAAATGTGCTCGGCACACGGCGACACACCGCAGCAGGCATTGGAACAGGTCTTGATTGCCAGAGACGCGATCATTGCCATGATGCGCGAAAAAGGGCTGCCTGTCCCCGAACCTCGCTATCGCCCGGTGATCTATCAGGCTCAGGTCTAGGACCTGCGCACGGATGCGGCGCTGGTGCGGAGTTGATCCGACCATGACAGGTGAAAAGCCGAGACTTCGCCTCATATTTTCAGTAATTTGTCCGCTGGTTTTGGTGGGCGGCGGTCTGGCTATCAAGCCTCATGTGGAAAGATATTATGCCGAGAGCTTTATGGAAGCCTCAATTCCTGACGATGCCAAACATGTCAGGATTTCATATTTTTCGTGGCAAGGCCAGAGTCTCCTTGTCAAACTGGAGCTTTCTCCGGCGAGTCTGTCTGAATTCCTCCCAAAGCTGGGGCTAAATCAATCTCAACTCGAAGATGGCTATAATCCTCACCAGTTGTCTCACAACAAACCGGACTGGTGGAATCCCAGTCACGCCGAATTGTTTGACGGTGCTGAATGGAGAAGATCACCTAACGCAGGAAAAGTCTATAAGATAGTGGTGGACAAATCTCACCCTGCCTTTTATACCATCTACCTTTCTGTGGATGAGGGCTAGTTGGGGTTCCTCCCCTCTCCCATCGTTCTGTATGGGAGAGGGGACACAGGGGGGAGGGCCATCGCTACGCCGGGATCGCGTCCTCGGCGGCCAACTCCGGCGAGAGGGTCTCGGCGGCGCGGAAATCTTCGATATGGACGATGGCGGGGAGGAAGAAGCCCCACACGCCCAGTCCGGCGCACAGGATGCCCGCCACCACGTACCAGATCTGAATGCCGATGGCGTCCGTCACCGGCCCGGCCAGCGCCAGCCCAAACGGCGAGGTCAGGGTGACCAGGCTGCCGAACAGCATGAACACGCGGCCCTGCATCTCCGGCGCGATGGTGCCTTGCAGCACGGCGAACAGCGGTCCATCGCACAGCGCGGCGCAGACTCCACCCACGAACATCAGCGGGATCGCGGCGTCGAACCAGTCGGGCGGCAGTAGTCCCACGCCGAGCAGGGCCACGCCGACGACGGAAATCCCCATCAGGGTGGTCAGGATGCGCCGTTTGAAGCCGCCCCAGACGCCCAGCAGAATTCCGCCGAGAATGATCCCGATCCCGAACGCCGATTGCAGTGTGGCCAGTTCCGGCGCACCGCCGTTGAAATGATCGCGCACCATCAGTGGCAGCAGCGAAAAGGCGGGCGTCAGCGCGATCTTGAAGATCATCGCCATCGCCGTCAGCAGCACCAACCCACGCCACTGGAACAGGTAGCGCGCGCCGTCGCGGAGGTCGGCCCACATCGATGGTTTGGCTTCGGCCTGGACCAGGGCCTGCCGTTCCGGCTGGGGGATCACGATGACCAGCAGGGGGGTGATGGCCAACGTCGCGGTGATCACGTCGAGCATGAGGGCGTGTTCGATCTCGGCGTATTCGAGCACCAGCGCGCCCAGCGCCGGGCCGATGATGTTCAGCGCGCCGTTCATCGCCTGGTTCAGGCCGGACACGCGCGCCAGGTGCTTCTTGGGGACCATCAGGGACGTGGACGACTGCATGGCGGGCCAGTGGAAGATGCCGCCCAGCGCGCGCGCGATCATCACGACGTAGATGTGCCAGATTTCCGCCCTGCCACTCCAGAACAGGTAGGCCAGCCCCAGCGACACCAGCGCGATGCTGCCGTCCGCGATGATCATCGTCAGGCGGCGGTTCCAGCGATCCACGTAGACGCCCGCAATCGGACCCAGCACGATCTGCGGCAGCATCGACACCAGGGACGCCGTCGCCAGCACCGTCGCCGATCCGGTCTTGTCGGTCAGCCACCAGATCAGGGCGAACATCGCCACCTGGCTGCCCACCCACGACAGCACCTGTCCGGAATAGATGGTAAAGAAAGGGACCTTCCAGCGATCTTCGCGCCAGTGTATCGCCATGCTGTGGATCTCCTTGTGCGGGGCCTTCTCCGGAGTAGGGGGCGGACAGCTTATTGGACTGCCCGCCCGGCCCAGGGAGGAGGGCTGCAAGAACCTTGATCGAATGTTCAATATTATTTACGTGCGACTCAAGGATTTTGATGCATCATTTCAATATATACTCCGACTCGCCGCAAGAGTCAAGTCTGAGATTAATTTTATTAAGGTGATGCTTGAACTTTATCAAGGTGTGGTGAAATAAAAAGAGCAGGCCACACGGTCTGCTCTGGAATGTGCCGACAGGCTTTTGCTCCAGGCAAGTTAGCGCAGTCGCGGTATAGAGAACCGGAGTTTTTGAGGGACAATTTTCATTTTTTCAAAGCCGGGCGCAGCAAGCTCGCGCCCCTACCTCGGCGTTTCCCCCGCGCTGCTCGCCCTCACCACCGCGTGGCTGTCCGTTACCCACCTCTCTTGAGGTCAATGGTCCCGGCCTCACCCCCCAACCCCCTCTCCATTCAAAAAGCGCAATGGAGAGGGGGAGCCGCACGCTTTTTCCCCTCTCCCATCGTTGTCTATGGGAGAGGGGACAGGGGTGAGGGCCATTGGTGGGTAAGGCATACCCGCTGCTCGCCCTCTCGCGGACAACACCGGGATCAAAAAACCTGCCCGGTGGCCCGTGGCAGGTTCTACCTGTGAACTGATAACTGAAAACTGTTCGCTGCTCTTCTCAATACACGCCGAGCGAGACGTCGTTGTAGACCTCGCCCAGGCCGTGCTTCACGTCGATCCCCAGGTTGCCCCAGAAGGTATCCATACCCTCGACGAACGGCTCGGCCACACTGTTGAACGGTCCATCCCCGGCCAGTTGGTAGCGGCAGTGATAGATCACCGCCTGGTCGATCTCGTTGATGGTCCGGCAGTGCGCGGAGACGAAATTGAAGATCGGGTCCAGGTTCACGATATCCTGGCGGCCTCCGGCGGCCCACCACTGCTCACGCCGGACTGGGTCCAGCGGTGGGACGCGATCCCCGTCGCGCAGGGTGGTGTCGATGATCAGCGCCGGGCGGTTGCGCTCCAGGTCGTGCACGACGTCCTGAATGTCTTCGTCCGTGGTGTAGCCCGGCACGACCAGCGGGTAGCCGTAGGTGTACTCGGTCGGGCTGTCGCGCCCGGACTGGAAATTGATCACGGTATCGACGCCCCACACCAGCACCGTCTGGTCAGGTTCGGTGTGCTCCATAACGTACGCGACGACGTCCCGCTCGCGTTCCGGCCCGGCGATGTCCCAATTGACCATATAGAAGCGGAACAGCGACGCGCCCAGCGACACGCCCAGCAGCAGCGTGCCCAGGTAAAGCTGCAACCCGGCGGCGATCAACCGGGAGCCGCGCTCCGGACGCGCGCCGTAGCGGCGGACGACCAGGATGCTCAGCGTGATCAGCAGCACGCTGGACGGCAGCAGCGGCACGTAGTAATGGCTGTAACCGCGTCCCGTGACGTTCGCCAATCCCAGGTCTGCGAAGAAGGCCAGCACCGCCCACGCCAGCAGCGTAGCTTCGGAGGCCAGACGGCGGTTCTGACGCGCCGTGGGCAGTTGGCGGTTCTGGCGCACATAACTGCGCGACCGGCGCACCGCGGCGACCATCCCGATTCCCAGGAACGGCAGCAGCGGGCCAAAGACGGCGGGGAAATCGCTCGACGTCAGGCTGACGAAGACCGTCTCGCCGATCCAGGCCGACTGCTCGCCCACCCAGTGGTGGAAGGCGCTGGCCGCCACGAACGACGCGTCGATGGCGTTGTCGAGGATGCCGTTGGCGAGCAGGTAGATCGCCATCAGGCCCAGGATGGTCAGCCCACCCAGGACGATCACGCCCAGGCGGCTCCACCGGCCCTGGCTGCGCATGACCGGGTGGCGGGTCAGCAGAATAGCCGGGATGAACGTCAGCGCCACCCCGACGGTCGTTTGTTTGATCAGAAAGGCCGCGCCCGACGCGAACCCGATCACGAAGGCCAGCCGGTAGCTCGGTCGGCGCAAAAACTGGTAACCCGCCGCCAGCACGATCACCTGCGGCAGCAGGGCGTAAGGCTCGGTGAAGTTGACATCCGAGACCAGCCCCGGATGGCGGGCCAGGATGACCAGGATGATCGTGCCCATCCAGGCTTCAGCCCGGTTGCGGTACAACTGCTGGAGCAGCCAGAACATCACCAGCCCGGCCAGCACCAGCGTGATATTTTCGATCAGCCACAAAGCCCAGCGGTTCGTCCCGAACAGGACGAAGGCCAGCGCGTCGATCAGGTACACCCCCGGCAGTTTGTTATCCCAGGCATCACTATAGGGCTGGCCGCCTTCGAGAATCACTTTGCCGGTATAGGCGAAAATCCCGCTGTCGCGGCGCTGTTCGATCACGGAGGGTGCGAGCTGCAAGGATACGAGGAACACGAGGATCAAGACGCCCGCGACCCACATCACCCCGGACACCGTGGCGAACGTGCTGCGGGGACGCTTGAGCGCAACCGTTGGTTTTCGTGGTTCCATAGAGCGCGGGATCATTCCTTTGTCTACCTGGGCACACACAACGCGCGGCGTGAGCAATAAGGACCCACGCCGCACCGTTAATGGATCAAAATTGTAGCATGAGCCGCCGTCTATTTCAATAGTTCAGCGACGGCCTCACGTTCCTCTTGCAGCTCCGCCGTCGTGATCTGGAGGCGTCCGCGCGCATAGTCGCTCAGCTCGACTCCGCTCACCCACTCGCACTGTCCGTTGCCGGACGACCGCATCGGGAACGAGTAGATCAGCCCCTCCGGCACGCCGTACGGGTTGCCGTCGGACAGCTTGGCCGCGCTGAACCAATCCCCGGCGGGCGTGGGGGCCAGGGTGCTCTGCACGTGGTTGACGATGGCGTTGGCGGCGCTGGCGGCGCTGCTTTTGCCGCGCAGATCGATCACGGCTTTGCCGCGCTGCTGGATCGTCTTGAGGAAATCACCCTCGAACCAGGCCCGGTCAGAGATCACGTCCAGCGCGGGCTTCCCGTTGATTTTCGTGTGCTCGAAGTCGGGATACATGGTCGGACTGTGGTTGCCCCACACGCCCAGGTTGGTCACGGCGGTGACGGGCACCCCGGCTTTCTGCGCGATCTGGAAGCGGGCGCGGTTTTCGTCCAGCCGTGTCATCGCCATCCAGCGATCCTGCGGCACGTCCGGGGCGCTCTTGAGCGCGATCAGCGCGTTGGTGTTGCACGGATTGGCGACCACCAGCACGCGCACGTCGCTGGCGGCTCCATCGTTGATGGCTCGCCCCTGCGCGACGAAGATCGGGGCGTTGTCGCGGATGACGTCGGCGCGTTCCATGCCCTTGCCGCGCGGCTTGCCGCCCACCAGGATCGCCCAATTGGCATCCTTGAAGGTCACTTTCGGATCGTCCGACATGGACACGCCGTAGAGCAGGGGATAGGCGCAGTCCTCCAATTCCATGATCGCGCCGCGCAGCCCATCCAACGCCTGGGGCACTTCGAGCAGTTGCAGGATCACGGGCTGGTCGGGGCCGAAGGCTTCCCCGTTGACTAACCGGTACAACAGACTGTAGCCGATTTGACCGGCACCCCCGGTGACGGCGACACGGATTGGTGTTTTCACGCTGCACTCCTTTGGCTGGGTCTCCACATAACTCAAAGATTAGTTCAAGACTCTCTTAAATTATAGCGTCACCCGGGGGGCAAGTGACAACTGGCACAGATGGGCGTCGTAAGGCTCTTGTAAGGAATCCTTAGTACAATCTCCGCTATGGGAAAACAACCAACGATTCTGGTGGTGGACGACGAAGCCACCGTGCGCGAAGTCGTCCACAAATATCTTGAGCGCGAAGGCTTCCGGGTGATCGAGGCCGACAACGGGCCGCTGGCGCTGCACCTGCTGCACCAGGAACAGCCCGATCTGCTCGTGCTGGACATCATGCTGCCCGGCCTGGATGGCTATACCATCACGCGCTCGCTGCGCGATCCGGCCAGCGCCGCGTTCAGCAGTGAGCATCGCAGCGTCCCGATCATCATGCTGACCGCCCGGACCGAGGAGCAGGACCGGCTGGCGGGGTTCGAACTGGGCACTGACGATTACGTGACCAAGCCGTTCAGCCCGCGCGAGCTGGTGATGCGTATCAAGGCGGTGCTGCGCCGCACCGCGCTGCGGGACGAAGAAGAAGAGAAGCCGCTGATCGCCGCCGATCTCAGCCTGGAGCCGGGCAGCCGCACCGTCAAGCGCGGCGAGACCGTGCTGGCACTGACGGCGAAGGAATTCGACCTGCTGTGGTTCCTGGCCCGCCACCCGCGCCAGGTCTTCAGCCGCACCCAACTGCTGGACCAGGTGTGGGGCTACGAGTTCTACGGCGACGAAAGCACGGTGACGGTGCACATCCGCCGCCTGCGCGAAAAAATCGAACCGGACCCGGCCCAGCCGATCTATCTCCACACGGTGTGGGGCATCGGGTATAGATTTGAGGCTCCTGCGGGATGAAGCGTTCACCCTGGCTCTCGATCCTGGCCATGCTGGGCGGCATGATCGCCGCGCTCGGACTGGCGATTCTGTTCGTGGTCGCCCGGCTCCATCCTCCGGCGGCGGATCTGCGGCTGCTGGTGCTGTTCATGTCCGGCTCCGGCGGGCTGACGGTGCTGGTCGCCTATCTGCTCTACCGCCGCGGGCTGATCCGGTGGTTCCCCAGCCTGCGCTGGTCGCTGCTGAGCATCGTCGTGATCACGGTGGGGCTGGTGACGCTGAACGTCTGGGTCACAGCCCAGTTGATGTTCATCAGCCAGCACGACCTCGTGCTGACGGTGGCGCTGCTGGCCTTCGCCGGGATGACGGCGCTGATCTTCGGGCTGTTCGTGGTCTTCGCCCTGACCGACCGGATTCAGGCGCTCACCCGCGCCGCTGAACGGCTGGCCCAGGGGCAGCTCGACACCCGCCTGGACGTGACCGGCACCGACGAACTGGCCGAGCTGATCCAGACCTTCAACTGGATGGCCGAAAATCTGCAAAAGATCGAGCAGCAGAAAAGCGTGGTGGAACAGACCCGCCGCGATCTGATCGCCTGGGTATCGCACGACCTGCGCACGCCGCTCACCTCGATCCGCGTGATGTTCGAGGCCCTGGCGGACGAGGTGGTGACCGATCCGGACACAACCGCGCGCTACATTCGCAGCTCGCTGTTCGAGGTCCAACACCTGAGCCGCCTGATCGACGATCTTTTCGAGCTGGCGAAACTGGACGCGGGCCGCCTGGACAGCGAGTTCGACCGGTCGTCGCTGAAAGACCTGATCTCCGACGTGCTGAGCAGCATGACCGCCCAGGCCGACCGCCGCCAGGTGAAACTGTGTGGCAGCGTCAGCGCCGACATCGACCCGGTGACGATGGCCCCCGACAAGATTCAGCGCGTGCTCTACAACCTGATCGACAACGCGCTTCAGCACACCCCGCCGCAGGGCGTCGTGACGATCCGGGCGTGCCGCGAGCCGGGGCAGGCGCGGGTCGAGGTGCACAATACCGGCCCGGCGATTGAGCCGCTCCACCTGCCGCACATCTTCACCAGTTTCTACCGCGGGGATCGCTCGCGGGTGCGCGACGAAGACGGGCGGCGCGGGACCGGCCTGGGGCTGGCCATCGCGCGCGGGTTTGTCGAGGCGCACCGGGGCCGCATCTGGGTCGAAAGTGGGGCCGAGCGCGGCACGACCTTCAGCTTCACGCTCCCGCTGTAAGGAATCTGTAAGATTTCCGTTATCGCTAGGATAGAAATGCTTGCTAGACTGCCTGTATCGTCTAAACACTTCAAGGAGATACGGGCAATGTCTAACTTCAAGCGTTCGACCTTTTTTCTGGCCTTCCTGGTGCTGATCGGCAGCTTCGTTCTGGCGGCGCCTGCGCCCACCGTCACCCGCGCGCAGGACATGAGCAAGATCACTTGCGATTCGACCCTCGTCACCCTGTTGTACGTCGCAGAATATGACTACGGCTTCCACTCGATGCTCGATGTTGCGTCGCTGGACAAGGGCCAGTACGCCCCGCTGTTCGACGCGATGATGGCGGACATGAGCAGCGATGGCGGCATGATGGAAGCGACGCCCGAAGGCGAGATGATGGACGCCACGCCCGACATGGGCATGATGGATGGCATGACCACACTGACCCCCGGCAACGTCCAGGGTGAGGATCAGTTCTGCACGGACCTGCGCGCGGAACTCGACATCTTCCTGTACGACGCGCTCACGCACGAAATGATGGGCGAAGACAGCGGCATGTAGGGCGCTGTTCGCTCGGTTCGGCAGGGCGCTTCCGCAAGCGCCCTTTTTACTGATCCTTGCCTTGAAATCTAATGGAGAAACGAAATAGAGTCCAAATGATTCGTAGGGGCAGAGCTTGCTCT
>CAYRWY010000234.1:0-9024 GCA_964427955.1 uncultured Anaerolineaceae bacterium
GGCGGAACTGGGGACGGCTGAGCCTGCTCCGGCAGAAGCCGAAATGTCTGCCGGGCTGGAACCGGCGGAGATGCCTGACTGGCTGGCCGGTGCGGCGCCGGTGGGCGAACTGGCGGAACTGGGGACGGCTGAGCCTGCTCCGGCAGAAGCCGAAATGTCTGCCGGGTTGGAACCGGCGGAGATGCCCGACTGGATGCGCGAAGCCGCGCCCCAACCTCTCGCCGAGGATGAATCGACGTTAATCATGCCGACGCCGCCCGTTGTTGACGAAGACATGATGGCCCTGTTTGAAACCCATGAGACGGTGAAAACTCCGGAAGAAGCCTGGCAAGCTCCCGAAGAACCCCAGGTTCAGGAGGAGCCGGAACTGGACTGGCTCGAACCGGCAGCCGTCGATGACGACTGGCTGGGGTCCTTCGCCAAACCCAGCCCTGAACCGGAGATCCAGCCGGAAGAGGCCCGTCTGGACCTGGACTCTCTCGCCCAACCTGCCGATGCTTCCGGCGCGATGTGGTGGCAGGGTGAGGCGGGGCGTGCGGAGGAACCGGTCGAGGAGACGGGTTCCCAGGAAGAATGGTTGGCGGCCATGCCCGAACTCGATCTGGAGAATGTGCTCGACGCCGCTACCCTTGAGCCAGCCCAAGACCTGATCGCGGACCTGGCACCAGAGTCGACGCCCGAAGAGGAACCCGTTACGCCGACCGAACCTGAGGAGGCGACTCCCAATGGCTATACCAGCCGTCTGCTGTCGTCGCTGGGCGACAAACAGAAAGACGCTGAAACGGCGGAAACTCCGGCCTGGTTGGCCGACATGGAACCTGTCCAGGCGCCGGTGAGTGAATCGGCGGAGCTTCTCGATCAACCCTACGATCCCTTCGAAGGTGGCACGCCTGATAATGTGCCGCAGTACGTGTCGGCCCACGAGACGGGTATTTTGCAGCCAGACGAGAGTCCGGACTGGATGACGGCGTTCACCGGGGAAGAAATGCCCCCCATCGAAATCCCTGACCTGGCGAGCGAGTTGGAGTCCGAACAGGAAGCTGAACAAGCCGAACCGGCGGCAGTCGCCGAGTCGGATACGATGATGGAGGCGCTCCTCCTGGACTCCGAACCTTCCGATGATTATTTCCTGGATACCGAAGACGCTCTCGCTCAGGATCAGGCCCGGACGGGTGAGGCCGAAGCGGCGATGCCCGATTGGCTGGTGGCGATTACGAAATCCGAGGTAGACAAATTCCAGGACATTCTCCCTGTTGAGCCGGAACCTTACATGGCGGAAGATACGCTGGTGCTCCAACCGGGCAGCGAACCCGATTGGCTCCAGCAGATTGACGCTAAGCCCGAACCGGAAGAGACCTGGGCGGACCCCGGCACGACGGACGTGCTGGCGCTGGATGAGCTGATGGCCGGGCTTGAGCCTGCCACCCTGGACCAGGCCGACCTGTTCGAGTCGGGACTGGACGAAGCGGCGCCGCTCGATCAGGAGATCGCCGATCTGGTTCTGGATACCGGGTCACCAGAGGCGGAGGCCGCCCAACTTTTCGCCGATGATTTTGACGCGCGAGAAATGTTGGCCGGGCTGGCTTCGCTCGGTGAGAGTGAGGTTGCGCAACCTATCGATTCGGCTGATACTAATCCCATCCAATCGGATGTCGATCAGGCCGATCTTTTTGAGGATGATCTGGACGACGAGTTGGTGCCCGACGACTTCTCATTCGGAGATTTGCTGCCAATGGCCTTACGTCCCGCGCACGGGAGGGCCGCTGAACCGGACGAGACGCAGTTGCCCGATTGGCTGACCGACTCATTCAAAGACTAACGGCTTATTTGGATAACGGTAGGACGACGGGTTCTGGTCGCCCTGAGGAGGATACGATATGGTGCCGCCCCCTGGTAGCACGGGCGATGAATTCCCCGACTTTGACAAGATGACCTTCGAAGAGCAGATGGCCTGGTTGGAAAGTCTTGCCAAGCGCCAGGGCGCTCGCGAAGAAGAATTGACCACCGCCGCGAACGTCGATGTTCCGGTACCCGAAGATGCCCAGATTGATGAGCCGGGCTACGTGCCCTTCGAGGGCAGCCGGAGCGCGCGCGAGGCCAAAGAGGGGAAGTCCGCTGCGCCTGCGCCAGAACCTGAGGCGCCGGTTCAGCAGCCAACTCCTGCCGAGTCTCCGGCGGATGAGTTCCAGGTGCTGGACTGGGACACGGCGGAAGCAGCGGTCGAGAAGGCCGTCGATCCGATGCAGTGGCTGGACAGCCTGACCGCGCAGCCCGGTGAAGATTTGGGCAGCCTGTTTGCCAGCGCCGGTGGACAGGAGTCGGAAGAGCTAGGCGAATTTGCCGATCTGTTCTCCGGCCTGGAAGTGGAGACCCCGGAACTGTCGCTTGAACCCGAACCCTCTGCAGAGAGCGCGGTAGCCGAGATGAACCCGGAAGCTTCCCTCGATGATCTGTTCTCTGGCCTGGAAGTCGAGACTCCGGAACTGTTGTTTGAACCTGAGCCTGAACCTCCCGCGGAGAGCGCGGTAGCCGAGACCGGCACCGAACCTTCTGTCGATGATCTGTTGGGCGGCATGGACCCGATGCGCTGGCTGGAGAGCCTCGCCGCGCGGCAGGGCGCGAACAAGGACGAACTGACGACCTCGGCGGATCTCGAAATCGAGCTGCCGGAAGATGCCCAGGTTGACGAGCCGGGTTATGTGCCCTTCGAGGGCAGCCGGAGCGCGCGCGAGTGGGGCAAGACCCCCGCGCCGGAGCCTGAACCCCCCGCGCCGGAAGTTCCTGCCGAGCCGGAGATCGAAGAGCCTGTCCCCATGCCCGAACTGGATCTGTCCTGGGAGCCGTCCGCCTCCGAACCGGAGCTCGAGTTTGGATCGTCCGCCGATTTCTTCGAGCCAACGGAGCTGTCGGAGGCGGAGGTATCGGACGAACTGGGCGATCTGTTGGGCGGCGCCGATCCGATGACGTGGCTGGAGTCGCTGGCCCGGCGGACCGGAGCTAATCCCGAAGAACTGATGACCGCGGCGGATCTGTCTGTCCCGGAACTGCCCGAAGACACAGTCGTCGACGAGCCGGGCTATGTGCCTTACTCGGCCTTCGATATTCGCCCCTCGTCGCCCTCTGAGGCAGCCCGGCCACCCCAGCTTGAACAGCCGGAACCCGAACTTACGGACGAGCTTGCCGTCGAAGCCGAACTGGCATCCCTGGACGAGTCGCTGTCCTGGTTGGAAGACCTCGCGGCTGAACCGGCGGAAGGGTTGTCGGAATATCTCGCGGTCGAAGAGGAACCGGTCGAAATGCCAGCGCCGGAGCCTGTTGCTGCTCCCTCGGCAGACCCGCTGGAAGGCATGACGGATGAGGATATCGCCTATGCGCAAGCCCACGGGCAATTGACCGGCCCGCAGGAGCTGGCCTGGTTGAAGCGCCAGGTGGCGAAGTTGGCCGAGACGCGCCAGAGCCAGGAGACCGCGGAAGTCGCACCGGAGTTGGTCGAACCGGCGGAACTGGTTTCCGATCTGCCGGATTGGCTGCAAGGGATGCGACCGGAGGGCGAAGGCGAGGCCGAAGCACCTCAGGCTGTCTTGGAGGAGTTCGATCTCCTGTCCGAGGCCCCCGATTGGTTGAGTGAGACTGCTCCCGAAGCCCAGGCCGTGCTGCCCGATATGGAAGCTGTGACGGGCGAACTCTCTCTGGACGAAGGGGTAGAGCAGTTGTGGGCGGAAGAGACTCCGGACGAAGCTCCCATCCTGGAATCCGACCTGATTCCGGACTCGGAGTTAGCTGCCTTCTTGCGCGGCGATCTGTCTCCCGAGGCGCCCGATCTACTGGCCGAGGCGCTGGACGCCGAGTACGACCGCCATGTGGAAGGTGATGAGTCCGAACCGGCCTGGTATACCGAGGCGGTGGCCCGCGCTGCTGCCGAAGCTCCCGCTATTCAGGACGCCGAGTTGCAGGCTCCGGCCCCGGTCGAGGAAGAGCCGGTGTTGTCTCAGCCGGAGTCGCTGGATATGCCCGGTTGGCTGGTGGAAACCGAAGGTGAAGCCGAGCCGACGGAGCTGCCGTCCGATATGCCTGCCTGGCTGCTGGAAGAGACACCCGCGGCTGAGGAAGTCGGCGAGGGGATGCCCGCCTGGATGACAGAGTCTGAGGTTCCCCTGCCTGCGGCTGAGCCTGCCGATGCCATGCCCGACTGGCTGGCCTCTTTTGACCCGACCTCCGAAGTTGTCGAGGCGGTAGAAACACCGCCCGTGGCCGAACCTGAGCCTGAACCGGCCAAGCCGGTGGCCCCCATGCCTGCGCCCAAAGCCGTCGCGCCGCCCGAAGCTCCGGCCCGGCCTGCTCCTCCAATTCCCGAAGGCGAGTTGTTCGACCAGTACCGCCGCCGGTTGGAGCAAGACCCCGAGGATCACGTAAATCGCCTGGCGTTAGCGCGGGCGCTGCACGGCGGGCAGGCGTTGGCTCCCAGCCTGGAGCAGTACGAGACGTTGATTGACGCGGCGCAGTTGCTGCCCGACGTCGCGGACGATCTGTCCAGCCTGGCCGAGGACCATCCTGAAGTTCCGCGTGTTCGTCGCCTGCTGGGCGATGCCTTCATGCGGCGCGGGATGCTGCAAGACGCGCTGAATGCTTATCGGAGCGCGCTCGATCAGTTGTAGTCAGGCCAGTTGGAATAATGGTGTGAGCGAGTGGGCTGGGTGAATACCACCCGGCCCGTTTCGTGTAATTCTCAATGTAAATCAGGAGGACTTGTGGAACGTACACTGATCATTGTCAAGCCGGATGCCGTTCAACGCGGGTTGACGGGCGAAATCATCCGGCGGTTTGAAAATCGCGGTCTGCGTCTGGCAGGCATGAAGCTGATCCACATCAGCCGCGATCTGGCCAAACGACACTATGCCATTCATGAGGGTAAGCCGTTCTTCAATGGCTTGATCGACTACATCACCTCGGCTCCGGTGGTCGTCATGGCCCTGGAAGGCACCCAGGCCGTCGCGATTGCGCGCAATACCATCGGCGCGACCAAGCCGGTCGAAGCGGCGGCGGGGACGATTCGTGGCGACTTCGGCCTGGAAGTAGGCCGTAACCTGGTGCATGGCTCCGACAGCCCGGAAAATGCCGTGAAAGAGATCAACCTGTTCTTCGCGGCGGACGAGCTGATCGACTGGACGCGCGACACCGATCGCTGGATCTTCGAGAACCGCTAATACACATCGGTCTTGTAGGGGCAAGGCTTGCCTTGCCCAGGGTAGGGCCTACCAGGTTGCTCGAATGCAATACGCGAGACCCCTCACCGGCGTCTCGCGTGTTTTTTTTGAGTCGGGTCAGGGGCTTATTGGATGCGAACCAGAATGGGAGCCTCGCGCCACAATCCCTCGATGTCATAATAGGCGCGCTTTTCAGGCAGAAAACCGTGGACGACGACATCTCCGAAGTCGATCAACACCCATCCGTTCGTGGACTCGCCTTCGACACGCCAGGGCCGGACGCCGTGCTGTTTCTTCGTTTCCTGGCTGATATGATCGACGATGGCGTTAAGCTGCCGGTCGCTGTTGGCACTGACGATGACGAAAAAGTCAGTCATCGGTGAGACCTGGCGCATGTCCATCAAGACGATATTTTCGCCCTTTTTATCTGATGCCAGATCAACGACGATCCGGGCAAGTTCTACAGGTTCCAGTGTGCTGCCTCCTGATAGGTAAGACGGTGAAAAGTAGCCCCCATTGTAGCACGGGCCTCTTCTTGCGCCAGTGGTTATTTGAGGGCGCCGGGAAACCTGGCCTCGTACACGGTCGTATACACCGCGCCGCTGGGCTTCAGCTCGCTGCGGATCAGGTTGGCGCTCTGCACCGGCCAGGCATAGACCTCCTTGAGCGTGGTGTGCGCGATCAGGTCGCCCAGCCGCGCGACGTCGTCCCGGTGGGCTTCCTGGCGCACGCGGCCCAGCGTGAGATGCGGGCTGAACGGGCGGTTTTCGGTCGGATACCCCAGCGGCGCGATCTGCGCTTCGACCGCGTCGCGCAGCGCTACCAACGGCCCCTCCGCCTGGTGGACGCCCGCCCAGACCACGCGTGGCTTGCGGGCATTGGGGAAGCAGCCGACTCCGCTGGCTTCCAGCGTGAACAGCGCGCTGTTCTGAACGGCGTCGCTCAGTCTGGACTTGAGCGTGTCCAACTGGGTGAGGGGGGCATCTCCCAGAAACTTGAGCGTCAGATGAATGCCGTCAGGATTCACCCAGCGCACGGTGTCTCTGGGTGCTTGTTTTTTGAGCAGGGTCTGGATACTGATTAGCCCCTCGCGTACTTCGCGAGGCAGCTCGATGGCGATGAACAGCCGCCAGGTGTCAGGCATGGCACGATCCTTTGGATATGAACGGGCCGGGAGTGATGGCGATCAGTATAACGTGATTGGCCGTCGGTGAACACGTCGTGAATTGTTGGGCGAAGCGATGTGTTGTACAATGTCCGCATCGCTTAATCGCAGCGCAGGGAAAAAGATCGATGGGTCAGGAACAAGCCAAACAACTGCTTCAGCAAGCGATTGCGGCGGCGCGCAGTAACCGGCCTGATGTTGCTCGTCAGCTCCTCCAGCAGGTGATCCGGCTGGAGCCTCACAACGAGACCGCCTGGCTCTGGTTGAGCAGCGTTGCTGCCGATAATAAGGAGCGGTATTTTTTCCTCCGAAAACTGTTGGAGATCAATCCACAGAATGAATTTGCGCTCAAGGGGATGCAGGCATTGGGAGCTGTGTCCGCGCCGGGGAAGACTCCGGCTCCGGCAGCGCCCGCTCCGTCATCTACCCCACCGGCCCCACCGCCCAGTGCACAGGGCGTTCCGGTCCTGGACGAGGCGAAATACACCCGCGTCATACAGGCCGCAGACGAGTTCCTGCGCCGTTTCAGCCCCCAGCCGCCGGATCGCCTGGATGTGCACTGGCAGCACAAGCGCAAGGGTCGCTTTGGCGAAAGTGGGGCCAACCGGGTGCGGCAGGCGATTCTGGCCTCGGTGGTGTTGGCTGTGGTCGCGGTAGTGGCAGTGCTGGGCTTTGCCTTCACCCAGCTCGATCTGTTGGGCGGCGGAACCCCGGTGGGGCAGATCAACACGCTCATTCCCAGCAAGACGCCGCTCTTCACGCTGACGCCGACCATCGGCGGTCCGACGCCCACGCCCTTCAGTCTGACGATGGCCGTCCCCGCGACCCAGGCCGTGACGGGCTTGAGGCCGGGCAACCCCTATGCGCTGGCCCCAACGGTCACGTTCTATCCGCCCCTCAATGCCTCCGTGCGTAACGCGGTTCAGGAGGCGATCCCGTTTTATCTGAGCGGGGATTATGCGAGCGCGCAGCGAATGCTCCAGGACAGCCGCGAACACGAGATGCCCTACTGCTACGCCTCGCTCGTCTACTACGAAGCCCTGAGCGATGCCGGGATGGGCCAGTATCAGGACGCGCTTGACCTGCTGAACTGGGCGCAGACCTACACGCCGCCCCGCAATGGGACCTCGTGCCAGGGTGAACCCCTGATTCTCGCCGGGTTGGCGCAGGTGTGGTTGGCGCAGGACCCCAAGTCCGATGCCGCCCTGACGTTCGCTCAGCAAGCGTTGTCTGACGATCCGAAGTTAGTGGATGCCAGCATCGTCAAAGCACGGGCGGAGTTGGCGCGCGGCGATGCGACGTCGGCCCGCGCGACGGTTGCCCAGGCGCTGAATCAATCGCCGAAAGACCTCAATCTGGAACTCGTCGCCGCCGAGATCGAACTGGTCAGCGGCCAGCCCGGTCGGACCCTCGAATATCTCGGCCCGGTGCTGTACACCGATCCGGCGCTGCTGCCCGCGCTGAAGCTGCAAGTCCAGGCTTATCTGGCCTATGCCGCACAGTCTCCCGCCGGTTCCCAGGCGCAGATCGAATATTACGGTCTGGCGGTCCTGAGCGCGCAGACTCTTCAGGTGTATTATCCGGGCGATCCCGATG
Organism: uncultured Anaerolineaceae bacterium; assembly: GCA_964427955.1. Lineage (GTDB taxonomy): Bacteria > Chloroflexota > Anaerolineae > Aggregatilineales > Aggregatilineaceae > JACRBK01. Next base: position 7,966 of record CAYRWY010000234.1, read on the forward strand.
GTTATTTGTATCTGGCCCAGGCCCGGATCGGCGAGCAGAACTACGAGCTGGCCGAAACCGAGTTGTCGCGCATTATCGAAGCCAAGGATGGTCTGCCTGACAGCGCCGTATCCCTGGTGCGCGAGGCGTATTGGCTGCGTGGCAACATTCGCTACGACCAGGGCCGTCTGAAAGAGGCCCAGGCTGACTTACAATGGTATGCGACCAGCGGCGAGGCCGAGCCGCAGTTACTCGAACGCCTGGCGGGGATCGCGCTGGCGATTGGCGATTACTCCGGGGCGCTGGATCAGGTCTATCAGCTCGTCTCGCTGGAGCCGGACAATCCCACCTACGTGCTGATGCAGGCCCGGCTGTTGGTCGAAGTCTGCACGTTCTATCCTCAGATCTCCTGCGAATACCGCGATATGCTGCGAGAGCTGTCGGACCAGTTCGTGACCGGCTTGACCTCATCCACTCAGCAGGCGGAAGCGTATTCGTACCGGGCCCAGGCCCGCTACCAGGATGCTATCCAGCGCGGGAGTTCGCTGTCGGATAGCGAGCGGCAGTTGGCGTTACAGCTTTCGCTGACCGACGTGTCGCAGGCGCTGTCCGTGCGCGAATCGTCGGTGGACCACTACTACCGGGGTCTGATCCTCGAAGCGTCCGACCAACTGGCCCAGGCTCTGGACGAGTATCAGTGGCTCCTCTATTGGAGCGACGTCTATGCCTACCCGTTCCGGAACAGCGCGTTCGATCAGCGCGTGGCGGCCCTGATCAGCCGGGTTCAGGAGTTGGCCGCGGCTGAGCCGACGGCGACGCCCTATCCGACCCTGACCCCCGCGGTCTCGCCAACCCCCTCCCGGACGCCGACGGCTACGCGCACGCCGACGCCCACCATCACGCCGACGCCTACCCGGTACGTGGAAACGCCGGTCCTCATCCCGTAAAACATCAGGGAGCACACAACATGTGCTCCCTGATTGTTTCTAGCGCCCCCGCTGCACGGAGAAAGTTTGCTCCCCTCTCCAGCTTGCCTGGGGAGGGGCCGGGGGTGGGGTGAATATGGAAAAAACTCCCTAG
>CAYRWY010000235.1:0-9022 GCA_964427955.1 uncultured Anaerolineaceae bacterium
AGTGTCATTTTTCTACCTTGCGAAGCGAGTTTAGCTCCTCATTCCGAGGAACAATGGATCGTAGGGGACGAATTCGAGAAGAAAAATAATCGTTATCGGGCTATTCCAGAATCTGCTCGGCAATCAATATTATTACACAGTATTCCACATTTTTCTTGATTCAGAAGAACTACCTGGAAACCAGGACTCCTGCACGATAACCTCGCAGAGGGGCACATTCCAAGCGGTCAATCACTGAGGCCGGATGCAGCCCGTTTTTGCTGCATAACAGTCCGTCTAGTACAGTTTTTCGTGCGGGCCGCGCGCCGACAAATTCGATAGGGTGCCAGACCATGCAGACGAATGTAATGAGCAAAAGCGCCCCCCAATTCCCGGATTTTAGGGCTCATGCTCAATCAGCGAATATGCAGAACATGGGTTATCGTGTCGATCCCGGACGCCCCCCTTCTAAAGCGCGTATGACTAATTCGCGTGTGAGGGAGGGGATCAAGTCGGAGGACAAAGGTAGTGGCCAACTATGCACCGCCCTTCCGACATACCGCTAACCGGTAAATGGATGCTGACAGGGATATGTTGCTATTGAGAAAAACGCCGTGCGGTTAGCGAGTTCGTTTCTTCTCGATAGCGTTGACGTTGAGTTTGACGCGAGTTACCCGGCCCAATATTTCGAGTAGAACCTGCACCCGTTCACTTCCGCCCAGGCGCAGATCAAAAATCGCATCATATCCGGCAAGAGGTCCATTAACAATATGTACAGGATCTCCATGTCGAAGTCCATCAAAAAGCATTCCACCAGCAGCCTCAATATTTTCAAGCTGCTGTTTTAACTGGTAAATCACTGCTTCCGGCACAGATGCCGGAATCCCATCAAATTCCACCAGGCGGATGGCGCCTGGTGCCCATGCAAAGGTGGACACTCCTGTCTGGCCCAAGTCTATGTGTACAAACATATATCTCGGGAAATAAGGTCGTATCTTCCTCGCCCTGGGGTTAACCGGATTAACGCGAACCGTAGGATAAAATGTTGTTATCCCCTGAGTCTGAAGATAAGCGTGTAGCTGGTTCTCTTTATGTGGTTTGCTCTGTAGAACATACCAGGCTTCCCCGCCCATACCCGCTCCCCGTGATCCCGCCCGCTTAACGCCCTGGACCATTGGTTTAGATTGTGATGATAACAACGTCTTGCATTCAACTGCGGTCGAATTGAGGTTTGCAATCTGCAATCAAGACGTTCTTTAAAACGACACATGCATGATAATATAGATTTAATTTTCACTGTTACGTTGCAAATATGAAATGCTAAAATCTCACTGCATAACCTCTTAACAAAAGTCCGAAATTAAACCTCCGCGATACGTTTGGTTAGGACTTGTCTCCACGGTTGCTTCCCCGATAGGCGACTGGATCACCGTCAGATTCGGGCTTCCAATTCAACTTCCTTAAGATGCGCCCCACATGCGTTGGAGTATACGAGACACCAAATTGCTGCCGGATGGCTGCCGCAATTTTGGCGTGAGTCCAACTGCCCTCGGAGAAGCCGAAGTGCTGCGGTCCCTGAGCTAAAAGCGCAGGTAGTTGTGCCAACTGCTCATCCTTCAGGCGCTGTTTAGGTCCTCCACCACGGCGACCTCGTAGTGCTCCGATTCCCTCTTGGCGCACCCCTTTGAGCCACTGGCTGATGGCTCCATCACTTACCCCAAGAGCTTCGGCAATGTCCCGCTGTCTCCAGCCTTTTTGTTTTAGTTCCCAGGCCCGGAAACGGCGCGCTTCACGCCAATCTTTAGGCTGAATTACTTCTTCCCTGCTCATTTCGCCCCGCCATCTGATTTTCAGGGAGTTTAGTAAGTTATGTTTGATCATTTAATAAGTTATATTTTAAATAAACACATATTAGAATCTACATGAGACTAAGCGATCTTACTCCATACGTTTCATGATGTCAACAAAATGATGTGTTAAGGATTGTGCAGGAATTTGGGACTTCATTAAGCAACTTCAGTGGGGCTACTTCTGGGGTTGCTCCGATTTGTGAAGGGTAGGTAACGAGAGGGTAGCACTAGATTGCGGAGATCCGACAATGAACAATTATTCATGATAAATTCATGCACTGCTGATTATTAAAATAAAATTCATTATATAATCTTGGCTAATGCTCATAATTCAGGCTTTGAAGGTTCCGCTTTGTCCACAACGATTGATACGACCCTCAGCCCCTCGGCAACAACCATCACTCAGCCCGAGATTACGGCGAACGCAAACACGCTCGTTCAAGCCGGGACCGCCGCTCGTGAGAAAATCCAGTTTGTGCCGCTGATCCGGGTCTATGCCATGTGTATGGTGGTCTTCATTCATGTGGCATCAATACCTGCTCCGCATTTCAAGACGATTGGGCTTTTCGACTGGTGGACGTCGATGGCCTACCATGCCCTGTCAAAGGGGGGACCGCCCTTATTCACGATGGTCAGTGGGATGCTGCTGCTGGCACCCCGGGATGAACAACCGATCCTGGTCTTTTTTCGCAAGCGTTTTATCAAGGTTCTGCTGCCGTTTCTAGGGTGGGCGGTGGTCTACCTGGCCTGGCGCGTCTATTTCAACGGGGAGTCCCTGACCCTGGCCCAGGGCCTGCGAGAGATCATCCAGGGGCCAGTTTACTACCACCTCTGGTTTATCCAGATGATTTTGGGACTCTATCTCGCCACGCCGATCTTGCGCGTCTACGTGCGCCATGCCAGCCGGCAAAACCTGTCCTACTTCATCCTGATCTGGTTTCTCGGGGTATCGATTTTGCCGCTTTCCAGCCGGTTTCTGAAAGTTAACCCCGGCATCCAACTCGTCGTCACGACCAACTTCGTGGGCTACTTCATCTTAGGCTACTTCCTCCGCAATGTGACCCTGACGCCGCGCCAGCTTTATCCTGCGGCGCTCACCGTCGCCGCCAGCGTGGGGTTCACGGAAGTCTCCACCTATATCTTGATGAAGGATGCCAACGGTAACCTGGATACTTTTTTCCTGGACAATCACGGGTTCAACATCGTGTTGATGTCGGCGGGGCTGTTTCTCTTCCTTAAATCCTTGCCCTATCAGGCGCTGTATACCCGGTATCCGACCGCCGAAAAAGCCATCAACCTGCTGGCGTCGTGCAGCCTGGGCATCTACTTCGTCCACGTGATGATCATGGAACTGCTGGGCAGTGGCAAGCTGGGATTTCAGATCGGACCGCTGTCGTTCAACCCGCTGTTCGCGGTGCCTATCACCAGCGCGGTGACTTTTGGTGTCTCGTTCGTGGTCATTCTGGCTCTAAAACGCATCCCTGTGATTAATTTCATGGTCCCTTGATGAAAACACAGACCGTCACCTTCAAAAGCGCGCTTCCTCCCGTCCTCATAGCGCTAGGTGTCTGGGCGCTATTCAACGCAGCTTGCTACGGGTGGTTATCAAGGCCGCCCAAAGTGACCTGGTTCAAGCTGCCCTTGACCCAGACCTTCGATACCCCCACGAAGCTGCACTATGTGAGCTTCAAGGGACAGTGGCAGTCGCAGGATGGGACGTATGTGCAGAAGAATGGGACTGATTACGATCTTGGTGCCATCATTCCCATGAAAATCCCGCAGGCGCAGTCGTACCAGTTCTCGGCTAAACTGCGCTACCTTCAAGGCAGCATGGGCGGCGGCGTGTTGTTCAATATGCAGCATCCCACCAACCTTCAAAAGAGCCAGATGGCGCGCTTCAATGTCGATAGCGGCGTGGTCTACCTCCTCTACGGCTACTATGACGCGCAAAGCGTTTATAACGGGCAGGGCAGCGCGGTCTTGAATTTCGCCCCCGACAACGCCGATTGGCACACGCTGGCGGTACAGGTGAGCGCCGAGACCTACAACCTGCTGGTGGACGGAGTCGAAGTGGCGGCTGGCGTGCCGCTGAACTATCAGGGCGGCTCGATTGGGTTGGTGACTTCAACGTCTCAGGTGGCTTTCGACGATCTCGCGGCTGAAGCGTGGACGCCCTCAGGAGAAAGCATAGCCGCTGCTCCCACGCCGGTCCCGGTCGAGGTTTCGAACTCAGCCGAAGGCGTCATTGCGGCGGGCGCGAATCTCGCGGCCTGGACCGTACAGTCGGGAAACTGGACCTTTGCGCCAGGGGCCATCACCCAACAGCAGCAGGATGGGTACGATTTTGCGGCGATCTTTACCGCCCAGCCTTTTGAGAATTATCGCCTGCGGGTGCGTCTGCATCACCAGTCTGGGTTAGGTGGCGGCGTCTTTTTCAATGTCCCCGATCCCGCCAGCAAGTCCGGCGCGCACCTCGTGCGCTACATGGATGATGGATTGGCCTGGGGTTATTTCGATCAAAATGGCGATTTCCAGTCGCAGGGTTTTGTCCCCGTTCCCGCCCCCGGCGTGGCGAGTCATCAGTTGGAAGTCGTCAGCCAGGCGGGCACCTATGCCCTGATCCTGGACGGGACGTCAGTCGCCGAAAACATCCCTCTCACCAGCACACGCGGATACATCGGGCTGACCAGCTCGCAGAGCGTCACCGTCTTCGAGTCGGTGGAGGTGATTCCGGCAGAGTCTTCGCTCCAACTCAGCGCCCTGAACGGACAGTGGCAGAGCGATAACGGGCAGTTCACCCAGACCGGCACCGATGCCGTGGATTATGTCGCCGCCACCGGGATCAGCGCAGACGCGTTTACCCTCGGCGTGGACATTTTGCTGCCCGCTGATACGACCTGGCCGGATGTCGGCGGGGGCGTCATTTTCGACATGCGCGCGGCGGACGATTTCGCCCTGGGGACGCTGGTGCGCTTTTCGGACAACGGGCAGACTCTATTCTGGGGCACCTTCGATGAGAATAGAGCTTTCACCGGATCAGGCAGCGTCCCACTCGCGCTGGATTGGTCCGTCCCCCATCGCTTGCAGATCACGGTCCAGTCGGGCCGCTATGCCATCAGCGTTGACGGTCAGGCGATTGCAGCGGATCTCCCCACCGCTCAGCCGGGCGGCTGGATCGGGCTGGCGAGTTTTCGCGGCCCGGTGACCTTTTCCAACTTCTACTGGTCGGCGGAAACACCCTAGTTTTCGACCCTGGCGCGCATCTGTCCGAAATCTACTACAATACCAGGTAGACCACGCCCAATAGCGTCAGGATTCATTCCGTATGGGTGAATACAACTGGTCCCTCCTTTGGCGGCAGTCCCAGGCTGATCCCTATGCCCGCGCGGCCATGACGCTGCTGGTCTTGAACGGGGTGCCGCTGGATCGGATCGAAGAGGCCCGGTTCGATCTTGAAAGCGGGTGGATCACCACCTACGACGGCAGCACTTATCCCCTGACGACCTACGCCCTCGACGCTCTCACCGCCCTGGAAACGCCGTTTTCGCCCGAAAAGCTCACGTCAGCCGCCGCTGCGCTCTGCCCCCTGGAAGCCGAGGCCCTGCGCCGGATGGCCGGGGCGATCTGGTGGACGACCGAAGAAGGGCGGCTGATCCTTGAAACCGTCGGCAGCCGGGAAACCCCGATCCTGCCGCTGCGCTTCACCTTCCCGTTCTCGATTGCTCAGCGCTTGCAGCCAGGGGAAGAATCCCCGGTGGCGCTCCGCAGCCGGCAGGTGCTGCAAACGGCGGCGGATTGGCTGGTGGCCGAAACACTCACCGTCCGGCCCTTTTCGCTCCAGCGCGTTTGGGGGATTCTCCGCCAGGGGCGCATCGTTTTTTTGGTGGCGACGACCGGTGTCAGCGGGCTGAACCTGCTGCATAACGTGTTGATGGGGCGATTGTTGTCTCCGGCGGATTACAGCCAGTTGACGCTGATCATCACGCTCCAACTGTTGATCGGGCTGCTCCCGGCGGCAGTGCAAACCGTCACGGCCCGGTTCAGCGCCCGGTATGTGGCCCAGGGAGAAGCCGCGTTGTTAGGAGCACTGCTCCACCAGGTGGGGCGGATGTCGCTCCTGCTGGGCGGGGGGCTAGGACTGGCGGCGCTGGCGATGTCCCCGCTGCTGGTTGGCTGGTTCCACCTGGACGGCGTCAGCCTGCTGCTGCCCATCATCGTGGCGATCCCTCTTTTTATCGCGATGGGGACCTCGCGTGGTTTTTTGCAGGGGCTGGGCAGCTACCACTGGCTGAGCACGGCCTACGTCAGCGAGGGCGCGATCCGGTTGGCGGTCGGCGTGATCCTGGGCTATGCCCTGCGCAGCGCGGGCCGCAGCCTGGAGGGTGTCGTGTGGGGTGTGGGCGAGGCCATGCTCACGGCCTGGTTCGTCGGCTGGCTGGCCCGGCGTCACTTTCAGACCGCCGCGCCCGAACCCCCGGCGGCTACCGTGGTCGGGGAGCGCTCGCTGTGGATGCAGTTGGGCAGTTTTACCCTGCTGGCGCTGCTGGGGCAGGCGTTGATCACCAACAGCGACTTCGTCCTGGTCAAGAATTTTTTCAGCGCCGAAGACGCGGGAATGTATGCGGCGATCAGCGTCTTAGGGCGCATCGTGTACTTTGGGGCGCTGCCGCTGACCGTCGTGCTGATCCCGATGATCGCCCGCAAACAGGCGCTCAATGAGCCGACCCAACCGATTTTCATGATCCTGATGGGCGGCGGCGCTGCCGCCTGTGGCGTGTTGGTCGGCGCGTCGCTGCTGCTGGCCCCTGAGACGCTGCGACTGCTCTACGGATCGGCTTATACCTCGGCAGCGCACCTGCTCGCCCCTTATGCCCTGGCGGCGTCGCTCTACACTCTCACCAACCTGGCGCTCACGTACCAGATCGCGCTGGGCAAAGGCCGCGAGACCTGGCTGCCCATTCTGGCCGGGGCGGCCCAGGTGGGCGCGATCCTCGTCCTGCATCACACCTTGATGCAGGTGGTGATCATCCAGATAGTCTTGATGGGACTGCTCTTCGCCGCTACGCTGTGGCGCATCCGGCACGCCAGCCAGCCCCTCCCCGCGGCGCTATGACCCGACTTGAGAGCTGGTTTTCCCATTATTTTCTCCTGGTCCTGGCCGTGATGGGCGCGCTGGTGTTTCACGGTGCGCTGCTGCTCGCCGGAAGCTACCGCAATACTTACGATGCCTACGTGCACATCTTTTTCGCCGATCATTACGCGCGCTCCTGGTGGAATCCCTGGGAACCCCGCTGGTACACCGGATTCACCATGTTCAGCTACCCGCCCCTCACGCACCAGCTTACCGCGCTGATCGCGAAAGTGAGCGATCTGCCCACCGGCTTTATCGTCGTGATGCTCAGCTCGACCCTGATCACGACCGTCGGGGTGTACCGCTTCAGCCGCCTGTGGGTGGATCACCGTCCCGCGCTGTATGCCGCCCTGCTGGCGGTCTTTAGCAGCAGCATCGCCGAGACCGTGCACGTTTTCGGGCAGCTTCCCACCATGTTCGTGATCGGGGTGCTGCTCAACGCGCTACCTTTCGTCTGGCGGTGGGTGGACGAAGCCCGGGTGTCCGATCTGCTGCGCGGCTGGTCCTTGCTCATGGTGGCCGCCGCAGGGCATCACGTCACGACCCTGTTTGGCATGGTCTTTTTCAGCGGCCCGATCCTGGCGACCGTGCTGCTGCGCAAGTTCCGCACCCCGCGCCCCGACGAGCCGGAGATCGACGTGCTCCGGCTGCGTTTTAGCACGGTCAGGTTGTTAGTGCGGCGGCGCTTCCGGCGGGTGATCCCGGCCCTGGTGCGCTGCGGTATATTCGGCGCCGGGCTGATCGCGATCCTGGTGATCACCGTGCTGCCCTACTGGCTGTGGAGCCGCAGCGATCCGATCACCCAGATCACCATCCCTCATGCCAGCCGGGATAACTTCCTGGTCAACCGGCCCGCCGGGCTGATGTTCTTCCTGATTCCCTGGGGGATGCTGCTGCTGGTGCTGCCGTATGCGTTCTACAAGGGCTTCGGCACGGCGAACTGGATTCTGGCCTCTTCCCTGGCGCTGCTGGCGCTGCTGGGCACCGGCGGCACGACCCCTCTACCGGCTTTTTTGCTGCGCGGCTCGTTTTACATCCTGACCCTGGACCGCTTCACGTTTTGGGGAACGATCATCATCCTGCCGTTGGCCGGGCAGTTCGTCGAGAGCCTGCTGCACGGGCGTCTCGGCCAGTTCATCGCCGCGCACCTGGGCGATGGGTGGCGGATGGGCAGCGCCGCAACCTTTCTGCTGGGCCTGATCTTCACCGCGCTGTTCACCGCCAACCTGACCAAATACCGCCGCTTCCAACCGGCCCCGGTCGATATGACGCCCATCGTGGAATTTCTGGCGAAGGACAATCACGATCACTGGCGCTATCTCACCCTGGGGTTTGGGGATCAGATGGCCTGGCTCAGCGCCCAGACTACGGCCCTGGACGTCGAAGGCAATTATCACAGTGCCCGCCGTCTGCCGGAATTGACCAGCACGCCGGTCGAGCGGCTGGACGGCGCGAAGTTCACGAATATTCCGGGGTTAGGCAGCTTGCAGCAGTTTTTGACCAACCCCCAGCGTTATAACCTCAAATACGTGTTCGTCAACGACAGTTTTTACGAGCCGCTGCTGTATTTTGCGGGCTGGCACCGCCTGGGATCGCTGGAAAATAACGTGCAGGTCTGGGAACGATCCGACGTGCCGCCCCTGCCCGCCGAAATACCAGCCCAGGTTTACCCGGCCTGGCAGCGGCTCATGTGGGGGACACTGCCGGTGGGCAGCCTGGGCGTGGTCCTGGTCACGTTTCTACTCACCGGGCTGGCCGCCAAAATCCGGTTAAGTCATTTTAGAGTGTTCCGCTGGCGGCTGGTGGGTTTCTGGCTGGCCGACGATCACCGGCCCCCCCGTCCGGCGAGCGAAGACTGGCAGCTCTGGAAACGCCTTGTCCGGCGCCGGTTTCCGGGCGGACTGCATCTGACGCCCCGGCGGCGGCGCATCGTCTATGGCGGGGTGCTGTTCGGGCTGCTGCTCAGCGTCGTAGGCGGCGGGGTGGTATTTTTGCGGGAACGGGCGGAATCGCCCCAGGCCGTCGTGCTGGCGTATTACGACGCGCTGGACTTCAAGCGTTT
>CAYRWY010000236.1:0-9015 GCA_964427955.1 uncultured Anaerolineaceae bacterium
TCCGCGCCGCTCCCCCTCGCCACCGGGTGGAGAGGGGGTCGGGGGGTGAGGTAAAGCCCCGCCAATTTCCGCGTGCTCAATGCTTTTGCCCCTGAATGACAACGAGTCCCAACCTTAGCCCGGCTCGTCCGGCGGCACCCAGTAGCAGACGCGGCGGGCGCTCTCGTCCATCACCTTGACGGCCTCATAGTAGGCCGTTTTCATGTCTTCGCCCGACCGGAAGCGTGCCTTGGGGTCTTTGGACAGCACTTGCAGCAGGAAATTTTGCAGCCGGAGTGGGAACTGCTTGTTGAGCGTGCGCGGCGGCGGCGGCGGCTGATCGACGTGGGCCAGCGCCGTCATCTGCGGATTCACGCCCAGGAACGGCAGCCGTCCCAGCAGCACTTCGTAGATGATCACGCCCAGCGAATAGAGATCGGAGCGCTGATCGGCGGACGTGCCCATCGCCACTTCGGGGGCCATGTACTCCGGCGTCCCCACCGAGACCCCTGCCGCCGTCAGCGTCGTGTCCAACCCCGGACGCTTGCCCAGTCCAAAATCGGTCAGGTACACGTGATTGCCCTCCCCGCGCGGCTCGATCAGGATATTGGCGGTCTTCAGGTCGCGGTGGATGACCCCCTGGTCGTGGCCGTAGTTCAACGCCTCGCACACCGGGCGGACGATCTGCCAGGCGGTCAGCGGTGAAAAGCGGTGATGGCGCAGGATGCTTTCCAGCGACGGACCTTTGACGAGCTGCATCACGATGTACAGAAAGCCGTTCCATTCCCCGTAGGCATAGACCGGCACGATATGCGGGTGGCGCAGCGTGATCATCAACTCGGCTTCACGCCAGAAGCGCGCGCGAAAATTCTCGTCGTCGGCGTATTCCGGCAGCAGCACCTTGACGGCCACCGGCGTCTGGGTTTCGGCCTCGTAGCCCTGATAGACCCGTCCCATGCCGCCCACGCCGATATGGCGCATGACGATATAGCCTTTGACGTTCTGCCCGATAAGCTCGCTGTCCACCGCGTTGATTCCCCTGGGTCGGATGCTGTTGGAAGTAATCATAGTCTCAATGTACACCACTGCCAATCACATCGCCCGATTTTTAGCCGACAATTAGTTGACGCCTGGCCGACTACTCCGGTTCCCCAATTGTCAGGATTCGGTAACACCTGGCGCACTCCTACGTCTTAACCAGCAAAAGGCGTAAGATCAAAGCATGGCCTGGAGAACAATGCTGAATCTCAAACCGGACGAGGACGCCCGGCTGCTCACCGCAGCACGCGGCGATCCGGCGCAGTTTGCGCCGCTCTACGAGCGCTACTTCGACCGCATCTATGCGTACTGCCGTTACCGGGTGGGCGAGCCGGACGCCGAGGATGTCACCAGCCAGGTGTTCATCCGCGCGCTGGGCGGGCTGGCCGGGTATCGCGGCGGATCGGTGCGGGCGTGGTTGTTTCGTATCGCGCACAACTGCGTCGTGGATCACCAGCGCGCCCGCCGCCCCCAGTTCTCGCTGGATCGAGACGAGATCGACCTGCCCGCCCCGGGCCTCGACCTGGCCGATCATCTCTTCCACGAGGAGCAACTGCGGACGCTGCGGAGGGTCGTCGCCGACCTGGCAGACGACGAGGTGCACCTGCTGACCCTCAAGCTGGTCAGCGGGCTGAATGCCAGCGAGATCGCCCAGGTCACCGGCCAGAGCGCGGTCGCCGTGCGCGTCAAGTTACACCGCTTGATCAAGCGGCTTCGCCAGCGTTTTGAACAAGTCATGGAAACCGAACGATGAATGAATCACCTGTCTCCACCGACCGGATGCTCGAGTATCTCGACGCGCTGCTCGACGATCCCCAGGCGATCTCGCCGCCGGATCTGAGCGCCGCGGACGTGGACTTCGTGCGGGCGCTGCTGCGGCTCTATCCCGTCCCGGCCCAGCCGGGCGCGCGGCGGCGGCGCGTCTGGCAGCGGGTGATCACCCAGGCCATCGCCCAGCGGGTCACGACGCCTTTGACCAGCAATGGACGTCATACCTACAAGGAGTCAGAAATGGTCACTTATCCTGCGCAAGCTGCCGCCCGCCCCCAACCGGTGCGCGGCCTGTGGACGTTAGGGCTGGCCGCCGCGGCGCTGGTCGTCGTAGCGATCACGCTGCTGCTGGCGCGCGCCAATGGAACCCCGCCGGAGCACGGGGCGGATATTCGCCCGATTCTCGCGACCACCACGCCGTTGGCGACGCTGGTGCCCTCCGGGACGCCGGTGAACGATGTGGCGGTTATCACGGCCACGCCGTTGGGGATGTCGATTTCCACAGGGACGTTCGTGCCCGAAGTGGTTACCGCCACCGTCACCCCCAGCCCGGCTCCGTTCGACGCGACTCTCCTGCCGCCGTCGATGATCCCCACCGGCACGCCGCTTCTGGTGGTGCCGAATATGGTCGTGACGGCAGAGATCCCGCCGACCGCCGTTCCGATGCCGCTGGTGCCCCCACACGCTGCCGAAGTGATGAGCTTCGATCCCGGCGCAGTGGTGGCGCTGGCCTGGTCGCCGGATGGCCAGCTCCTGGCGGTGGCCTATGCCGACCGGATCACGCTTCAAAATGTGGCCAATCTCACAGCGCCGGAGATCGAGCTGCGCCAGGCGGGCGCGACGGCGCTGGCCTTCAGCCCCGATGGCCGGTGGCTGGCCTCGGCGCATCAAGACGGCACGGTGAGCCTGTGGGATGCCCGCCTCACCCAGGGAGAACTCGTCGCCATGTTGAGTATCGAGGCAGGGCCGCTCGCGAAGGTGAGCTTCAACCCGGACGGCACGTACCTGATCCTGGAAGCCGCCAACGGCGCGATCACCATCTGGAGTCTGAACCAGCCCGGCCCGACCTTGAGCACCATTCCCCCGCGCGAAGGCGATCTCGTCTCCCTGTGGGGATGCAGCGCGTCCTTCAGCGGCGGGACACCGCCCCAGTCTCGCCCCCTGGATGAATACACCATCACCAGCACCCGCGACGGGATCGACCTGGCGTCGCGGAACGGAAAAGAGGTGCTGGCGGCAGGCGCGGGCACAGTCGCTTTCGCCGGGTGGAGTGATACCGGCTATGGCTACACCGTCGTGATCGCGCACGGCGAGACTTTTAGCCTGTACGCGCACCTGGAACAGGCGCAGGTGGCGTGCGGCCAGAAGGTGAGCGACGGCGAGCAGATCGGCACCGTCGGCTCGACGGGGATGGCGTCCGGGCCGGTGCTGCACTTCGAGATCCGCGACGCCGCCTGGAACGTCCTGGACCCGCACCAGTTCATCATGTTCTAGGGAGTAGCAGACCCTCTCCCATAGCAAACGATGGGAGAGGGGAGTTTCATCCCCCGCGGTTTGTCCTCTGCTTGCCTTACTGCCCTGATCGGGGGAGATAGGTTCCCCCCCTCGGGGTGCCCATCTGGGCAGGGCGGGGTGAATAATACGCCGAAAGTCGGGATTCCGGTACAATTACGATAGGGGTTGATGCGGTGATGTCAGTCCAAATTGATATTTCCTACGACGTGATCGCCGCCTTTTGCGAGCGTCATCACATTCGCAAGCTGGCCTTGTTCGGTTCAGTGCTGCGCGACGATTTCCGCCCGGACAGTGATATTGATGTGCTGGTGGAATTCGAGCCAGAGGCGACCATCACCTTTCTCGACCTGACTCGCTATGAAACACCCTCCTGGGGCGCAAGATCGATTTAGGAGAATACCAATCCGTCCGCGAGGACCCAAACTATCTTCGCCGTCGGCGCATTCTCAACTCGGCGCAGGTAATCTATGAGAGATGACGCAGGACGGCAGTTTTCAGCAGTATGATCTGACAGGTAGTCTCGATCCGTCCTTTCGACGAAACCGAAGACAACTGACCGCTCACCGCAGCAAGGCCAGCGACACCCCCAGCATGGCCGAGAGGATGCCGATCAGCCAGAAGCGCTGCACGACCTGCGTTTCACTCCAGCCGATCAGCTCGAAATGGTGGTGGATCGGGGTCATACGGAACAGCCGCTGGCCGTGCGTCAGGCGGACATAGCCCACCTGCAAGATCACGCTGACCACTTCCGCCACCGGGATGATCGCCACCAGCGGCAGCAGCAGCCATTGGCCGGTCATCAGCCCGATGGTGCCCAGCGCCGCGCCCAATGCCAGCGATCCCACGTCGCCCATGAACATCTGCGCCGGGTGCGCGTTGTACCACAAAAAGCCGAAGCACGCGCCGACCATGATGAAGCTGAACTGCACCAGGAACGTCTGGCCCTGCAAATGGGCGATCACGCCGTAGGCCGCGAAGGCGCTGGCCGTGATGATCCCCGACAGCCCGTCCAGCCCATCGGTGAAATTGATGGCGTTGCTGAACCCGGTGATGACGATCACTGCCGCCGGAATCCAGATCAGCTTGGGAAGCTCGATAAAGTCGGGGAAAAAGGGAAGATAAACGCCGTTCGCATTCTGAACGCCGCCGAACGCCATCACGACCGCGACGAACAACGCCAGAACGAACTGCGCGGTGAACTTGGTCCGCGCCCGGATGCCCTCGCCGCGCTCACGCGTGCCGCGCACACCTTCGATATCGTCCACCGCGCCCAGCACGCCGAAAGTGAGCAGCACGAACAGCGGCAGCAGAATGCTGGAGCCGGTCAGGCGTTCCTGAACCAGCCGCGCCAGGTTCAACCCCAGAGTGATCAAGACCACCGGGATCACGATCAGGATACCGCCCATGCTGGGCGTGCCCGTTTTGGCCAGATGCGACTGCGGGCCTGATTCACGGATTTGCTTGCCGATGCCGAGCCGCCGCTGGATTTCGACAAACGGCTCGCCCCAAATGGCCGTGAGCAAAAACGTGATGGCCCCCAGGGTCAGTGCCAGGGGAAGCTCAGGTGTCATACCGCGCCGGTGCCTAGCACCACTCCCACACCTGATCGCCCTGTAGGATACGCCGAATTTGCTCCGGGAACCGATCCGGATCGAGCGGCTTGCCCAGGAACCCATCAAACCCGGCGTTGATCGCCTTGTGCATCTCGTCTTCGCTGGCTTCCGCGGTGACGGCCACGACCCGTGTCAGACTCAGGCGGGGATGGCTGCGGATTTTGCGCAGGGCCTGGTAGCCATCTTCGTACGGCAGCCGGATGTCCATCAGGATCAGATCCAACTGCGGCAGGGTGTCGGCAAACTGGACCACCTGCCACCCGCTGGTTTTCCATTCGCAATGGTTGACTCCCATATGCGCCAGCAGCCGGGCGATCAGTACAAAGTTGGGGACATTGTCTTCCACCACCAGGATATGCGCATCATGCGGGCTGATCGATCCACTCATAAATGCTACTCCCTCAAAAGTTTACGCACGGTTTGCTTTGGGTAGCAAAACAGGAGCGCCACTTCTAATCGTAACAAGGGTCTTTCATCCTGTCCAGTACGCCGCTTAGTATTCGCGAGCAAACGGCACTCCCCCTTCGGACATCAGCTCAAAACGCAGCGCGTCCGGCGGAATCTCCATCAGCACAACCAGCCGATCCACCAACTCCTGAAAGGTTGGAGCGGCAGTCTGGCTGCCCCAATACCCTTCGGGACTGTCCAATTTTACCAGAATCGACACGACCGGGTCGTCGGCGGGCAAAAAGCCGACGAACGACGCAATCGAGCCGTTCGGATCGTAGCCATACGGCGTAGGAATCTGCGCCGTGCCCGTTTTTCCGGCCACCGTGAAATTCGGGAAGTCATAGAGGTCTTCGCGGTTCGGATCGTTGACGATCTGGACCATAATGTCGCGCGCAGTATGGGCCGCGGCCTCGCTGATCGGGCGGCGGCTGGCGGACGGCTGGGTCACAATCGTCTGGTTGCCGTCGACGCGCGCCTTGACGATGTGCGGCTGCATGATCAGCCCATCGTTGGCGATGGCATTCACCGCGCACAGCATTTGCAGCGACGTGACCGACCCCCCTTGCCCGTAGCTGTTGTTGAGGAACTGCGCCTCGCTCCAGTTGGAATCGCCCATCTCGACCAGGATACCGTCTTCTTCGCCTTCGAGATCGACGCCGGTCGGCGACCCGATCCCGAAATCGCGCAGCTTGGGATAGACCAGCGAGGGTCCCATCTCTTTGAAGATGGTCGCCGTGCCGGTGTTGAGCGATTCGATAAAGACCTGGGAGAAGGTGACATCCCCTTGCGAGTTGTTGTGCGAGATGCGGTCCCAGTTGCAGATCGGCACGCCGCCCGCCTCGAAGCAGCCCAGGTCATGGTAAGTCCAGCTCGTATCGTGCGTCCCGGCGTCCAGCGAGATCGCCATCGTGATCACTTTGAAGATCGAGCCGGGTTCGTACATGCTCGAGACAGCCTGGTTGCGGGCGAATTCCAGGTTGTCGGGCGAGAAGTCGTCCGGGTTGAAGCCGGGATTGTTGGCAATCGCCAGAATCTCGCCGTTGCGCGGATTCATGATCAGGATCGTGCCGCCTTTGGCATGATATTTTTCGACCGCATGATCCAGCACATCCTGGGCGAGATACTGCACGTCCCGGTCGATGGTCAGCACCAGGCTGATCCCATCCCGCACCCGGTTGCGCTGCTCGCTCTCCTCTTCCAGCAGCGGGATGCTGCTGGTGGTGACGCGCTTACTCTGCCCGGCCAACAGGTCCTGGTAGAAGCCCTCGACACCGTAATAGCCCCGGCTGTCGCGCGTGCTGTCGCCCCCGGCGTAAAAACCGACCAACTGGGCGGTCAGTGCCCCCTGAGGATACACCCGCACCGGCAGCGGTTCCAGCACCATGCCGTCGATGTCCAGGTCCGCGATTTTCTGGCCGGTGTCGAAATCCACGCGGGACGATAGCAGCACGTACGTCGGGAAAATTCCGTTTTTATCCGGCTCGATCAGGTGGTAGATCTCGTTTTCCGGCTTGCCGATCAACGGGGCCAGCTCGGCGGCGAACTTCTGCCGGTCAAGCAGCCGGTTCGGGCTGATGCCGACCCGGTAATCATACGAATTGGTCGCCAGCAAATTACCCTTACGGTCATAGATCAGCCCCCGGTTGGGCATCACTTCGACGGTCTGGACGTAACGATCTTCCGCCTGGTTGGCCAGAGCCGTCCGGATCTTGGGGTCCATCCGAAACTGGAAGGACAGCAGCCGCGCCAGCAGCACCACACTGATCCCGATCAGGACTACACTGACCAGGTTCAGCCGCCGGGTGAGCATCTCATTTTGCACCATAGTCAAGCGCTTTCCGATTAGTCTTCAGTGAGCAGTTGACAGTTAACAGTAAAAACGAGCTTGACTTCGATCCTCTACTTGCTCTGCCACTCCTGAAACTGTTCTTTCAACGAATCCCACTGCTTGCGCACCCACCCACTGAGCGTCTCATCATAAACCGTCTGCGGCGCTTCCGGCGTGGGCGTGGGAGTCGGGGTCATTTCGGGCCGGTCGTACTGGTACCCATCGACAATAATATACTGAATTTCATCTTCGCTGGCTTCGTGAAACCCCAGCTCCGCGGCCCGCGTCATCACGCGCGGAAGGCTTTGCAGTTCGGCAATCTCAGCCCGCAGCCGCTCATTGTCGCGTTCCAATTGCGCGCGACGGTCGCTCAACTCGTTGAACTCGCGCGCCGTAATGGTCGTGGTCGAGGTCTGGATCAAGTATAGAGCGCCAATGACGATCCCGATCACGACGATCAAGGCCAGAGTCATGACCAGTTGAGTCTGGTTATGCCAGGGTGACTGGTTGAAGGTGCGTCGTGAGCGATCACTTGGGTCGATCATAGTTCGGATTATACTACGAGCCGCTGTATATACGATTATAAAGCATAAATTGACGATGAGTTAAAGTCTGCTAAAGTTTTTCTAGCACCCGCAGCCTTGCACTGCGACTGCGGGGATTCGCCGCGATCTCCGCGTCCTCCGGCTGGATCGGTTTGCGCGTCACGAGACGCACGCGCGCCACATGCCCACAGGTGCAGACCGGCTGGCGGGGCGGGCACAGGCAGTCGGTGGCTTCCGTTTTGAACGCCTGCTTGACGAGGCGATCTTCCAGGCTGTGAAAGCTAATCACGGCCAGCCGTCCCTGCGGAGCCAGCAGATCAATCGCCGCCGGGATCACGCGCTCGACCGCGCCCAGTTCATCGTTGACCGCGATGCGCAGCGCCTGAAACGTGCGCGTCGCCGGGTGGATTTTCTCGCGCGGCCCGCGGTGCGTCTGCTCGATCAGCGCCGCCAGTTGGCGCGTGGTCTGGATCGGGCGCGCCTGCTCGATGGCCTGCGCGATCCGGCGGCTGTGGCGTTCTTCGCCGTAACGAAACAAAATGTCCGCCAGTGACACCGCGTCCCAGGTGTTGACGATCTCCGCCGCCGTCAGCCCGCCGCACGACGGATCGAAGCGCATGTCGAGCGGGCCATCCTTCATGAAAGCGAAGCCGCGCGCCGGGTCGTCCACCTGCATCGACGACAGCCCCAGGTCCAGCAGGATGCCGTCCACGCCGGGCGCGCTGCCCAACCAGGCCGGGACCAGCGCCCGCATCTGCTCGTAGCTGGCATGGCGAAACATCGCCCGCGCGCCGAAAGGAGCCAATCGCTCACGGGCCAGCGCCAGCGCGTTCTGATCGCGATCCAGCCCTAGCAGCCGCGCCCGCGGGGCCGCCTCCAAGACCGCGGCGGCATGTCCCCCCGCGCCGAGCGTTCCATCGACGAAGTACCCGTCAGGATGTTGGGCGACGCCCAACCCGTCGAGCACGGCCTCCAGCAAGACCGGAATATGCGGTATCGATTGATCCACTGAGTTTCCCACTCTAATCCCCACACAATCCCATTAAGTGTAGTGGACTAGGGCCGCGAGGTCAAACAGTCGTGCCCGGAGCCATCATGCGATGTTATACGAGGGTGACTCGCTTCATGCGCTAATCTTACTGGCTCAGGGGCGGACAGACATTGAGAGCCGGGATTTGTGAGAGATGATTTTCGTCTTTTCAAAGCAGGGCGCAGCAAGCTGCGCCCCTTGTATCATAGAAAGCATGGTAAAGTAAGCGAAACAGTTGTCCGCAGG
>CAYRWY010000237.1:0-9014 GCA_964427955.1 uncultured Anaerolineaceae bacterium
CGGCGCAGGCGTTCGTGCACCCGCCAGTGGGGTAACCTCACCCCCCGGCCCCCTCGCCAACTTTGTTGGAGAGGGGGAAACGTCGGAGTAGAGCAGGGGTAAGGCCAAAGAGAGTAGCGAAGGAGGCAGGCGCATGGCGACACGGTTCATCACGGCGGCGGACGGCGCGCGCATCGCGTACGACGTATCGGGACGCGGCCCGGCGCTGATGCTGCTGCACGGCTTCGGCAACAGCCGCCTGACCTGGCACGACTACGGCTGGGTCGAGCGATTGAGCGCGGCGTTCAGCGTGATCACGGTCGATCTGCGCGGGTGCGGCGAATCCGAAGCACCGCTCGATCCGGCACGCTATGCCCCCGCGGCGCACCTGGGGGATCTGCACCAGATCGCGGACGCGTGCGGCGCGGATCGCTTCACGCTGATCGGCTTCTCGTGGGGGGCGACGGTGGCGCGCTATCTGGCGGCGCACTCCGACCGGGTGGCGCGGGTGGTGCTGATGGGGGCGTATTTCGGGCAGTATTTTACCGACGCCTATCTCGCCACGCTGCTGGACCATTATCAGGGCGATCCGCTCATGACGGTGCGCATCGAGGGTTTGCGCGCGTGGCCCGGCGTCGAGGCGACCGATCTGCGCTGTCCGGCACTCGTCATTTCCGGCACCGAGGATGGCAACGTGGTCAAGATGCTGCGCGGGCAGCGCGAAGCCGTGGAAGCCGCCGGGATCGAGGTGATCATCTTCGATGGGCTGGATCACAGCGGGCTGGTCGAAGCGGCGGAGACGGTGGTGCCGCGCGTGCAGGCATTCGTAGGAGTGGATCGATGACGCGCTATACCTTCGGAACGGATGATGCCGGAGCGATCCGCCTGCAAAGCATCGCCGAGGTGTTCGACCCGCTGGCGATCCGCTTCATCCGGACTTATCTCGGTGATCAACCACGCCAGACAGCGGTCGATCTCGGCTGCGGGCCGGGCTTCACGACGTCGATGCTGGCGCACGCGAGCGGCTGCCCGGACGTGTACGGGCTGGACGCGGCTGCGCACTTCCTCCAGATGGCGGCGACGCGCTTCCCGGCGTACACCTTCCTCCAACACGATCTGACGGCGCTGCCTTTTCCGGTGCGTGCGGACGTGATGTACGTGCGCTTCGTGCTCTCGCACCTGCCGGACGTGGTCGCGACGGTGAACCGCTGGACTTCGATGCTGAATCCCGGCGGACTCCTGTTCGTGGACGAGACGGAAGCGGTCGAAAGCGAGGTCGAGGCGTTCCAGGTTTACCTGGACACCAATGCCGCGATGATCGCCGCGCAGGGGGCGAATCTGTGGGTCGGGCCGACGCTGGCCGCGGGGTCATACGAGGCGGAGGTCGTCGCCTCGACCTGCGACCGGGTCCCGGTGGCGAATGGCCGGGCGGCGGCGTGGTTTCTGCCGAATATCCAGACCGTCTGGCGGACCGATCCCACCGTGCAAGCGCGCCTGACGCCGGAGGAGCGGCAGTCCCTGGCCGATGACGTGCTGCGGATCAAGGAGTCCGGCGACGCGCGGCTGCACAACACCTGGCACATGCGGCGGCTGGTGCTGCGGGCGACGGGGTGACGCTGAGACGCTGCCGGTTGAAACCAGCAGCTACGAGAAGAGCCGGGAAGCCCGCTAAAGGGGCTGAGGGCGTCCGGTCAGATCAGGTAGTGGACACGGAAATTGTAGGGGCGACCCACCGGGTCGCCTATGTGCGCCAAGTTAAGGTTTTGTGAGGCAATCACTGCCTTGTCCCGGCCTCACCCCCCCGGCCCCCTCTCCATTCAAAAGCGCAATGGAGAGGGGGAGAAAACCGGGGTGCCGATGCCCTTCTCCATCGTTTTCTGATGGAGAGGGGTGAGGGGTGAGGCCGGTTTTTCCCTACCATAGGAGATCAGACGCTTGAGTTGACGCCTATTGGGCGACTCGCCGGGTCGCCCCTACGGGATCGCGTCCATATTATTTTTCCGAAGAGTCGTAATGCCCGGGGGCCTTGAAACCAAGTGACGCGGGCAGGAGTTGAAGGCGAAACATCTACGTGAATTACTTGACGGTACGACCGCACTCGATGGTGAGGAATAGCTGCTCGTGAGAAAAAACGGGGAAAAATCATGTCCCAAAGTGCACGGTGTTTTGGCGAAATTTCGGCTGAAGACTTACAGCGGCTAGGCAACATTGCTCAAATTGATCGCAGTGATTTTTTTGAAAGAAAGCCTCGATACCGGATTTTGAGTGAAAAGATCATTGCGGTCGCGCTCTGCCAGGGAGCGGCATTGCATTATGTGGATGGCAAAACTGGGATCAAAGATTTTGATGTCTGGACGTTTTACGCAAGGCATCCCGGAGTGAAGTTTCCAGCACGCCGACCACCGGTGGCACGAGATTTCGGAAATCCGAAATTTGGAAAATCACCTGATCACCCCGAATTCAGGGGTCGAAAAGTGGATTTGCTTGGGCGCTCACTTGACGTTGATGCAAGAACCGATCCAGTTGAAGCGTTGAGAATATATCTGGAAAGTGGAAAAACCCCTTCCGCAGCAAAACTCGCGAAAAAAGCAGTGGTTCTGATCGAACCTGCTGAACTATTGGGTGAGATTGTTTGGAAGCCAAAATCATAAGTCCGATCAGCACTGACGATCCATTGTGGCCTTACCGGCTGCTGTCACGGATCAACAGTTCGGGCGCGATCCAGATCGTCTCCGGCGCGAGGTCGGACCCGGCAGCCCGCGCGGCCAGCACGCGATCCAGCAGCGTCACCGCCTGCGCGCCCGCGTCCTTGAGCGGGTGGCGGACGGTCGTCAGCGATGGCAAAAAGTACGCGGCTTCCGGGATGTCGTCGAAGCCCACCACGGCGAGATCGTCCGGGATGCGCCGCCCCAGCCGGTCCGCCGCTTTCAGCACGCCCAGCGCCGTCTGATCGTTGATGGCGAACACGGCGTCCAGGTCGGGCACCCGGTCCAGCAGGCGCTCCAACCCTTCCAACCCGCTGGCCGCGGTCCAATCCCCCGTATAGATCAGGCGATCCTCCGCCGCGAGTCCGGCGTTTTGTAGGGCGTCGCGCCAGCCGGTCACGCGCTGCTGCGATTCCCACCAGTGGAGCGGCCCGGCGACGCAGCCGATCCGTCGCCGTCCCCCGGCCAGCAGGTGCTCGGTCGCCAGCCGTGCGCCGCGGCGGTTGTCCATCGCGATCACGAACAGGTCGTCACGGCAGTCCATGTGCAGAAAGACGACCGGAATCGAGAGGTGGACCTGCCGCTCGCAGATCCAATCGCGGTTGTGGCCGACTTCGGGCACGGCCCAGATCAGCCCGTCCACCTGCTGCGAGAGCAGGTGACTCAGCGCCTTGTCGCCGTGTTCGGTTTCGGGATCGTGCAGCAGGCTGGACATCACCCAGTAGCCGAGCGCGTTGGCCTGCCGCTCGATACCCGCCATCGTCTGCGACGGGCCGTAGAACTCGATCCCGGTGCTGATCACGCCCAGAATCCGGCTGCGCCCGTGGATCAGGCTGCGGGCGACGGCGTTCGGCTCGTAGCCCAACTCGTCGATGACCTGCTGGACGATCTGCCGGGTGGCGGGCGAGACGTCGGGGTGATCGTTGATCACGCGCGAGACGGTCGCAATCGACAGCCCGGCCCGGCGGGCGACTTCTTTGATCGTGACACGGGACATGGGCGGTTTCCTTGACATAAAAAACGTTTCAACGCAGAGAGCGCAGAGACCGCGGAGATTTTTTAGGGAGCGCCCCCTCTGCCGATTTCCTCCGCGCCTTCTCCCCTCTCCCATCGCTCTCTCAGCGGCGGACAGGAAGGTGAAAAGCATTGAGTACGCGAAAATTCGCTGCGTTTTACCTCACCCCCCGACCCCCTCTCCACCCGGTGGCGAGGGGGAGCGGCGCGGGGGAAACGTCGGAGAAGCCGGGCCAGCCTGCAAATCCCCACTCTCTGCGATTTTACCGCTCCACGGACAGATCGTGCAGGTAGCCGCGCAGCAGCGGCCACAGCGGGCGGTACTGCGCGTAACGCTCGGCGTAACGGCGATGCTGATCCGGGTCCGGCTCGAAACGGCGATCCAGGCGGACCATCGCGGCGACGCCCTCCTCGTAGGAGGCGAACTCGCCCGCGCCGACGCCCGCGATGATCGCTGCGCCCAACGCGCCCGCTTCGGTGATGGCCGGACGGGTGAAGGGCTGGCCCAGGATGTCCGCGCAGGTCTGAATCCACACGTCCGACTTGCTGCCGCCGCCCACCGCGCGATAATCGGTGATCGGGATGCCGGTGGCGGGCAGCTCGTCGATGATCGTCTTGACGTAGTAGGTCGTCCCCTCCAGGATGCCTTTCAGGATGTCGCCCCGGCGGGTGTCGGCGTGGAGTCCCACCATCACCCCGCACGAGTCGGCGATGAATTCCGGCGGGCCGGTGGCGGTGAAGTGCGGCAGCACGATCACGGGACTCGGCGCGGTCGGCAGCTCGGCGAACAGCGCGGGATAGACGTCCTGCCCGGCAGCCTGCGCCTGGCGGTGCTCGGCGGCGGCGAACGTGTCCCGGAACCACTTGACGATCTGCCCGCCCTGGTTGTAGATGAAGCTGACGAAGCGATCCGGCGCGGCGTGGTGCTCGGTGTTGAGTCCCAGCCGGATCATGGCCTCGGCGGGCGCGCGCGTCGTGAACACCGGCGTGATGCACAAATACGTCCCCATGCCACACACCGCGCTGCCGGGATCGATCACGCCGCAGCCGGTGGCGTTGGCGCATTGATCGTGCGCGCCGGAGACGATCTTCGCGCCCACGGGCAAGCCGAGATCGCGCGCGGCCTCGGCGGAGACTTCGCCGATCCACGTGCCGGAGGGGACGGTCGCCGGGAGCTTGGCCCGGTCGATTCCGGCGCGATCCAGCAGATCGGGCGACCACGTGCCGCGCGCCAGGTTGAACAACAGCGTCCGGTTCGCCAGCGAATAATCCACCACCGGCACCGCCCCCAGCATGAAGGCGACGAAGGCGCTCCAGTGCAGGAAGCAGGCGGTCTGGTCGTAGAGCGCGGGCTGGTGCGCCTGAAGCCATTTCAGCTTGGTCAGGGTGTAGTGATTGCCCAGCGTGTTACCGTTGATCGGGTACAGCCGGGCATCATCCAGCACGGCGCGCAGCGAATCGAGGAATTCCTCGCCGCGCGCGTCGAAGTTGAGCAGCGACGGGCCGAGGATACGGCGATCCGCGCTGACGGGGACTACGGCCTCGCCCAGCGACGACACCGCCAGCGCCCGGATGTCACGCGCCGCCGGGTGGACGGTGACGGCGCGGATCGCCTCCTGGATCATCGCCCAGGTGGCGCGGGCGTCCAGTTCCGCCCAGCCGGGTGCCGGGCGCTCGATGTTATATTCGCGGTAGGCGGAGGCCAGCGGCTCGCCCTGGGGCGAAAAGAGGACGACCTTGCAGCCCGTCGTCCCGATGTCGATGCCTAAAAGACTCATGGTTCAGTCCTCAAAAAAGAAAAGATATTGCACCACAGAGGACACAGAGATCACAGAGGAAGAAAAGAGAGAGGGAGAAAACTCCGTTTTTCTCTGGCTTTTACCTTGATTTTCTCTGTGCACTCTGTGTCCTCTGTGGTGATGTTCTTATTTTTTAGCTCTGCCCGGTGATCGCCGCGCGGCAGCCGGACACGCCGAAATAGTCGCGGAGCAGCCAGACTGTCCGCGCGTAGACTACGTCCTGCGCCGCGCGCACGTCGCCGTCGTCTTGCACGGCGACCTCGTACGCCTGCCGGATCTCCGATCCGACGTTGATCTTGGCGATCCCGATCTTCATGGCCGCCAGCACATCCTCGCGCCGGACGCCGGACCCGCCGTGCAGCACCAGCGGCAGATCGAGCGCCTCCCGCAGCGTCCGCAGGTGATCCAGGTTCAGGCGCGCTTCGATCTTCCTCTGGCTTTTGGCCGCCCCGGAGATCGCGCCGTGAATGTTGCCAATCGCCACCGACAGCCAGTCGCAGCCGCTCTCGCGCACGAAGCGGACCGCTTCGTCCACGTGGGTGAAGCCGCGCCCGGAGGCGAATAATTCCTCGTAGGAGGGCAGGGGACCGGCTTCGTGGCCCAGCACGGCGCCGAGTTCCGCCTCGCAGGGGACTCCGGCTTCGTGCGCCATGTGGACGATTTCGCGGGTGGCGGCGATATTGGCTTGCAGCACCAGCCGCGAGCCATCGACCATGACCGACTGGTAGCCGAGCGTCAGCGCCTGCGCGATGATCCCGCGATAATCGACGTGCAGCCCGTCCTCGTCGATGACCGGGACGTGATCGAGGTGCAGCCGGACGTATTCAGGCCGCTGCCATTTCTGAAACTCCGCCTGCACCGCCTTCGGCCCGCCCGCCGCGAACTTGATCCATTCCAGGCGAGCGGTTTCGATCAGCGCGAAGGCGTCCTGATCGATGACTGCTCGAATGACCGGCTCGACCATCGGCAGGTACGGCACATTGAAAGCCAGCACCGCGATCCCGGCCTGGTAGGCATTGCGGATGAGGTCAGCAGAGGTAGGCATAAGCACTCCTGGCGGACAGACCGCCCCTGGGATCGAAGAAAATCTCCGAATGCATAATCTTAGGCTGCAACGCCGCGGACCGCTAGTGCTGCGGCTGGACGACCTGATGGCCCAGGTAGCGGGTGAGCGCCTCGGAGACCGGTGCCATCAGGTGGCCCTTCGTCAGGTTGACGTGGTGACGGTGCCCGGTCTGCATCATGTGCAGCAGCACGTCTTCCAGGTGATCGATGCGCGCCACGCCCGCACAACCGAAGAAATCATCCGGCACGGGATCGGCGGTGAATTCCCCCTGGCCGAGATACCAGCGCACCTCGCCCTGCTCGGTCAGCAGATTCCCGAACGTGAAGGGGAACTGGGCGATCCGGCCCACGTTGCAGCCGTAGCTCGACCCGTGTCCGACGGCGTTGATCAGAATTTCGTGATCGACCACGCGGCCCGGTGCCGCCATCAGGCGATCCGGCACGGGGCCGCAGTGGAACAGGATGCACTTGTCCTCGTCGTCGCCGTAATTGTTGTTCCAGTCCAGGCAGGTGGACGGCTCGCCGGAGGCCAGGCGCAGCGCGTGCAGGGCGATGGCGCTGCCGAGATCGACCTCGCAGGCGGCAGCGAAGTTCTGGTTGTTGAGCACGCTCAGCATGACGCAGGGCGAGATGCCGAGCTGCTGCTGAAGCTCCAGCCAGCAGCGGATTGCCAGCGCATCCAGGCGGTATTCGGTGATGATCTCGTCGAGCACGACGCCCAGCTTGGCCAGGTTCTCGAAGGCGTGATCCGGCACGCCGGTCCAGTCGGCGTACTGGTGCAGCAGCGCGGCTTTGGCCTTGCTGGACGTGCCGTTCATCGACCGGATGCGCCCGATCACGTCGGCCATGTCGAGCGTTTCGACCGTGATCCCGTGATGCTGAAGGGCTAATTCGTCCACGCGCACGGTCTTGAACGGGGTGGTGCGCGCGCCGACCGCGCCGACGGTCATGCGCCGCAGCCCCTTGACCACGCGGCAGACCCGGTCGAAATACTCGACGTTGGCCTCGAAGGCGGCACTGGTCGGATCGACCACGTGCGGCTTGAGCGCGGTGTAGGGGACGTTGTACTGCCGCAGCACGTCCGCCACCGACAGCTTGCCGCAGAACGCGTCACGCCGCAGCGCCGGGGACATCTCGTCCAGCCGGTCGGGATAGGCCTGGATCAGGATCGGGACGCCCGCCTCTTGCAGCGCCGCGACCGCGCCCGTCTCGTCGCCGAAGTTGGGCAGGCACAGGATCACGCCGTCGAATTCGCCGCGATGCTGCGCGAGGAAGTTGGCGTAGACTTCGCCTTCACGCGGGGTTTCGACCGCGCCAAAGCGAGTCGCCTCGGCCTCCAGGATCAGCGTCTCGTGACCCAGGAAGTTGAGCACGCGGGGCAGGGTCTCGCGCGCTTCGGCGATCATGGTCGCCGGGAAAAAACCACGATTTCCAAAAAAGAGGGCAAAGGTCGATTTGGACATAGTAGGAGTCTCCTAGAAAAAACATTTCAACGCAGAGCACGCGGAGATCGCAGAGGAAAGGAAGGAAAAACCGAGAAAACCCTCGCGTGCTGGAAACGTTACCGGAAACGTTTACAATAACACTGTGCCACAGATCGGGAGCGGAGTCAAGAGGGCCGCCCTTGACAGATGATTATACTTAGATATACTTCTAATTAGATAAATATCTAAATAGATGATGATCGAAAGAGTACAACCATGACGCAAGGGGAATTGGAAGGTCTGCTGGGCTTCTTCAAGGTAATGTCCGACGAGACGCGCCTCAAGATCATCGGGCTGCTCAGCCGCCGTCCGCATAACGTCGGCGAGCTGGCCCAGGCGCTCGACCTGACCGAGCCGACCGTCTCGCACCACCTGGCGAAGCTGCGCGAGATGGGACTGCTCACGCTGAACGCCGTCGGGACGGTGCGGATTTACTCGCTGAACAAGGACATGCTGGAACGCCTGACCGGGCTGGTCTTCCGGCTGGAAGAGATCACACAGGTGACGGTCGAGGAAAAGCCGGACATGGCGTGGATCGAGGCGCTGGACCTGAGCGACGAGGATCGTAAGGTCTTCAAGGATTATTTCTACGGCACGCGCCTCAAGCAGATCCCGACCAAAGCGCGCAAACTGCGCGTGATCCTGGACTGGCTGGTGGCGAAGTTCGCGCCGGGGACGACGTACACCGAGGCGCAGGTGAACGCGATCATCGCGGACGTGCACCCGGACTATGCGTCGCTGCGGCGGGAGTTGATCGAGGCGCACCTGTTGGCGCGCGAGCCGGGCGGCAAGGTGTACTGGCGGGCGGAGAATACGGAATAGATGTGGTGGTAGGGGTGGCCCTATGTGCGTCAATTTAAGGCTTTATGAGGCTATCGGGGTTTTGTCCTGGCCTCACCCCCCGACCCCCTCTCCATTCGAGAAACACAATGGAGAGGGGGAGATTGCCACGCCGGAAAAGTCCCCTC
>CAYRWY010000238.1:0-4668 GCA_964427955.1 uncultured Anaerolineaceae bacterium
TAGGCGGCACCAGCGTCGGCGCGGCCTGCGTGGGCGTGGCAGTCTCCACGCCCTGGAACGCTTCGCCGGTTCCGGTGATCCACAGTCCCAGGCCGGTGACGGCGGCGAGCAGGAGCGCGGGCGCGGCCAGCCGCACCCAGGAGGAGCAGATTACTCGTTTCATGAGATCATTTCCTATACAGCCCATGCGCGTCAATGTAGTCACGTACGACGTTCGGAAGCTGGTACCGCACGCTGTAGCCGGTCTTCAGCCGCCGGGCGATGTCGCTGGCGGCGATGTCGATCAGCGGCGCGTCGATCCACTGCACGCGCCAGCTCAGGCCGGGGATCACCCGTTCGAGCGCAGTCAAGTCCGGCTCCACCCCCGGTCGGCGCATGACTCCCAACGTAGCCAGGGTGATCAGTTCCAGCGGGCGCGACCACTGCGGCAGCGTGCGCAGCGAGTCCGCTCCGATCAAAAACACAAGCTCTGCGCCGGGATGTTCCTCGTGCAGCAGGCGCAGCATATCGACGGTGTAATGCGGGCCGGGGCGGTCCAGATCGACGCGAGACAGGGCGAAGCGCGGGTTGCCCTCGATGGCGCCTTCGACCATCGCCGCCCGGTGGACCGCCGCCGCGCGAAGGTCGCTTTCATTCTTGTGCGGCGGATCGGCTGCCGGGACGAACAGCACTTGCGTGAGGCCCAGGCTGTCCGCGGCGGTCTCGGCCAGGATCAAGTGGCCGAGATGCGGCGGATCGAACGTTCCCCCGTAGATGCCCAGGCGTTTGGGCACAAGGCGTTCCGGCATTTCAGTCGCCCCACTCCAGTTCCATATCCCCGATATAGACCGTGTCGCCGGGTCGGATGCCCTGTTCTTCCAGCGCCGCCGTGATGCCCATCGTCTCCAGGATGCGCTGGAAGCGAGTCACGGCCTGGTCGTAATCCCAATAGGTCATGGCGACGGCGCGCTCGATGCGCTTGCCCGCCACGCGGTATTCCCCTTCGTTGATCCGGGTGATGGTGAAGGCCAGCGGATTCTCGTCCAACTGGTAGACCGGCAGTTCTTCGGCAGCTTCGAGCGGCGGCAGTTGGTCCAACTGCTCGATGGCAAGGTTGAGCGCCTCGCGCGTGCCCTGGTGGGTCGCCGCCGACATGGACAACGCCTCATGGCCCAGTTTTTTGAGCGCCTGTTGGATCTCCGGCCAGCGTTCTTGAGCGTGGGGCAGGTCCATTTTGTTGAAGACGACTACCTGCGGCTTTTGGCCGAGCTTGTCGTCGAACAGCGCCAGTTCGGTGTTGATCTGGTGGAAGTCGGCCAGCGGGTCTTCGGCGTCGCCGTCGAGCATGTGAATCAGTACGCGGGTGCGCTGGATGTGGCGCAGAAAGTCATGCCCCAATCCCGCCCCCAGGTGCGCCCCTTCGACCAGCCCTGGAATGTCCGCCACGACCAGGTCGCGGTCGTCCAGCACCACCACGCCGAGATTGGGTTCCAACGTGGTGAACGGGTAGGGGGCGATCTTGGGCCGGGCGTTGCTGATCACCGACAGCAGCGTCGATTTCCCCGCGTTCGGCACGCCGACGATCCCGATGTCGGCCAGCAGCCGCAGTTCGAGCGCCAACTGCACGTCCTCGCCCGGCTCGCCTTTTTCGGCGATACGCGGCGCCTGGTTGGTGGAAGAGGCAAAGCGCGCATTCCCGCGCCCGCCGCGCCCGCCTTTGGCCACACACACGCGTTGGCCCGGCTGGGTGAGATCGGCGATCAGTTCGCCGGTGGTGGCATGGCGGACGATGGTGCCGGGGGGGACATCGACCAGCAGATCGTCGCCGCTGCGCCCGGTTCTGTTGCTCGATCCGCCCGGCTCGCCGCTGCTGGCCTGAAAATTGCGCTGGCGGGTGAACGCGATCAAGGTGTTGAGAGTCGGCTTGACGACGAGATAGACATCGCCGCCCTTGCCGCCATCGCCGCCGCTCGGACCGCCGCGCGGCACAAATTTTTCTCGGCGAAAGGTGATCAGTCCGTCGCCACCTTTGCCGCTGTGTACGTGGATTTTTGCTTCATCGTAGGTCATAACGGGGAAGTGTAGCGCGCGCCAGGGGGTGCGTCAATCCACAACGCAGAGCACGCGGAGAACGCCGAGAAAAATTAGAGTTTTGTTTCTATGGTTTTCCCGTTCTTCTCTGTTCTTCCTCTGTGCTCTCGGTGTCCTCTGTGGTGCGCTGCTCTTAGTGGTCGCGCTCGATCACCTGCCGGGCTAACGCGCGCAGCTCATCCCGCGCCGCCGACTCGGGCAGTGCCTCCAGGTGCGCCAACGCCAGGTCGGCCATCTCGTGGGCTTTCTCGCGTCCCTTCTGGACCGCGAAACCCAGCGAGTAGTCGTCGAACACCGCGGCGTCCAGCGGGCCGGGCGCGGTATCCGGCGGTTCGGCCAGGGCAGTCGGCGCGGCGCCGGGCGTATGCTTGCCGTTGTCGGCGACGGCGGCGATCCCGCGTCCCTGCGCGAGATCCACCCCGGCGTTTTTGCCCAACTGCTCAGGATCGGCGATCAGGTCCAGCACGTCGTCGGTGATCTGGAAGGCCAGCCCCAGGTAATAAGCGTACTGGCTCAGCGCCGTGATCCAGGCGTCCGGCGCATTGGCGGCCCGCGCGCCCAGCTCGGTGCAGGCCACGAACAGCGCCGCGGTCTTGCGCGCGATGATCTCCATATAGGTATCGCGGTCGAGCGTGCCCTGCCGCGCCGCCTGGATTTGCAGCGTTTCGCCTTCGACGAGCTGGATCGCGGCTTTGGCCAGGATGGCATTCAGCGTGCCGGGGTAGGGGGCCATGATCTCGTAGGTCTTGGTAAACATGTAGTCGCCGGTCAGCAGGGCAAACGTCCCGCCCCAGCGCGAATTGACGGTTTCGCGGCCTCGGCGCAGAGTCCCATGATCGTTGATGTCGTCATGGACCAGCGTAGCGGTATGGATGATTTCGACGGCGGCGGCCAACGGAACCACGTAATCCGGCGCAGTGCCTCCGACTGCTTCGTACGCCAGCAGGACCAGACGCGGACGCAGGCGCTTTCCGCCCGCCGACAGGATGTGGTGGCTGGTGTCGGTTAGCAAGGGGATGGCACTGGCGGTGATGGAGGTCAGGAGCTGCTCTACAGCTTGAAGGGAGTGGTCAATCGCCATGCGTCCTCACGTAACAGAAACTAGTTTTCCGGGTTGGCTGCGGTGCGTTTGTGTCTTTCAGAACTTTCTAAAAGAATTATAACAGAGTGTTTTTGACGCTGCCAACGCGTTATTCGGCCTGACTTTGGGCGTGCTGGATGATCGACATCAGCAGCAGTTGCGCCAGCCGGAAGAATTCCTGAAGCGTGTTCAGCCGCTCGATGTAGAACTCGGCCAGCTTGCGCTCTTCCTCGCCCATTTCCTGGCTGGCTTTCAACAGTTCCCCGGCGTTGTCTTCCAGCACGCGCAGCGCCTGGTTGACGTCGCGTAGTTCCCGGTTGCTGAGGATGTTGGTCAGGATGCGCCAGAAATCGCCCTCGGCCCGGTAATATTTGCGCCGGTCATCCTTGACCCACACCTCCCGCACGATGCCCATATGTTCCAGAGTGCGCATGTTGGTGCTGACGCTCGCCTTCGAGATCCCCAGCCGGTCCATCAGATCGTCGAGGCTCAGGGGATCGGGACTCAACATCAGGACTCCAAAGAGCTGGCCCATCACCTTGGTGAAGCCGAAATAGCTGGCCAGTTGGCCCAACCCCTCGATGATGCTGGTGTTGACGCCCTGGAAGGTGGTATTGAACGGTGTATTCGAACCTGTGTCGTCCATCTGGGTTGCTCTTGTCGTCTGGCAGGAGGCGGCGCGTTGGATGTATGGTAGCAGGCTGGGGCAGGCGGTGCAAATCTCCGTGTGGACGCGGTTCGCAACCAGGATGTGCCCGCGCCGTACTTTTTTACAGATTGACAATACACCGCTATAATGCAAAATAACCTGTCCAATTGGCCGCAATCTCCGATAGAGGGGGAGATGAAATCGAAGCTACTTCTGGTGTGGGTGTATCTCCTGACGATCCTGATCGTGATCGCCTGGCCCGGGTCTCATCCGGTCGAGGCTGCGCAGCCTGCGCAGTTTGACCCGATTGTCAGCCTGGCGGGCGTGCTGGCTCCGGGGGCCTTGGGCCTGCCGGGCGAGCAGGTCACCTGGGTCGTCACGATCTCGAATGCCGGGGCGGCGGCGGGGACGGATCTGGTCATTACGGATGTGTTCAGCGATGTGCTGCGCATCGACCGTGTTCAGACTCTGCAAGGGCAGGCTGCTGTCAGCGAGCAGACAGTGGTCTACAGCCTCCCGGTCTTGAATCCCGGCGAAACCGCTCAAGTCTCCGTCGTGACGACCGTGCTGCGCAGCCCGGCCAATGCCGTGCTGGTCAACCAGGCCGTGCTCGAAGCCTCCGGCCCCCAGGGACCGGTCTCGAAAAACGCCGCTGCGCAGATTTTCGTCGCGACCGGCTTACCTGCCACCGGCTATCCGCCCGGCGAAGACCTGCCCGGCGACGGCGAGCCGTCGGCTGGCGTGTTTGCCCTGGTCGCCTTCAGCCTGGTCGGCCTGACGGCCCTGTTCGTCTGGTACCGGGGTAGGCGGCAGTGGCTCGGACACTAAAACGCCCTTCGGGGCGTTTTTATTTGCACTTGGCGATGCT
>CAYRWY010000238.1:4768-9010 GCA_964427955.1 uncultured Anaerolineaceae bacterium
AGCATCACTTGGCGCGGAAAAAGGGGAAGACGGTGGAGACGAGTGAAGTTCTGCTCAAACGCCTGACGGAAACGGTCGCGGAGTTTCTGCGCGTTTGTCAGGACACGGCGGCGCTTGAGATCTATGAAGGCTGGACGGCCCAAGATGTTCTCGGCCACATCACGTTTTGGCATGAGAGTTTTGCCCGAAATGTCGATGACCTCGTCCATGAACGCAACCCCACCCCTTTGAAAGGAAGATTGCGCGATCTGAATCAAGGTGGCGTAGACGAGATGAGGCAGCATCCCCTGGAAATGGTCGTCGCGAGATTGGAAGCGGCGCAAGGCGTTATTCAGAACAATATCCTGAATCCCAGGCTGACTTTGATTCCATACACAAGAGGCTCAAGGGATTATACGCCCGAAGAACATCTCGACATCGTTTGCGGCCATATTCAGAAGCACCTGCGCGAGATCGAGGCGGCGGCGCGCAAAAACAAACGGAGATAGACGAGGTTACGGCGTGGGCGTCGGCGTAATCAACTGCTCCGGCGGGGCTTCGTAGCCGCCCGTGCCGCGCACCAGCCCGGCGGAGGCCGCCAGCGCGTCCAGGTAGCCCAGCATGGTATTCCCCGGACAATCGGTGAAATCGTTGAATTCGCGGTGCCCGGCCAGGTGCGTCAGCGTCAGCCGCAGCGCCAGCCAGTCGATCAGGCGGCGGCCCTGCTCGATCTGCTCAGGGGGCGGCAGTTCCACGTCGAAATCGCCGAAAAACACCACCCCCACGCTGCCGGTATTGAAGTGCTCGACGTGCGTGCCCCGCACCTTGAGATCGCGCCCTTCGAAGACTTGACCCGTTTTGCCGACGCCGAAATGGTAGCCCACGTCGGCCCAGCCGCGCATGTCCATGTGCTGATCCTGGATTTCGCGCATGGTGGCCGGATCGTCGGTTTCGTAGATGACGGAATGGTGCACGACCACCGTGCGGTAGATGTCGCGCAGATCGCCCTCGTATTCGCGCCACCCTTCCGGATGGCTGAGATCATAGAAGCCCGATTCGTTGGCGGCGCTGTGATCCGGCTCACGGGCGCCCCACTCGGCGCGCGTCGTGATGACCGGGCGCTCGATCTGCTTGAGCCGCGCCGGGCGGTTCGCCAGGGTAGGGGTGACCCCAGGGGCGGACGAGGAGTCGAACTGATCGAGCGCGAGGTAGCCCACCACGCCCCCGATACAGGTGATGCCCCCGGCGACGGCGGTCATCCCGGCCAGGCCCAAAAAGTCACGGCGAGTCAGTTTGCTCATGGGGTGTCATTCCATTCAAAAGCCATCCCATCCCCGGCCATTCCCAGAAGGGAGAAACTGGTTTTGCAGTCCCTCTCCGCCACGTTAGATCATAACACAAATTGCCCCGCCCCCGTGTTGGCTTTTTTCTCATTAATATATTGTTTTTCAATTCGAATGATGATAGGATTGTACTACTATTCACACACGAATTGAGGCAGTTTGACTAAGACAAGGAGGCAGGCAGCCGGATGAGTAGCGTTCCAGGTAGTATACCGGACATTGTGATCGGGCGGTTGCCGATTTATTTGCGTGCCTTGAATCGTATGATTCAAGAAGATAAAGAATTTACCTCTTCGCATGAATTGGCCGAACGCCTGGGGATCAGTTCGGCCCAGATTCGCAAGGATCTGTCCCATTTTGGCGAGTTTGGCAAGCAGGGCACCGGCTACAATATTGATTATCTGTACGACCAGATTCGGCGCATTCTCAAGGTGGACCGCGAGTGGGTGGTAGCGGTGGTCGGGGTCGGTGACCTGGGCCATGCTATCGCGAACTACCGCGGGTTCCAGGCGCGCGGCTTCCGCATTGCGGCGCTGTTCGATGCCGATCCCTCCAAGATCGGCGAACAGATCGGCGGCCTGACGGTTCAGCCGATGGACCGGATCGACGACGAGATTCAGCGCTTGAAGATCAAGGTGGCGATGGTGGCGGTTCCCGCCGACCAGGCCCAGGCGGTGTCCAACCAGCTCATCCAGGCCGGAGTGCGCGGGCTGCTGAACTACGCGCCGATCACGCTGGCGGTGCCGCCGGGCGTGCGCGTGCAGTATATCGATCCGGCGGTGCACCTTCAGCGTATGACCTACTACCTCGATCCCGGTTAACCTCGTACCAGGGGCGGGTGCCAGGACCCGCCTCTACCGCGCGATCATGCGCCGTGCCAGGAATTTCCGGCACGCCGCGGCCTGGAGCGCGAGCAGCGCGGCGGTGGTCGCGCCGAGATAGTCCAGGCCGATGTCCCGTACGGACGAGGATCGCCCCGCGACAAAACTTTGGTGCAGCTCGTCGGTGATGGCAAAGCTCAAGGTGATCAACAGCGCCATCGCCAGCGCATCGTGCGGCGGCTTGCCGCTCATCCGCAAAGCGCGCAGCAGCAGCACCGCCAGCAGTCCATAGCTCAGGACGTGCGCTCCTTTTTTGATGAGTGTTTCCCAGCCGCCCGCGAAGACCGGGATGGCGCCGGAGAAATAGACGCCCGTCGTCCCGGCGGGCCGCCCCACTTTGGGTTGGGACGAGGCGAAGAAGATCAGCACCATCAGGCTGATCACCGGACCCCAGGTCAATACGATACGAGTGAGTTTACGATACGCCATGATTTGGGTATTCTCTCTATGCTGAAACGCTGCTTTTACGCTAACATCAGATGAATTGCGCAGCAATAGACGCTTGTGGGGCGCTCACCTGACGAGGAAAATTATGTTCACGGACCAAACCATCGCTTTCATTGGCAGTGGGATCATGGGCGAAGCCATGATTCAAGGGCTGCTTGCCCAGCAGATGCTTACGCCATCCCAGATCATCGCCGCCGATCCCCGGCCCGAGCGCCTGGAAGAACTCGCCAGCCGCTATGGGATACACATGACTGCCAACAACCTGGACGCCGCGACGAAAGCGAATATCCTGGTCCTGTCGGTCAAGCCCCAGGTCTTGGACGAGGTGCTGCCCGAAGTGCGCGGTGGCGCGCGGACCTGTTCGCTGGTGGTCAGCATCGTCGCCGGGGCGCCGATCCGCAAGATCGCGGATGGGCTGGCGAATTCGTGCGTGGTGCGCGTCATGCCCAACACCCCGGCCCGTATCGGCCAAGGGATCAGCGTCTGGACGGCGACGCCCGAAGTCCCCGACGCCCAGCGCGAGCAGGCGCGTGTGCTGCTCAAGGCGTTGGGCGAAGAGATTTTCGTCAAGGACGAGGATTATCTCGACATGGCGACGGCGCTCAGCGGCACCGGCCCGGCCTACATCTTTATGTTCATGGAAGCGATGATCGACGCGGGCGTACACATGGGCTTTTCGCGCCACATCGCCGAGAAGCTGGTGATCCAGACCATGCGCGGCTCGGTCGAATACGCGGCAGCGTCCGGCGAACATCCCGCCGTCCTGCGCAACCAGGTGACGAGTCCCGGCGGCACGTCCGCCGAAGCGATCTACCAGCTCGAAAAAGGTGGCCTGCGCACCGTCGTCTCGCGCGCGATCTGGGCGGCCTACCAGCGCAGCGTCGGCCTGGGCGGCGGTCGCAAAGTCTCGCGGCTGGCCGGGCGGCATCCTGACAATAGCAATAATGGCGAAGAAGAGGGAGAATAGGCCCCTAAAAGTATCATATTCATTTTGAAAATTCGCCTACTTGTAATATATTTAACAAAAAGGCGAGGCGTTGTTCCAGTCTGCGAGGAGAACAGAACTAGATGGCGGATGTGACCAAAAACATAACGCAGGGACTTTTAGAGCAGATTAAAGGCTTTGAGCGCGAGATCAAAGCGGTCGATGTCGGGTACGTGGACGAGGTCGGCGACGGTATCGCTCGCGTCGTGGGCCTGGAGCGAGTGCGCTCGCAAGAACTGGTCCAGTTCGAGAACGGTGTGATGGGCGTCGCCTTCAACCTCGAAGAGAACAACGTCGGCGTGATCATCATGGGCGAATACACCGACATCCGCGAGGGCGACGAAGTGCGCGGCACGGGCCGGATCGTCTCCGTCCCGGTCGGGGATGCGCTGGTCGGGCGCGTCGTGGACGTGCTCGGCACGCCCATCGATGGCCGCGGGCCGATCAATGCCAGCAAATACCTGCCCATCGAGCGCATCGCGCCCGGCGTGATCGAGCGCCGCAACGTGTACCGCCCGGTCCAGACCGGTATCCGCGCCATCGACGCCATGATCCCGATCGGGCGCGGCCAGCGCGAGCTGATCATCGGCGACCGCCAGACCGGCAA
>CAYRWY010000239.1:0-8897 GCA_964427955.1 uncultured Anaerolineaceae bacterium
CTCGAACATCTCCGCCCTGTGGATTCTGATCGCCAACTCGTTCATGCAGCAGCCGGTCGGCTACGATCCGGTCCTGGGCGCGGACGGCCTGATGAGCAAGGTCGTCATGAAGAATTTTGGCGACGTCATCACCAACCCCAACGTCCAGGTCCAGTTCCCGCACGTCTTCGCCTCGGGCCTCACCACCGCCGCCTTCTTCGTGCTGGGGATCAGCGCGTGGCACCTGCTGCGCAAATCCGAACACCACGAATTCTTCCGCCGCTCGGCGGGGATCGCCACCGTGTACGGCATCATCGGCGTGGGCCTGGTGATCCTGGTGGGTCATTCCCAGGCGCAGCACATGGTCGAGACGCAGCCGATGAAGATGGCCGCCGCCGAAGGGCTGTTCAAGTCCGAAGATCCGGCGTCGTTCTCGCTGCTCACGATTGGCGACCTGGATCAGCGCAAGGAAGAATTCGCGATCCGCATCCCCAAAGCCCTGAGCCTGCTCGCTTACAACAAGCTGGACGGCGAAGTCAAGGGTATCGACGACTTGCAGGCACAGTACGCCGCGCAGTACGCCGACCGTTACGGCCCGGACGCGGATTATCGCCCGCCGGTCGCCGTGATCTACTGGGCTTTCCGCGCGATGGTGGGGTCCGGCTTCCTGGTGCTGGCGCTGGCCGGATTCGGGTTGTACCTGGTCTACCGGAACAGGCTGGTCGCCAACCGTCGTTTCTTGAAAGTGCTGCCGTGGGCGATGGCGCTGCCTTACCTGGCCAATAGCGCGGGCTGGATCATGACCGAAATGGGCCGCCAACCCTGGATCGTGTTCGGCTTGCAGCGTACCGAGGACGCGATCTCGCCCAACGTCTCCGCCGCGATGGTGGCGCTGTCGCTGGTGATCTTCACCCTGCTGTACGGCGCGTTGATGGGTGCTGATGTGTATTTACTGGCGAAGTTCAGCAAGCGCGGCCCGGTGGAAGATCTGGCCGAGGGGAGATAACAATGGAACTGCACGATCTGTGGTTTGCACTGATTATGGTCTTGTTCACCGGGTTTTTCTTCCTGGAAGGCTTCGATTACGGCGTCGGCATTCTGCTGCCCTTCCTGGGCAAGGATGATCGCGAGCGCCGCACCATCATCAATACCATCGGCCCGGTCTGGGACGGCAACGAGGTCTGGATGATCACGGCGGGCGGCGCGATCTTCGCCGCATTCCCGCAGTGGTATGCCACCCTGTTCAGCGGCTTTTACCTGGCGCTGGTCGTGATCCTGGTGGCGCTGATCCTGCGCGGCGTGGCCTTCGAGTTCCGCAGCAAAGACGATAATCCCCGCTGGCGGATGTTCTGGGACTGGTCGATCTTCTTCGGCAGCGCGATCCCGGCGCTGCTGTGGGGCGTGGCCTTCGGCAACCTGGTCAAAGGCACGCCGATCAACGCTACGATGCACTTCACCGGCAATTTCTTCAGCCTGCTCAATCCCTACACGCTGATCTGCGGCGTGGCGGGCTTCGTCGTCTTCCTGCTGCACGGCACGATCTACCTCAGCCTGAAGACTGAAGGCACCATCCGCGCGCGGGCGGAAGCCTTCGCGCAGCGCCTCTTCCCGGTGGTGGTCGTCGTCGCCGCCGTGTTGGCCGTCGCCAACTATGCCTACATCGACATCTTCACCAAAATCGGCGTGAATCCCGGCGTCATGCCCATCGCTTCGGCGGCGGCGCTGCTGTCCGTGGGATACTTCCTGCGCGAGAAGCAGTTTGGTTGGGCGTTCGTCCTGATGGGCGCGACGATTCTGCTGTCGGTGGCGACGTTTTTCTGGTTCCTGCATCCCAACGTCATGGTCTCCAGCACGAAGGAAGCCTACAACCTGACCGTACACAACGCGGCGGCCAGCAAAAAGACGCTCGAACTGATGACGGTCGTCGCCTTCGTGTTCGTCCCGATTGTGCTGCTGTACCAGGGCTGGAGCTATTGGATCTTCCGCAAGCGTCTGACCGCGGAGTCCAAACTCGAATATTGAACTGTCTGAAGGGCCTTTTGGTCCGATAACTGGTTCATGGGACGTGCTGGGGGCAGCACGTCCTTTTTTATGGCACCGTTATTTGGTTTTATTTACAGATGTAAAATTTTACAACAAGGATTTTTTGCGGTACGATGGGGAGGCGCTTTGATACGAGGAGATCTCACAATGACTTACCATATCTTTCTGGCAATGCATATTCCTGATGGTTTTTTGTCCGTGCCGGTGGCGGCGGTCGGCTGGGTGATCCTGATCGGGATGGTCGGGCTGGCGCTGCGGCAGACGCGGGACGCACTGGGCGAGCGGCAGATCCCGTTGATGGGCATCCTGGCCGCGTTCGTCTTCGCCGCGCAGATGATCAACTTCCCCGTCGCGGGCGGCACCTCCGGCCATTTGCTGGGCGGGATGCTGGTCGCAATCCTGATCGGGCCGTGGGCGGCGCTGCTGGTCATGACCAGCGTGATCGTCGTGCAGGGCCTGCTGTTCCAGGATGGCGGCCTGCTGGCGATGGGCTTCAACGTGTTCAACATGGGCATCCTGTCCACGTTCGTCGGCTACACCCTCTATCGCTGGCTGCGGCGGGCGCTGGGTAGCGTGCCGCGCGGCGAATGGATCGCGGTAGCGGTCGGCGCCTGGGCTGCCGTCGAAACAGGGGCCATCGCGACCGCGCTCGAACTCGCTATTTCCAACACCTCCGCGTTGGACGTCGCCCTGCCCGCGATGGTGGTCGTGCACGCCTTGATCGGGATCGGCGAGGCGCTGATCACGGTGGGGGCGCTGGCGTTCGTCCAGCAGAGCCGCCCGGACCTGATCGCGGGCAGCGCGCAGGCCCCGGCGCGCGGATCGGCGTGGATCGCGGTGGGACTGCTGATCGCGCTGGTGGTCGCGCTGGCGTCGCCGTTGGCTAGCTCGCACCCGGACGGGTTGGAGCGGGTGGCCGAGGACAAAGGCTTCACGGCCAAAGCCGAAGAGGCCGTGTACGAGCTTCTGCCGGACTACACCGTGCCGGGCGTCGATGACGAAGCGGCGACGACGATCCTCGCCGGGGTGATCGGCGTGGTGATCGTGGCGGGCGTGGGCTACGGCGTCGCGCGCCTCGCCAGCCGCACCTCTCGCCAGCCGCAGAAGATGTAAGAGCAAAAAGCTTGCACCACAGAGAGCACAGAGGACACTGAGGAAAAGCAGAGAAGAACAAGGGTATAATACCAATGCTTTTCTCAAGTTTTTCTCTGTGCTCTCTGTGTCCTCTGTGGTAAATTTCCCTTATGCAAACGATGCTGCACGAACGCTACCAGGACGGCGACAGCCGCCTCCACCGCCTGGACCCGCGCGTCAAGGTCGTCGTCGCGCTGATCCTGATCGCCGGGATCACGCTCACGCCCGTGCACGCCGGATGGGCATACCCGCTGCTGTGGGGCGTGATCGGTCTGGTGATCGCCGCCGGGCGGTTGGGGGTAGGGCGGGTGGCTCGTCAGGCCAGCCTGGCGCTGCCCTTCGCGCTGGCGGCGGTGACGCTGCTGTTCACCACGCCCGGCGATCCGCTGGTCAGCCTGGCGGGCGTGACGATCACCACGGCGGGGGCATGGCGTTTTGCCGCCGTGCTGGCGAAAAGCTGGCTGGCGGTCCAGGTCGCGCTGGTGCTGGCCATGACCACGCCGTTCACCGATCTGCTGTGGGCGCTCAGCCGCCTGCACGTGCCGGGCACCCTGATCGCGATCATCTCGTTCATGTACCGCTACCTGTTCACCCTGCGCGACGAAGCCGAGCGGCTGATCCGGGCACGGGCCTCGCGCAGCGGATCGGTGTCCGGCCAACGGTCCGGTGGCAGCCTGATCTGGCGGGCGCGCATCGCGGGCGGCATGATCGGGAACCTGTTTCTGCGCAGCTACGAGCGCAGCGAGCGCGTGTACGCCGCCATGCTGTCGCGCGGCTATGCCGGGCAGCTCCGCGCCCTCGATCCGCCGCCGCTGACATGGATCGACGTGGCGCAAGGTGCAATTCCGGTGATCGTGCTTATAATTATCGAGTTGGCGTCGTTGCTTGGGGGGTGAACCAATGAACAAGCTGACCGAGGATGAACTGGCCGTGCATTTGCAGGCGCACCGGGCCTGGGGCAAGACCCGCGGAAAATCGGGCCGGAAACTGGAATTGACCGAGACCGACCTGTCGGAGATGGATCTGTCGGGCCGAGATCTATCCCACGCCAACCTGTCCGGGACACACCTGGACCACTGCCGCCTGAAAAACGCCGACTGTTTCGGGGCCAAGTTCGACTCGACCTCTTTCACGGACTGCGATCTGAGTGAAGCCTTCCTGGCGCAGGCCGATTTCAGCCACGCCAGTCTGGCGGGCTGTGCGCTGAGCCGGGCCAGCGCGTTCAAAGCGTCGTTTTACGAGGCCAACCTGCGCGGGGCGGACCTGACCGGGACGGACCTGGGGCAGGCGTTTCTGAACGGCGCCAACCTGGAAGGGGCGCTGCTGCGCGC
Organism: uncultured Anaerolineaceae bacterium; assembly: GCA_964427955.1. Classification (GTDB taxonomy): domain Bacteria; phylum Chloroflexota; class Anaerolineae; order Aggregatilineales; family Aggregatilineaceae; genus JACRBK01. The sequence goes on from CAYRWY010000239.1 coordinate 4,488, forward strand.
CGCCAACCTGGATCGTGCCGACCTGGGGCGCTGTCGCCTGACCGGCGTCGATCTGCACGGCGCAAAAGGGCTGGAAACCGCCGTGCTCAAGGAATGGATCGACGTCGGCACTGCCGATCATCCGATCCGGCTGGAAGGCGACGAGGCCCGATCCTGGCTGCTGCGACAGGTTGCCGAAGCGTGAGCCATCACACCATTCACGTCGAAAACTTATGTTACACCTATCCGGACGGGCGGCGGGCGCTGGACGACGTGTCGCTGATCGTCGCGCCGAACGAAAAAGTGGCGCTGGTCGGTCCGAACGGGGCCGGAAAGTCCACGCTGATGCTGCACCTGAACGGCATCCTGCGCAGCCCGCACGGGCGGATCGAGATCGGCGGCCTGGAACTGACCGACCGGACGCTCGGCCAGATTCGCGCCTGGCTGGGGCTGGTCTTCCAGAATCCCGACGATCAGCTTTTTTCCCCGCGTGTACACCAGGATGTCGCCTTCGGCCCGCTGCACATGGGTCTGCCCGAAGCCGAGGTGCGCGAACGGGTGGCGCACGCGCTGGCCGCGGTGGGCATGGCCGACTACGCCGACCGGCTCAGCCATCACCTGAGCGTGGGCGAGAAGAAGCGCATCGCCATTGCCACCGTGTTGAGCATGGACCCGCAGATCCTGGTGTTGGACGAACCCAGCGCCGGGCTGGACCCCCGCGCGCGCCGCAGTCTGATCCGGCTGCTGGCCGGGCTGGCGCAGCAGACCATGCTGATCAGCACGCACGACATGCGGCTGGTGCGCGACCTCTGCTCGCGCATGATCGTGCTGGACGGCGGGCGCGTCGTGGCCGACGGTCCCACCGCCGATCTGCTGTCCGACGCGATTTTGATGGAACAGCACGGCCTGGAAACCCCCTGAAACCACCGTTTGACGGTCCTCCCCGAACCGACTAAACTCAGTCGCGTGAAAATTGTAAAATGTTCATGTTGAGGACAAGAAAAGATGCGCAGCGTGGAATGGACTTCGAATCAGCGCGTGCGGATGGTCGATCAACGCCAGATTCCCTGGCAGCTCGCGTATGTGGAGTATGACGACTATCGCGACGTGGCCCAGGGGATCACCGAGATGGTGGTGCGCGGCGCTCCGGCGATTGGCGTGTCCGCCGCTTATGGGATGGCGCTGGCGGCGCGGCAGTGCCCCGCGCTGGACGTGGGCAGCCTGCTGGAATTCCTCGAAGTCGCCGCCCTGATCCTGAAGAAAGCACGCCCGACGGCGGTCAACCTGGCCTGGGCGGTCGATCACATGCTGGTGATCGCGCGGGACGAAGCCCACGACCGTGCGGACGACATCCGGGCGGCGCTGCTGGCCGAGGCGCAAAAGCTGGCCGATCAGGACGTGGAGACGAACAAGAAGATCTCCGCCAACGGCGCGGCGCTGCTCAAAGATGGCGACACCATCCTGCACCACTGCAATACCGGGATGCTGGCGACCGTCGATTATGGCACGGCGCTGGGTGTGATCCGGCTGGCGCACGAGCAGGGGAAGAAAATCCACGTGCTGCTGGACGAGACGCGCCCACGGTTGCAAGGCGCGCGCTTGAGCGCCTGGGAGTGCGAGCAGTTGGGCATCCCCTACGAGATCATCCCCGATACCGCCGCCGGCTATTATCTGCGGCGCGGCGAGGTCAATTACGTGCTGTTCGGCGCGGATCGCGTCGCGGCGAATGGCGACGTGGTCAACAAGGTCGGCTCCTACCAGATCGCCGTGCTGGCGCGCGAGAATCATGTCCCGTGCTATTCGGTCTTTCCGCTCTCGACCGTCGATCTGAAGATGCCCACCGGCGACGCCATCCCGATTGAGGAGCGCGATCCCGCGGAAGTGCGCGCCCCCTACGGCCTGGAGATCGTGCCGGACACCTACCGCGTGCGCAATCCGGCCTTCGACGTCACGCCGCAAAAGTACCTGGCCGGGCTGATCACCGAAGTCGGCATCATCCTGCCGCCGTTCGACGAGAATCTGCCCAAAGTGATGGGCGGTTGATCTATCGCGTGTCGGGAGGACCACCTGCGCCGGGTGGTCATCCTTCCCGCTGCGCCTGTACAATCGACTATGCGCGTTGAGGTTGGAGTCTCGTCCGTCGCCTGTCACAGGCGGATCAGGAAAGGCTGGCCTATGCCTCGGCTGCATTGGGTTCGTGGTGTGCTCGGTTTGGTCGTCATGCTCGGCCTCTGGGGCGGTCTACCGGCGCGCGCCCAGGATCAACCTCAACCGGTGGCGCTACAAGTGATCGCCCGGATCAACGAGTACCGCCTGTCGCAGAACCTCACTCCCCTGGTTCCCAATGCGCGCCTCGAAGCGATGTCGCGCGACCAGGCCCGCTACATTCTGTCCCTGCCGGACATTCCCGACGGCGACGCGATTCACCACGATGCCCAGGGCCGGACCCCGCGCGAACAGGCGCTGCGTTCGCCCTACAACTGGAACACCTACGGCTCGGACGTGCAGATCGTGATCGGGCAGAATGCCGCCGTGGGCAGCGTCACCTACGCTATGAATTTCTGGATAAACTCGTCCATTCACAACCGGGCGATGCTGAATGCCGTCTACCGTGAGATCGGCGTCTGGGCCGAACCCTACCAGGCGGGCTACCTGTTCATGGTCACCTTTGGCGCGCGTCCGAACGAGCTGCCCGTCGTGGTGGACCCGACCGCCAACCTGCTGTACCTCACCAACGAAAATTACGCGCGCGGCACGGGCGATTGGCTGCGGCAGGCCAGGACCATCCGCCTGCTGGATGAGGCCGGACAGCCGCTGACCGACACCATGCCCTGGCGGAGCACGCTCGCCATCCCGGCGCATACCGGCGATCACGTGTCGGTCGTGTTCGACGATGGCACGCGCCAGCTCACGCGCGACGTGGATTTGCAGCACGATCTGGTCATTCTGCCGGCGACGCTGGCGCTGTTCGAAGGCACCACGGTGGCCCTGGCCAGCACGGCGACGCCAACGCCCGCACCCAGCGCCACGCCGGTCTTCACGACGGTCCCTTCGCCGACTCCGCCGCCCAGCGTCACCCCGGCTTTCACGTCCGTACCCTCGCCGACGCCGCTCCCGGCTCAAGCGACCGCTACTCCGCCCGCCACGGCGACCCCGGCATCCCTGCCCGATGTGCTGATCCTGTACGACAGCCGCTCGCTGACCATCTACAACGGCACCGACGTCCGGCTGGATCTGAGCACCCTGGCGCTGTCCGGCGGTGGCAAAACGCTGCCCGCGACGCGCTGGACGAAGGTCTCGCCGGTCGCGCTGGACAAGTATCCGCCGCACGGCTGTATGCAGATCTGGTCCTGGTTCGAGGCCAGCGATCCGCCGACGCAGAGCGTGTGTTCCTACCTGCTGAGCTATCTCACCGTCGCGCCCGCCGACCTGTTTTGGCTCAACAACGAGTTCAAGGTCTACCAGGGTTCGACGCTGCTGGCGACCTGTCCCGCCGGGACGGGTACGTGCGAGGTCCGGCTGCCGCGCTAGCATGTGCCGCGCAACCAGGGGCACGTTCCCTGCGTAGAATGGAGTGAAAAAGGAGCGTGCCCATGAAGATCACCACCGTGCTCGGCAGTCCGCGCAAATTTGGCAACACCGCGGCGGTACTGAAGCGTTTCGAGAGCCTTGTCCCGGCGCCGCACCGCGTCGAGCGCATCAACGTCGTGGATTACAAGATCAAAGGCTGTGTCGGCTGCGACGGCTGCCAGCGTCACCCGGATCGGCCCGGCTGCGGCCAGCACGACGACGCGCTGAAGCTGATCGACCGCCTGCTGGCGTCGGATCTGATCGTCTATGCCTCGCCGCTGTACTGCTGGGATTTTTCCGCGCAGATGAAGGCGTTCATCGACCGCCACTACTGCCTGGTCAAGTGGAAGCTGGACGACAGCCCCTCGTTGATCGCCGGGCGGCGGATGGCGCTGCTGGTGACCTGCGGCAGCGGGATCGAGGATAATGCCGACGTGATCCAGACCATCTTCGAGCGCGAGGTGGATTACCTGAAATGCACCGTCGCGGGCCAATTCATCGTGCCCGACTGCTCGACACCGGATAAGCTCGGCGACAAGGCCGACACCACCGCGCGCGCGATGCTCCAGCGCCTCGTGGGGTAGGGGGCAGCGGTGTTTTTTGTAGGGGCGTATGGCGATATGCCCAATAGCGTCAACTTCTCCTGTTGCAAGGAAAAAAACGGCCTCACCCCTCACCCCTCTCCATCAGAAAACGATGGAGAGGGGCATCACAGCCTCGTTTTTCTCCCCCTCTCCATTGCGCTTTTGAATGGAGAGGGGGCCGGGGGGTGAGGCCGGGACAAAGCCGTGGTGGCCTCACAAACCTTACTGATCCTTGCATTACTATCTAAACTTCCGTGAAGTTCACCCCCTCCTGCGC
>CAYRWY010000240.1:0-8824 GCA_964427955.1 uncultured Anaerolineaceae bacterium
TGATCTCGTCCGCCGTGCCGGAGACGAATCCCGAAGTCAGCGCGGCGCGGGCGGCAGGGATTCCGGTGCGGCGGCGGCGCGAGATGCTGGGCGAATTGATGGCGCAGCAGGTCGGGATCGCGGTGGCCGGGACGCACGGCAAAACCACCACGACCGCCCTGATCGCGCACATTTTGACCGAGGCCGGGTTGGACCCCACCTACATCATCGGCGGGGTGCTGCGCAACACCGGCACGAATGCCGGGGTGGGGCGCGGCGATCACTTCGTGATCGAGGCGGACGAGTATGACCGGATGTTTCTCGGCCTGCGCCCGCAGATCGCCGTGATCACCAATGTCGAGCACGATCACCCGGATTGCTACCCGACGCTGGACGACGTGATCCGGGCGTTCGAGCAGTTCGTCGCCCTGCTGCCGGACGATGGGCTGCTGGTCGTCTGTGCCGACAGTCCCCACGCCCGCCGGTTAGGCGAGCAACGCCGCGACGCGGGCAAGCCCGTGGCCTTCTACGGCACCGGGGGCGAGTGGCAGGCGGCGGACGTGACACCCGATCCCGCCGGAGGGATGCGTTTCACCCTGCATCCGGGCGATGAGCCGCTGCACGTGAGCCTGGAAGGGCGGCACAATGTCTTGAATGCGCTGGCGGCAGTTGCCGTCACGACCGAATTGGGTGTGCCGCTGGACGTGATCCGCCGGGCGCTCGTGTCCTTCCAGGGCACGGGGCGGCGCTCCGAGATCATGGGGCAGGCGGGCGGCGTGACGGTGGTCAGCGATTACGGGCACCATCCGACCGAGATCGGCGTGACGCTGGCCGCGTGGCGTCAGCGCCCTGGCCTGCACGACCTCTGGGCGGTGTGGCAGCCGCACACCTACGGGCGGATGCGGACGCTGGCGGCGGAGTTCGCGCGCGTGTTTGCGGACGCTCACCATGCGTTGGTGACGGACGTTTATTCGGTGCGCGAGACGGCTTCGCCAGGACTGGACGCGGCGGGCATGGTCGCGAAAATCCGACATCCCGACGTGCGTTATACTGGCTCCTTCGACGCGACCGTGCAGGCGCTCATCGCGGGCGTGCAGCCGGGCGATGTCGTGGTCATCCTCTCGGCGGGCGATGCGCCGCAGATCGGCGCGCGTCTCCTGGAGCATTTGCGAGGAATCTCATGAGCGATCCTTATCTTGCGCTGGAAGAGCGTTTTGGGGCGGCCCTGAAGCGCGATGAGCCGCTGTCTCGCTACACCGTGGCCCGGCTGGGCGGCCCGGCGGAGGCGCTGCTGGTCGCCAACAGCACCGGCGATCTCACCGACGCGGTGGGGATCGCCTGCCGCCATCCCATGCCCTGGATCGTGTTGGGCGGCGGCGCGAACGTGCTGGTGGCCGACGCCGGATTTCGCGGCGTGGTGATCGTCAACCACGCCAAGGGTGTGCGGATCGAGGAACGCGGCCAGGTGGAGGCCGAGAGCGGCGTCGGGCTGGCCACGCTGGCGCGCCGCTGCATGAATCAGGGCCTGTCCGGGCTGGAATGGGCGGTCAACGTGCCGGGCACGGTCGGCGGCGCGGTGATCAACAACGCGGGCGCGCACGGCGGCGACATGGCGTCGGCGGTGCGCTGGGTGGAGATCTACAGCCTGATCGACCGCCCGCACGTCGAGCTGTGGGGCGTCAACCAGATGCAGTACGATTACCGCTCGTCGATCCTGAAAGGCGACCGGGGGCGCTACCTCGTGCTGGGCACGACATTGGTGCTCGATCCCGGCCACAATCCCGACGAACTGAACGCCAGGGCGGACGAATTCGTCGCCCATCGCAAGCGCACCCAGCCGCCGGGCGCCTCGCTGGGCAGCATCTTCAAGAATCCGCCGGGCGACTATGCCGGGCGGTTGATCGAAGCCTGCGGCCTGAAAGGGACGACCGTCGGCGGCGTGATGATTTCGCCCGTCCATGCCAATTTCATCGTCAACGCTGGCGAGGGCACGGCCAAAGACTACCGGGCGCTGATCGAACTGGCGCGCGACACGGTCCAGCAGAAGTTCGGGATCACGCTCGAACTGGAGATCGAGTTAGTCGGGGAGTGGTAAGACGATGCGTTGGGAAGAACTGACCAGTGACCAGTTTCCACAGGCGGTCGCGGCGGCGCAGGGGGTATGCCTGGTGTCGCTGTCCGTCATCGAGCGGCACGCCCACCATCTGCCGATGGGCACCGATACGTACATCGGGCGCGAACTCTGCCGCCGCGCGGCGGAAGTCGAACCCGTGCTGATTTTCCCGGATCTGATCTTCACCCAAATTCTCGAAGCCCAGCACGTGCCCGGCACGATTGCTCTCGATCCCGACCTGATGCTGCGCCTGCTCGACAACCTCTGCCGCGAGATCGCGCGTAACGGGCTGCACAAGATTGTCCTGGTGAGCGCGCACGGCGGCAACTACCACCTCGCCCATTTTTTCAGCCAGATTCAACTGGCTGCGCCGCGTGATTACGTAGTCTACGTCTTCAACCCGGTTCTTGATCCGGCAGACGAGGCGGCTCTCAAGGCGCAGTGGGAAACCACCGTCGATGGGCACGCGGGCGAAAAAGAGACGAGCATGATCCAGGCGATCCGGCCCGATCTGGTGCGCCGCGAGGCCCTGCGATCCGATGGGGAGGGAATGCCGCGCGAACGGCTGAAGGCGCTGCGCGAGGCGGGCGTGTATACCGGCATCTGGTGGTATGCCGATCACCCGACCCATTACTGCGGCGACGGTACCCCCGCCACCGCCGAAAAGGGTGAGCGGATGCTGGCGGCCTATGCTCGCGCGCTGGTCAAAGCGATACGGGCGGTCAAAGCCGACCAGGAAGCGAAGCGGCTGCAAGACGAGTTTTTTGCGTCCCGGCAGCATGGGTGATCACCACGCTATTTTCGGGTGCTACCTACAGGCGGAAGGACGGAATTCTATGGCGGAAACATCACGATTGTTAGGGCGCGGGCGGATCGCCGATCTGGCTTGGTCGCCGGACGGCACGACCGTGATCGTCGCATCGACGGTCGGGCTGTGGGCGTATGACGCCACGTTGAGCAGCGCGCGCCTGCTGGTCGAAGAAGAGAATCCGCTGGTGAGCGTGGCCTTCAGCCCGGATGGGGCGCTGCTGGCCGCCGGGACCGAGCACGGCACGGTGCGCGTCTGGACCAAAACCGGCGAGCCGCACAGCTTCTACGAAGGCTTTTCCGGCCTGGTCAACAGCGTGGCCTTCAGCCCGGACAGCACCCTGCTGGCCGCGTGTGGAGCCGATGGCAAGGTGCGCGCGTGGGACGTCGCCCGCCGTCGCCGCCGCCTCTCGCTGACGACCTGGCCCGCACGCGATGTGCATAACGAAGCCTCGTGCGTGGCCTGGAGTCCCGATGGGCGCGTGCTGGCCGCGGCGGCCTGGGATGGCAAGGTGCGGACCTGGGACGCCGAGACCGGGGCCGCGCTGCGCGTGATGACCGGTGATGGCAACTGGGTCACGAGTATCGCCTACAGCGCCGATGGCGAGCTGCTGGCCGGATCGCGCACCGACGGCACGGCCTGGATTTGGGACGCCGTGACCGGCGAGGATCTGTTCATCATGGAAGGGCATAACGCCAGCGTCGATCTGGTGCGCGTCTGCCCGCAGCCCGGCCCGAACGGCTATACCATCCTCTCTGCCGGAGGGGATGACGAGGCGGTGCTGTGGAGCGGGTTTGACGGCGAATTCGTCCACTCGCTGCCGGGCCACGTCGGCGGCGTGATCGCGGCGGCGTTCAGTCCGGGCGGGTCGCGCCTCGCCGTCGCCAGTTGGGATCAGCGCATTCGCCTGTGGGACTTCAATTCCGCCCAGCCGGAGTCGGCGACGCTGATCAAGACGGTCGAGGATCACCTGGATGCGGTGGGCGGGCTGGCCTGGAGCGCCGACGGCCAGCGCGTGATCGCCGCCAGCGACGAGGACATGATCCGGCTGTGGGACGCCTCGACCGGGCAGTTGGCCCAGGCCTTGGAGCGCGGCCCGGACTGGGTGCGCTCACTGGCGCATTCGCCTGCCGAGCCGGTGCTGGCGGTCGGCGGCAAAGATGGCACGATCCGGCTGGAACGGTTCGACAACGGCGAGCGCTTGTTCGATCTGGAAGGGCATACCGCGCCGGTGACCTCGTTGGCATTCGATCCGCGCGGCGTCTGGCTGCTGTCGGGCAGCGAAGACGGCACGGTGCGGCTGTGGGAAGCGGCGAACGGGCGTCCCGTGCGCACGTTGATGAATTTCATCGGGCGGGTATTGGCGGTGGCTTTCAATCCCCAGGCCGATCTGATCGCGGCGGCGGGCGACGATGGCACGGTGCGCATCTTCGACACCGGCTCCTGGGAGCGCATTTACGCCCTGTCAGCCGAGGCGGGCGCGCTGCAGGGTCTGACCTTCAGCCCGGACGGATCGGTGCTGGCGGCGGCCTGCTTCGACCGCTCGGTGCGGCTGTGGGGCATGGGCGAGGGCACGGAAATCGGCGCGTTGAAGGGACATCGCGGCATGGTGACCTGTGTCGATTTCGCGCCCAATGGCCGCTTGTTGGCGTCGGGCGGGACGGATGGCGACGTCCGGCTGTGGAATACGCTGGACGACAGTCTGCGCTGCATATTCGAGGGGCATCTGCACGATCTGTCCTGCGTGGCGTTCAACCCTGCCGGGACGGTGATCGCCTCGGCGTCGGAGGACGGCACGATCCGGCTGTGGGACGTTCCGCAGGCGTAAGGCGGTTCCCCAGGCCCGCTGGTTCAGGGGCGGACAGGCGGATGAGAAGCCTTGAGCACGCGAAGAGGCGCAGTGATTGACCTCACCCCCCGACCCCCTCTCCACCCGGTGGCGAGGGGGAGTGGCGCGGTGGAAACGTCGTGGTAGGGGCGCTGCTTGCTGCGCCCTGCTTTTAGAAATTGGGAATTGTCCCTCAAAAATTCTGGTTCTCAATGCCTCCCCAGGCAAGCTGGAGAGGGGAGAAAACGGGCGTGCAAGTCCCCTCTCTGGCTTGGCCGGAGAGGGGATTTAGGGGTGAGGCCGGAACTCCGTATACTGAGTACAGGCAAATTGATAACTCGGGATGGGTAGGGGCAGAGCTTGCTCTGCCCAGGGCGCAGCAAGCTGACGCCCCTACGAAAAACACCCGCAAGAATCTACCTGGATGTATTTATGAGGTGAGACGGGGTGAGGTTCAGGTCAGTAGTATATTGGTACCGGTTGCCTGGGCCAGGGGGAGTGAAACCTCTTTGGTACTCGAAAATAACGCAGACATGATTGGACAAGTGCCCATTGTTGGATTATAGTGGGATATATTGACGCGTGTGGGAAAAACGATGCCACTGCGGCTACAATAGACCATGAGAGGGAGCAGCCGGATCGGGACCGTTCGCCGTCCCTTTCTGCCTAGATGATCGAAGACCCATGCGTCCACCGGCCAATACTGATCAGCGGCGATCGCGCCGCGAAAATCCAAACCGGGGCCATGTTCGCCCGCGGGCAGCGGAGTCGCCGGAGCACGCGCGCCCAGCCGTCCAGCGCATGAAGCCGCGCTCGGAACTGCGGCACGCCCAGGCGGTCAGCACCACGCAGCGCCAGGTCGAGCGCCAGGTGCGCCGGTCCAAAGTGCAGGCGCAGCGGGTGGCCGCGCCGCGCCGCCGCCGGGTGAGCCTGTGGCGGCTGGTGAGCTGGCGGGCCGTGTCGGGCCTGCTGGTGGTGGGGCTGTCGATCATCCTGTACCTGTTCCTGACCACGGACGCCTTTTTCGTCCGGTCAATGGCGATTGGCGGCGAAAAATATCTCTCGCGGGAGGAAATCTTCCGCTACAGCGATATTGCCCAGAAACACATCTTCTGGGTGGACCCCGCCGAGGTCGAAAAACGGCTGAAATCCGTCCCGAATATCGCCGATGCCGACGTGCTCGTCGGCTGGCCGCCGGACATGGTGCAGATCGTGGTGGTCGAGCGCGAACCGGCCCTGACCTGGGAACAGGGCGTGCGCGTGTGGGTCGATGTAAACGGAATTGTGATGAAGCAGCGCGAAGATCGTCCCGAACTGCTGCGCATCCTCTACCAGAACGCGGCGGACCCGATCAGCGTGGGGGATCGCATTCCGCAGACGATTGTCGATGGCGCGCTGCAACTCCGCCAGCGTTATGCGAATATGGACGTCCTGCTTTATGATCCGCTCAAGGGTCTGGGCTACTACGACGGGCGCGGCTGGACGGTCTGGTATGGCACCGGCGAGGACATCGACACCAAGCTGTTGGTGTACGACTCGATTGTGGCGAAAATTTATCCAGGGGTGCAGCCGGGGGAGATCGTCGTCGCCGATCCCGACCGGCCTTACTATACGGTGTTGTGGCAGAATGGCCAGTGAGGCAGAGAAGTTTTTAGTGATTAGTTGTTAGTTTTTAGTCGCCCTGGGCAGGGCTTGCCCTGCCCCTACGATTACGCCATGTTTGATTGTGTTCTCTATTAGTTTGGGGCGCTCGTCGTTTTTGACTAAAAACTAATCACTAACAACTAAGAACTGTTTCCTGTCTCCTGGCATCTATGACAGACGGGCAAGCGGCTTATGGGCGAATTGGTGGTAGGGATCGACATCGGCACGACCAAGATTTGCACTATCGTGGGCGAAGTGCGCGATAGTGACGTCTACGTGCTGGGCGTGGGGATTGAGCCATCACACGGGATGCGCAAGGGGATCGTCACCGATGTCAGCACGTTGACGGCGGCGATTTCGTCGTCAGTGCACAAGGCGGAGAAAAGCTCCGGGTACGAGATCGGGCGCGCGTTCGTCTCGATTGCGGGCGGGCACATCGAGTCGATCAACAGCAAGGGCGCGGTAGGGATCTCCAATTCGCGCGGCGTGCAGTTGAACGACCTGGAACGCGCGATGGATGCCGCCAAGGCGATCACGCTGCCGCACGGGCGTGAAGTGCTGCACGTGATTCCGCGCAACTACAGCCTGGACGGCCAGACCGGCCTGCGCAGCCCGTTGGGGATGCTGGGCTTCCGGCTGGAAGTCGAGGCGCACATCATCACGGCGGCGACGCAAAATATCCAGAACCTGGAAAAATGCGTGGTCGATGCTGGAGTCTTCGTGGATCGTTTCATCCTCAACCCGCTGGCGTCCGGCGACGTGGTGCTCACCCGTGACGAACGCGAAGCCGGGGTGATGGTGGTGGACATCGGCGGCGGGACCACCGACCTGGCGATGTTCATCGACGGCTCGGTGTGGCATACCGCCGTGATCGCCGTGGGCGGCCAGCACGTGACCAACGACATCGCGCATGGGCTGCACCTGCCGTTCGACCTGGCCGAAGCGGTCAAGCTCAAGTACGGCCACGCCGATCCCAAAGCCGTCAGCCCGCTGGAAGCCTTCCCGATCCAGCCGTTTGGGGAGGAACTGCCCAGCAAGGTCCAGCGCACCGACCTGGCGCTGATCGTCCACGCCCGCGCGGCGGAAATCTTCGAGCTGATTCTCAAGGAAGCTAAACGCAGCGGTTACGATGGCCTGCTGAAAGCCGGGATCGTGCTGACCGGCGGCAGCAGTCTGCTCCCCGGCCTCAAGACGGTAGCGGGCGAAGTGCTCAAAATGCCGATCCGTGTCGCGCAGCCTGAGAACGTCACCGGCATGAGCGATACGCTCAAAAACCCGTCATACAGTACCAGCGTGGGATTGCTAAAACTGGGTCTGATCATGGATCTTGAAGATGATCGACGTGCGGCGCTGCATCAGGCGCCGGGCGGCAAGAATCCGGGCGTGAAACTGGGCAAAATCTTCAAGGGCATGTTGGGACGCTTGCTGCCCGGCGAAGAGGCAGAAGAATAGCGGACTTCGGTCCTGCATCTCGGTACGAGAATTCAAACTTTGGGAAATTTGCACACAGACGAATTTTCCTGGTTTGAAAAATGTCGTACAATGAGCAGAATAAAAATGTTTATCGTGATATGAGTTAAACGCTAACGCCTGGTAGGGGCAGGCCAAAGGTAGGACCGGCCAGGCCGCGTTGTGAAGGTTTCGTTTATCAGGAGGGTATCATGTCGGATCCGTTGCCCATGGGGGAGAATTTCGCAACCATCAAAGTGGTTGGGGTAGGCGGTGGCGGCGGTAACGCTATCAACCGCATGATTGAAGAGGGGTTGGGGGGAGTTGAATTTATCTCCATCAATACCGATGCCCAGGCCCTGCTCTTGAGCAAGGCCAAGACCCGCGTACGCGTGGGCGACAAGCTCACCCGCGGGCTGGGGGCAGGCGGTAATCCCGAAATTGGACGCAAGGCCGCCGAAGAAAGCGCCGACGAGCTGTACGAAGTGCTGCGCGGCGCGGACATGGTCTTCATCACCTGCGGCATGGGGGGCGGCACCGGCACCGGCGGCGCGCCCATCGTCGCGCAGGTGGCGAAAGAACTCGGCGCGCTGACCATTGGCGTCGTGACCAAGCCCTTTACCTTTGAGGGATCGCGCCGCATCCAGTCGGCGGAAGCGGGGATCGAGGCGCTCAAGAGCCAGGTCGATACCCTGATCGTGATCCCGAATGATCGTCTGCTCCAAATTGTGGACAAGCGGGCCAGCTTGCAGCAGGCGTTCGGCATGGCCGACGACGTGCTGCGCCAGGGTATTCAGGGCATCTCGGAACTGATCACGGTGCCCGGCCTGATCAACCTGGACTTCGCCGACGTGCGCACGATCATGGCCGAGGGCGGCGCGGCCCTGATGGCGGTCGGTCGCGCCAACGGCGAGGATCGCGCCCGCAAGGCTGCCGAAGCGGCCGTCAGCAGCGATCTGCTGGACGTCACCATCGACGGCGCGCGCGGCATCCTGTTCAACGT
>CAYRWY010000241.1:0-8818 GCA_964427955.1 uncultured Anaerolineaceae bacterium
AGGGGTGAGGTAAATCTCCCAGGCAAAAGTTTAGCTATTTGTGCAGGGATCAGTAGATTTCAAGGCCAGGATCAGTAAAGAAGTTATGGGTAACGCATAGCCCGACGAACTCAATACTGCATCCCGCCCACCGGTTGCAGCCAGTAGGTGCTGCCCTGACCTTCGGACGTCCAGCCGGTCTGGCCCTTGTATTCGACGTACCACCAGGCCATATTCTCCGCGCACTGCGGCCCGTTGAGGACCGCGAACATTTCCCCGCCGGGAATGCTGCCGACCTTCGCGCCGCTGCTGCTGGGCTGATCGCGCAGGTTGTTGGCATCGCCCGGCGAGACGGCGGCGAAGGTGTTCGGCCACAGCCGCGAGGTCACGAAGCCGGGGCAGGCCGCGAAGGTCGGCGGCGTGACGGGCGGGAAGGGGGATGCGGTGGCCGTCGCGCCCAGGTCGAAATTGGTGCCCACGATCAGCCAATCGCCGGTGATGCTCACGTTCAGCGGGGTGATCTGCACCTGATCGCCCGGCAAAAGCTGGACCTGTGCCAGCTCGCCGGTCTGCCAGTTGCGCGCCATCCAGCCGTCCGGCGTGCCGGTGGACGCATAGAAGCCCGGCATATTCACGGCGATGGTATGCCCATCGCGGAAAACCAGGGTCGAGGCGCTGGCCGGATCGCTGTTGAACACGTTGTCCGCGCTGCTGTGCGCCGGGCCGTCGGTCGCCACCAAAAACGCCTGCCCACCGGCCACCCAGGTGAGATTCGACACGTAGACGCTGGCCGGATCGAAGTAGACCGGCGTGCCTGCCGGGGCCGTGACCGACGGGAGGTATTCCACCACGTTGGACGCGTCGAAGTAGGCCGAAGGGAAGCCGCTCTGCGGATAGGCCGGGTTGTTGCTGCCCTTCAGGACTTCGCCGGTGCCGGGCAGGACCCGATTGACGATGTTGAACGGTTCCAGCGGGCCGCTCAGCGTATTGGCCGCCGGATTCCACACCTGATACGAGCCTTCCCAGGTGCCCTCGCAGCCCCAACAGCTCGGGATCACGCGCAGGCCGTCCGCGCGCCAGCCGCCGAACTGCACCGCCGACGCCTGGTAGCCGGTGTTCTGCAACTGGCTGATCATCAGCGTGGCGACGACCTGCCCGGACGCCAGATCGAAGACCATCACCGGCAGATCGAGTCCCGGCGTGGTGAAGATGGCGTCGCTGGACATCGAGATCGCGATCTGGCTGCCGTCCGGGCTGATCGGGCTGATGTAGGTGGCGCGCAGCGCCGGATCAGGAGCGGCCAGGGTGGTGCAGCACGCGCCGGTGGACAGATCCGCCACCTTCACTTTGTTGGAATCGGAGAAGACAAAATACCGCTTATCCGGCGCCAGTTCTGCTTCCCAGATCTGGGTGGACGGGTCCAGGGCGAGCGTCGAACCCAACTGCAAGCCCGCCGCCGTCACGTCGTAGAACTGGCCGCTGTTCCGGTCGAAGATCGTCACGCGCCAGGGATCGGCCTGGGCCTGGGCGGGAGCGATTCGCACACTGGCCAGGAGTAGGGCCGCGAGCAGAACAACAATCAGCTTTTTGGACAGCATAGTTACCTCACTATTGTGCCAATCCCTCGGACGTTCTTCGCTTTACGGTGCGGCGGTAGGCGGGTATTCAAAGGTCTGAAGAACTCACCGAAGCATTTTTGCCGCACAGAATGGGAATGCTGGTAAACTGCTACCTGACTTTGCTTCTGAGATCGCGTGCGACATCACTCTGCGCTGTAATCCATCCCACACGTAGCTGCCCTTGCGGGAAATCGTACTCCAGTCTCTCGTTCTTGGCTCTCTCAATGTTACGGTCGAACTCGTCTAGCAGAGATTTGCAGGCCTGACGCTTGTTCAACATCAGCTGTGCCAGGGCATGTTTCACCAACGGCTCTAGCAATGCCAGCGAAGAACCGGTCTTACGGGCCAAGTCAAGGTATTCGCTCGTGGCATGTTCTACCTGGGCCCAGGCTCTATTTTCAATCAAGCTGTTGAGCGAGGAGCGATACACAAGCGTTGCTTCAAGCCAGAAGACTCCCTGTAACAGGGCACGTGTGTCGAGTTGTTCGGCCACAATCTCGGCTATGGTTTCAAGCATTTGGATATAAGTAAGCAAGGCATCAGTATTGCCACTAAAGGCCTGGCTTTCTTCGGGAAGAAATCGATCGGGCCAAACCAGCGCTCCCACTTCATCGGGGGTGAGATTTCTCACCAGGTCCGAAGTCATGTTTGGAGGAACCAGATCGAACGGAGTCTTGACGTCATCTCGCCGACAGAATTCTATGGCGGCTCTGATGAGCGCCGCACGCTGGGCGGTCACGGCAACGCCTGAATTGGCCAGGGTATTTACCGGGACGCGTGGCTTCCCACAGGCATGACAAAACCGAAAATTGTCCGGGTTGGCTGCACCACAGTATGTGCAATACATAAC
This sequence comes from uncultured Anaerolineaceae bacterium, assembly GCA_964427955.1. GTDB lineage: Bacteria > Chloroflexota > Anaerolineae > Aggregatilineales > Aggregatilineaceae > JACRBK01. Next base: position 2,449 of record CAYRWY010000241.1, read on the forward strand.
CTCTCCTTATCCCCTACAATAATCAACCCTCCTCAGAGTCTGGAGGTTAGCCTGTTTTTAGTATCCCAGCCGTTCCAATGTTTCGTTTGCCCACGATTTCATTTTGAACTTGTTGTTAGTGGCTCGGTCAATTCTGTCTGTGGTGTTCTGCACCTTAATTTGAAGGGCATTGAGCGCCGTCGAATTGCCCTTGACCTGGAATACCGCACCCAGGTCGCTGAGGACCTGATAGAAATCGGCGCATAGGTTACGGGTGCCTTCACTGTGCAGGCGTGCACAGCTACCTGTAAGCAGCGTGCTGTTGCAGGTCAGGGCCACGGCACTTAGCGAATCTTGTTCATTGGAAGGCTTAAAGGGGATAAGTAAGGTGGCGGCCCCGAACCCAGTCTTGGTAGCTGCCAGCAGGATATTGTCATCGCCGAATTGACAGGCCGTCTCATGATTTCCCAACACGCAACCCAGCGCGTCCCTGTAATCTCCCAGGGCAGCACTCAGGATAACAAGCCTTACCCAGTGGGCCAGGAGTGTCAGGGGGGGCAATGGGCTGCCTGGAGAGATCCGATAGGCTTCCTCGTGGGATAGGGCGCTGTTTCCAGCATTGGGTTGGCACGCCCTGATGCGCAGCGAGAATACAGAGTACGCCTGCTGGTATTCCGATTGGTTTCGGGGGGAATCACCTGGCAACAGGATCGCCAGTGCCTCCTGCGGACTTCTAGAGCACATCAGGGACGACAATATCGTATTCGCTTCTTCAAGATGTTGCCGGGTATAAGTGTTTGACCCCATCTTTTGCCTCCCGTCTAAAGCTAAAGATTGCAGTGAACGGCACGAATCATAATCCCCACGGTGATTGGGCGCCAATGGTGCCAAATTGACTTGGTATGCAGATTACCTTATCCCAATACCCTCTCAAAAATTGTGTCAGGCACAAGAACGCCTATACTGAAAACTACTCATCACAGAAACGACAGTCAGAAAGGAATGGTTCCCATGTCCAGTAACTTTCCCCCTGATTCGGAATACGATCAATATTGGTTCGACCTGGCGATGAAAGAACTTGAGCAAGGCCAATATGATCATGCAAAGGTCTGTTTCCAAAATTGCCTGAACGCCAAACGACGGCTGGGTTATTGGAGCACTCCGGAAAGGATTAGGGAAAAAGTAGGTGATTTGATTAGTCTGCGATACCGCAACGGGCAGTATGATGATGCTGCATTTCTCTTGAGTTTCCTTTTCGACTTTGCCGGAATGCAGGGGCGTGTGCTGATCCCTGAAACTATCGCCTTGATGCAAAAAGCCAGGGATCAGAATGGCCGCGTTGACGACGCGACTCATTCCAGAATTAAGCGGAATATGCGCACGATTCAATTTGAAGGAACCAACTGGGCTTAGTAGCATGATCCCAGTATGACAGGAACTGACTAGCTGCGCGAATGGGCAGCGGCGGCATGTAAGGGGGAAAAAACAGCCCACCGGTATTCCGGTGGGCGTGAGTAGGTCAATCGGCGTGTAGCAGTTCCTTCAGCCGGGGCAGGGCGTGGTCCAGCGCGCGCTCACGGTGGGTGATGTAGTCCAATTTCTGATCGGGCGGCAGGGGATGGACCTCACCCAGCAGGCGGCCCCATTCCGGCACGTAGAAGATCGACTCGAAGGGGAAGCCCTCGATCCGCAGGGGATCGGCGGCGTCGAGGATCACGCCGCGCAGCGTGCCGTCGTACAGCTCGACGGCGTCCGATCCCGGCACGCCCAGCGCGAAGGCCGTGCGAAACTGCGCGCCGCGCCGCTCCGCCGGGATGCCCGCCATGCGCTGCAAGCAGAAGGCGATGATCGCCTCGTCGGTCATGCGCGCGCCGTTCCAGCGCCGGACGTGAATACCCGGCTCGCCGTGCAGGGCGTCGATCTCCACGCCGGTATCGTCGGCCAGCACCACGTAGCGATCCCGATCCGGCGCATTCGCCAGCAGATCGAGATAGGCGCGGGCCTTGAGTGTGGCGTTTTCTTCGAGCGTGGTGCCGGTCTCGTCCACGTCGTGCACCTGGCCGATCTCCGCCGGGGAGACGAGGTCCAGGCCGTGAAAGCGCATGATCTTGCGCAGCTCGGCGATTTTGCCGGGATTGGTGGTGGCGTAGAGCAGTTGGCGCATGGCGTCATAACCCCATCAGCAGGCGAGCAATCGTGAAGTAAATGAACAGGCCGGTGGCATCGACCAGCGTGCTCATCACCGGGCCGGACACGACGGTCGGATCGATCTTCAGGCGCGTGGCCAGCAGCGGCAGCAGCGATCCGAGCGTGTTGGCCCAGATCACGATGGTCAGGATCGCGGTGGAGACGGTCAGCGCCAGTTGGCCGGACGATCCCCACGTCAGCGCGCGGCCATAGGCGAAGACGGCCATGCCCACCCCCAGCAGCAGCCCCACGCGGAACTCGTGCCAGAGGGCGTGCAGCGCGTCGCCCAAATCCAGCTCGCCCACGGCCAGGGCGCGGATGATGGTGCTGGTGGTCTGCGATCCGGCGTTGCCGCCGGTGCCGATCAACAGCGGGACGAAGAACGCCAGCGCGACGGCCTCTTGCAGCTCGCCTTCGAAATGGCGCAGCACGGTCCCGGTCAGGCTCTCGGTCAGGAACAACAGCAGCAGCCAACTGATGCGTTTCTGCGTGACCAGCCGGATCGGGCTTTCCAGGTAGGGACGCTCCAACGGCTGCGCGCCGCCCATTTTCTGAATATCTTCGGTGGCCTCTTCGACCAGCACATCGACCACGTCGTCAATGGTCACCACGCCCAGCAGCTTTTTGTCGGGGGCGGTCACCGGCAGGGCCAGCAGGTCGTAACGCTGCATCAGCCGGGCGCATTCTTCCTGGTCGGCGCCGACCACCACCGCGATCACGTCGGGGTCCATGAGAGTCTCAATCCCGACCTGCGGATCGGCCACGATGATCTGGCGCAGATTCACCACGCCGCGCAGGTGATCGTCGTCGTCCACGACGAAGAGATAATAGATCGTCTCGATCTCCGGCTGCCAGTCGCGAATGGCCTGGATCGATTCGCGGGCCGTCATGCGGCAGCGCAGCGCCAGAAATTCGGAGGTCATCAGGCCCCCGGCGCTGTCGTCGGCGTGCAGCAGCAGCGGGCGGATCTCGTCGCGATCTTCGAGCACGTCCAGCACGGCCTGGGCCTGCGCCGGTTCGAGATCGCCCAGCAGGTCGGCGGCTTCGTCCGGCTCCATTTCGTCCACGATGGCGACGACGGAGGCGGTCGGCAGTTCGGCCACCAGTTCCGCCGCTTCGGCATCGTCCATCTGTTCGAGGATGTCCGCCGACGAGGTCGGCTCGAGTTGGGGGAGCAGGGCGATCTGCTGCTCGTCCTCCAGTTCGCTGAACAGGTCGGCCTGATCGGGCGGGCGCAGGGTGGTGATAATCTCCCGCGCCTGGTTCAGATCGTCGTGTTCCAGGGCGTCGCGCAGCCGCGCGAGAACAGTATTGAGGGTTACGGGTTCCATGTCGCGCCTCCTAGTTGGTCCTACGGAGGCGCACCGAATCCGATCAGGCGGAGGCCATCCGAAGAACTACACCGAACATTGTGGGCTGCCGGGAACTCAGAGGTTCCGGGTCAGGTAAAGCAGGTTCTGTGTTCATAGCACCTTTCCCTTAACAGGTGCGGCGATTATCGTAGCAGCCGTGGCCCCTGTCAAGAGTGTTTGGACGATTTCGCCGCTACAAGCTGGCGAAGGTGGTGACGATCAGGATCGCGGCGAGCACGATCAGGATCACCACCGTCATCCAGGCGATCACGTTGTAGAGGCGCCCGTTGACGAACTTACCCATGATCTGCCGGTTGTTGATCAGCAGCAGCATGGCGATCAGGATCACCGGCAGCAGCACGCCGTTCATGGTCTGGCTGACCATCATGGCCTGGATCAGCGACTTGATCGGCAGCAGGATGATCAGCGCGCCCAGCACGATCAGCGCGGTGTAGATGGCGAAGAAGGTCGGGGCCTGGCGCCAATCGCGGCTGACGCTGGATTCCCAGCCGAACGCTTCGCAGACGGTGTAGGCCGTGGACAGCGGCAGGATGCTGGCCGAAAACAGCGAGGCATTCAGCAGGCCGAGCGCGAACAGCGTCGAAGCATATTCCCCGGCCAGCGGCTTGAGCGCCAGCGCGGCATCTTTGGCGCTGTCGATCTGGATACCGTGCTGGTGCAGGGTGGCGGCGCACGAAATGGTGATGAAGGCGGCCACGACCACGGCGAACAGTGAGCCAAACACCACGTCGAGCAGCTCGAAGCGGTAATCTTCGCGCTTGATGCCCTTGTCGGCGACGGCAGCCTGCTGGTAGAACTGCATCCAGGGCGCGATGGTCGTGCCGATGATGGTGACGAAGATGGTGATGAAGCCGGTGTCCAGCTTGAAGCTCGGCTTGACCGACGCGCGGGCGACTTCGCCCCAATCCGGCTTGGCCATGAAGCCGGACACGACGTAAGACAGATAGATCGTGCTGGCGAGCAGAAAGACGCGCTCGGTGGTCTTGTAGTCGGCTTTGAGCACCAGCAGCCAGACGCCGATGGCGGCCAGCGGCACGGAGATATATTTGGTGACGCCGAAAATCTCCATGCTGGCGGCGACTCCGGCGAACTCGCTGACGGTGTTGGCGAGGTTGACGAACAGGAAGACGCTGAGGATGGCGGCGGTGATGCGGACGCCCATCGCCTCGCGGATCAGGTCGGCCAGGCCCTTGCCGGTCATGACGCCCAGCCGGGCGCTCATCTCCTGGATGATGATCAGGGCGATGGCGACCAGCGGCATCATCCACAGCAGGGTGTAGCCGTACTTGGCCCCGGCGACGGAATAGGTCGTGATGCCGCCCGCGTCGTTATCGACGTTGGCGGTGATGATGCCCGGTCCGATCACGGACAAGGCCAGCAGCAAGCGCGTGCGATCCCAGCGAGGGCGTTTGATCCAGGCCATGCTGATCCCTCCTGGTTAATGGTAGAGACGGGGCAGGCGCTTTTTCCACGCCGTCGGGATGATCTTGTCCAGCGCATCGTCGGCGGTAACGATGCCGTGCATTTTGCCGTGATCGTCCACGACCGGCACGGCGATCAGATTGTATTTGGCGACGACCTGCGCTACGGCGTCCTGCTGATCGAGCACGCCGACCGTGATCAGACGGGTGACCATGAAGTCGGTGACCGGGGTGGCCGGTTGGACCATCACCAGTTGGCGCAGCGAGAACACGCCTTGCAGCAGGCCGTCCTTGTTGGTCACGTAGATGTAGTTGATCGTTTCGGCTTCGTGGGCGGTCTGGCGCAGGACCTGCATCACCTGTTCGGCGGTCAGATCGGGCCGCACGGCGACGTATTCGGTGTTCATGATGCCGCCCGCGCTGTCGTCGGGATAGGCCAGCAGCCGCCGCACGTCCGCCGCTTCTTCGCGCTCCATGAGGTTGAGCAGTTCTTCACCGCGCTCGTCGGGCAGTTCCGAGAGCAGGTCGGCGGCTTCGTCGGGGGCCATCTCTTCGAGCACGTCCGCGATACGCTCGTCGGGCATCTGCTCGATCAGACTGACCTGAAATTCCGGCTCGACCTCTTCCAGGGTATCGGCGACGGTTTGCACGTCCAGCGTTTCGAGGATTTTGCTGCTCTCGCTGCGCGTCAGGTCGCTGATGATCTCGGCCAGGTCGGCGGGGTGCAGGTCGGTCAGTTTTTCGCCAGGCACTTTCAGGCGCATGGGCTGATCCCCGGCCAGCAGTTCGACGTCGTCCCACGAGATATACCCGGCGCGCCGCGCCGCGCCCGACCGGCGCGTTTCCAGCTTTTCGACCAGCGATCCCATGCCCAACCGCCGCAGAATCCCGCTGCCGCCGATGTCCACGTTCGAGACGTAAATGTCCCCGTTGATGGGCGTCAGTTCCAGGTCGTTGACGCGCACGACGCGAATCCCGTTCACGTCAATGATCTGCTTGTCGAGCACGTCGCGGATCAGCCACAGTTCGTGATCGGCAGGCTCGTAAGTGCTGAGATGGTTGATGGATTTTTTGATGGGAATGGCGGGCGCCGTCATGATGACGACATCGGCAATGGGTATGGTCAGCGCATCTTTGCCCCGTTTGACCACCAGGGCGGTGATACGGGGATGATGAATTTCATTGGGCTGAACGGCGATCAGGTCTTTGAGGGAACCGATCCGCTTGCCGTCCACGTCAGTTACAATCCGACCAATGATTTCGCTGACAAATACCATGCAAGCGCCTCCATGAGATTGCTATCCCGGAGGTGCTTGAGGTAGCCCGGGACAGCCCTAAAGTATGCGATTGACCACCTGGGCCTGGCCCAGGTAGGGTAAGACGGTGTCCTTTTTCATCGTGTCCATCACT
>CAYRWY010000242.1:0-8817 GCA_964427955.1 uncultured Anaerolineaceae bacterium
GAGGGGATATAAAGCTTGGTGGCCAGGATGGAGGTAGACATAGCACCATTATACTCTAATCACCCCGGATGAAGTGACCGACTGCATCGCCCAAACGGGGTTTGCGAGGTACGCAAACAGAGGGGACCTGGAGTCCCCTCGTTCTCTGTAATCACCGGCGGATCAGTAGTGGATGTCCACTGCGCGCCCGGACTGGCCGGAGGCCACGATGGCGTCGCAGATCACGGCATTGCGATAGCCATCCACGAAGGTCGCCCCATAGGGTGCCACGGCTTTGTGGTTGACAATCGCATCGAAGAAGTGGTGGAACTCGTGGACGAACGAATGCTCCCAGCCGAGCATGTGACCATGCGGCCACCAGTTCGCCCAATAGGGATGATAGCCTTCGCTGATCAGCGCATTGTGGAAGCCGCGCGTTTCTTTCGGGTCTTCCCCGGCCCAATACACGTTGAGTTCGTTGAGCCGTTCGAGGTTGAACTGGATCGAGCCTTTTTCGCCGTTGATCTCGAAGCAGTTATAGTTCTTGTGCCCCTGGCTGAAGCGCGAAGCTTCGAGCGTGCCCAGCGCGCCGTTCTCGAACTCGAAGAGCGAGACGAAAGCATCGTCCACGTCGGAGGGGACCATCTTCGACGGATCGCTGCCGGACGGGCGCTCCTTGAGCCAGTTCTGGGTCATGCCCATCACCTTTTTCGGCTCGCCCACCAGGAAACGCGCCAGATCGATGATGTGCGCGCCGAGGTCACCCAGCGACCCGCTGCCCGCAACCTTTTTCTGGAACCGCCAACTGGTCGGCATCTTCGGGTCCATGCCCCATTCCTGGAGATAGACCGCGCGCCAATGGTAGATCCGTCCGAGCGCGCCGCTCTCGATCAACTGGCGGGCCTGCACGATGGCCGGGACGAAGCGATAGTTGAAGGCCACCTGGTGCTTGACCCCGGCTTTTTCCACGGCGTCGAGCATGGCTTTGGCTTCGGCGGCGCTGCGGGCCAGCGGTTTCTCGCAGAACACGTGCTTCCCGGCTTTGGCCGCTTCGATGCACGGCTCCGCGTGGGCGTCGTTCGGCCCGCCATTGTCGAAAACGTCGATGGCGCTGTCTTCGAGCATCTTGCGCCAGTCCGTATAGTATTTCTCGTAGCCGAAGCGTTTGGCGGCTTCCGCGGCGGCCCCTTCGTTGCGGCCACAGATCGCGACCAGGCGCGGCACGGCCACGGGCGGGTACATCATGTACGGCAGTTTCTTGAACGCATTCGAGTGCGCCTTGCCCATGAAGGCGTAGCCCAACATCCCGATTCCGATGTGCGGCGCTTCGCCCTCGGCTTTGGCGCCCGCCATACTGATAAATCCAACCTCTTCGCCCATCGGTTCCTCCTACTTCTTCGAGGCAAACGCCGCGTCAAACGAAACGTTCGAGGGCGTCAGATCGAGACGGCGCACCAACTGCAAGGCTTCGGGAGCCCCCTGGTCGCGGTTCATGTTGTTGTCTTCCCACTCCACCGACAGCGGACCCTGGTAGCCCACCCGGTTGAGCGCGCGGAAGATCTGCTCGAACGGCACGCCGCCGCGCCCCGGTGAGACGAAGTCCCAGCCGCGATGCTCGTCGCCGAACGGCAGGTGCGAGGACAGGATGCCGTTGCGCCCGTTCAGCACGCGGACGGATTCCTTCACGTGCATGTGGTAGATGCGGTCCGCAAATTCGTAGACGAATTCCACCGGATCGACCATCTGCCAATAGAGATGGCTGGGATCGAAGTTGATGCCGAACGCCGGACGGTGGTTGATCGCTTCGAGCGTGCGCTTGGTCGTCCAGAAGTCGTAGGCGATCTCGGAGGGGTGGACCTCCAGGGCATACTTCACGCCCACCTGGTCAAACACATCCAGAATCGGATTCCAGCGATCCGCGAAATCTTTGTACCCATCTTCGATCATCTGCGGGGGGACGGGCGGGAATCCGGCCAGGACATGCCAGATCTTGGAGCCGACGAAGCCGTTGACGACCTTGACCCCAAACTGGGCCGCCGCGCGGGCCGTATTCTTGACCTCTTCGGCACAACGCTCCCGGACCCCGTCGGGCTTGCCGTCGCCCCACAGCCGAGAGGGAAGAATGCTCTTATGCCGCTCGTCAATCGGGTGATCGCCCACACACTGGCCGACCAGGTGGGTGCTGATGGCAAAGCACTTCAACCCGTGCTTTTCCAGGATGTCCCAACGGCTGCGCGCGTACTTATCGCTTGACAGGGCTTTGTCCACTTCGAAATGGTCGCCCCAGCAGGCGAGTTCCAGGCCATCATATCCAAAACCGGCGGCTTTTTGTGCGACGACATCTAACGTCAGGTCCGCCCATTGCCCTGTAAAAAGTGTTACTGGCCTTGCCATAATCTTTGTCCTTTCTCGTATCCTAAATACTCTGAACACGATCAGCGGCGAGCCAGACAATCTTGTCCCGACTCAGCCAGGAGGAAGCTTAGCACCTTCCGGAGGGAGCGGCGAACTCAGTGGCGCCTGCGGCCCGGCGGGCACCAGTTCGCGGACCGCGAAGTACGTCAGCCCCCCGGCCATCAGGCTGATCAGCATGAAGGTCGGAATCTTGGCATTCCGATATTCGTCCTTCGCATCGTCGGCGGTCTGCTGCTGCTGCGCTTCGTCCAGGTAGCTCCACACCGTGGGACTGTAGCCGTAGGGTTCTTTGGGTTTTGAGGAGTTGATTGCAGCAACAGCCACGATGATCCACACCACGCCCCCGACCATCACCCCGATGAGATGTGCCCGGCGCGTGAGCGGAGGACGCTGGCGGCTGGCGCGCAGCGGCATGGGGGTCAGGTGGCTCCAGATCATGAAGGCGAGCACGGAGAACAAGAGCAGCAGGAACCCGTATTCATAAGCGAACAGCTTCCAGCCCTGAAACAGCCCCACGATGCCGATCAAGATGCCCGCAATGATGAGCATTTCGATAGGCCGGTAGGCGCGCTGGGGCACCCGACCCTTGAACCGGACCGCGATGATCACGATCAGGCAGATGAACGCCAGCACGATCGACACGAAAATCGCCACGAAGGGGATGGCCTTGATCAGCACTTCCTGCTGCTTGGCTTCGGAAAACTGTGCGCCGCTGTAGAGCTTGAACAGCCCACCAAAAGCCAGGACGCCCGCGATGGCCATCGCGAACCTTACCAGTATTCGAACGAGTGTACTCCGCATAATCTTTATCTCACGTCGTCATGGTGGAGGGGCGGGCACCCCTCCCACAGGTCAAGATCACCCCCGGGTCACGACGAGAGGGTGAATTCGGGCAGCTTGATGGTCGCGCCGCCTTGCAGCGCCGACTCGTGAGCGAGAATGCCCACGCTGGTCCAGTTGGCAGCCTGCTTCGCGTTGGGGAACGGCTCCCGATTCTCGACCAGGCTCATGATAAATTCGTGGGTCATGTGCGGGTGCGATCCGCCATGCCCCGACCCCTGGATGAACGACAGATGCTGCTGCTCACCGCCATACACGAACTTCGAGGTGAACTGCTGAATTTCAGGCGGCAGCAGGTGGGCAAAGTCCAGCACGTCGATTTCATGGGGGGTTTCGCCGATATGGACCACCGGGTGGGTATGCTCGACCAGCGGCCACTCGAACGACATCTTGCTGCCATACACGTCGAAGCTTTCGCGGTACTGGCGCGCCGTGTTGAACAGCGAGCGCATCACCTCGGCCACCAGATCGGCGTTCTTCATCTTGATGTGGGCCGTCTCGATGGCGAACGGCGAGTTGTATTTGGGGATCAGGTGATCCTGAATGCGACCCGACCCAAAGCACGTCACCGACTCGGCATCCAGGCGGGCCAGGGCCAGGCACGGGCTGACGACGTGGGTGGCATAGTGCATGGGCGGCAGCCCTTCCCAGTAGCCCGGCCAGCCCAGCATTTCCTGCTGGTGCGTGGCGCGCAGGTACTGGATGCGGCCCAGCTTGCCGGTCTCGTACAGTTCCTTGACGTACAGGAACTCGCGCGAGTAGACGACGGTTTCCATCATCATGTACTTCTTGCCCGACTTTTTCTGGGCTTCCACGATCTGGCGGCATTCGTCCACGGTCGTCGCCATCGGGACCGTGCAGGCGACGTGTTTGCCCGCTTCCAGCGCCGCGATGCTCATGCGCGCGTGCTCGTGGATGGGGCTGTTGATGTGCACGGCGTCGATCTTGGGGTCTTTGATCAGTTCGTAAAAGTCGGTGTAGCGCACCTTGATGCCGAAAGCGTCGCCGACCTGGTCCAGACGGCTCTTGGTACGCTGGCAGATCGCGTACATGTTGGTGTGCGGATGCCGCTGGTAGATCGGGATGAATTCCGCCCCAAACCCTAACCCGACGATTGCGATATTGAGTTTCTTCTTAGCCATCTCGTCCGGCTCCTTTTACGCGAACAACTGACGGAGGAAGGTGACGCCATCACGCGCCAGCGTATCCTGCGAAGGGGCCAACGGACGCCAGATGGCGGCAGCGCGGGCGATGCTCTTGACCTGGTCGGTGAAGGATTCGATCACCACGGGGCCGTCGTAATGGATGTCTTTCAGCGCGGTGGCTACATCTTGCCACGGCACATGGCCCGATCCCGGTATCCCGCGGTCGTTTTCGCAGGTGTGCACCTGAGCCAGCCGCGGACCGGCCAGCCGGATGGCATCTCCCAGCGACTGCTCCTCGATGTTCATGTGGAAGGTGTCCAACATCACCTTGCAGGCCGGATGGCCGACGCGATCCACGACTTCGACCACCTGAGATGCCAGGTTGATGAAGCTGGTCTCGAAGCGGTTGAGCGGCTCGACGCACAGTGTCACGCCTTTATCACCGGCATACGCGGCCAGCTCCTTGAGCTGCCGGACGAGCAGATCGGTATCCCTGGCGCGCTCGGCATCCGTCATCTGCCAGACGCGACCCACGGCGGAATACAGCGGCCCCACCAGGTTGATGGCCCCCAGCGTATGCGCGGCGTCGATGCTGTGCTTCAGGTAGGCCATGCCGCTGTCGCGCACCGCTTTGTCCTCGTGGATGAGATCGCGATCCGGTCCCATCGCCGCGCAGACGGTGGACAGCAGGCCGTGCTCGCGCAGGATTTTCCCCGCTCGCGCATAGTCAATGTCGGTAGGTCCTTCAATGGGCACTTCGAAAATGTCGAAGCCTAACGCTTTCACCTTGGGCGCCAGTGCGGCGACGCCCTCGGTGGTCAACGGAGCAACCCATACCCAACTACTCACACCGAATTTCATAATCTATACCTCCACAAATATATAGAATAGATAAGTCGCCTAGAGACGCTGGCCGTTGGGATCGAAGAAATGCAGATGCTCGCGGTCGATGTTGAACCGGACCGGATCACCGATCTTCAGGTCCGTAATCCCGGGCACGATACTCAACAACACCTGTTGGCCGGACTTGACGTGAATGACCGTCTCGACCCCAAGCGGCTCGGTGAGCACCACTTCGCCCTGCTCATGCCCATCGTCGGCCAGCTTGACATCTTCGGGACGAATGCCCAACAAGAATGCTGGAGGTACGTTCGCACCCGGGGGAATGGGCAGATGAATCGCGCTGTCGAGGACGAACAGACTCCCATTTTCGCGCACCGACCCCAGCAAATTGATGCGGGGGATACCGACAAGTTGGGCGACGAAAGTCGTCGCCGGGCGGTCGTAGATGTCCTGGGGGGTGCCGATCTGGATCAGGTGGCCGCGATCCAGGACGCCGATGCGATCCGCCATCGTCAGGGCCTCGATCTGGTCGTGGGTGACGAACAGGGTAGTGCTGTGTTCCGTCTTCTGGAGGTGCTGCAACTCGACGCGCAGCGCCTCGCGCAGTTTGGCGTCCAGGTTGCTGAGCGGCTCGTCCATCAGGAAGATGCGCGGATTGCGGACGATGGCCCGGCCAATCGACACGCGCTGCATTTCGCCCCCGGACAGTTTGGCCGTCTTGCGGTCGAGCAGGTGCGTGATACGCAGTTTTTCGGCCACTTCCTTGATCCGCCGGTCGATCTCGTGCTTGGGCACCCGGCGCAGCGGCGAGCGCAGCGGAAAGGCCAGATTCTCGTACACCGTGCGGGTGGGATACAGCGAATACTGCTGGAACACGAACGCCACGTCGCGATCCGCCGGGGTGAAGTGGTTGACGTTTACCTCGTCGAAGACCACGTCGCCGATGTCCGGTTTTTCAAGCCCGGCGATCACGCGCAGGGTGGTCGTCTTCCCCGCCCCGGTGGGACCGAGCAGCACGAAGAACTCGCCGTCCTGGATCGAAAACGAGATGTCGTCCAGCGCCGTGATGTCTTTGAAGTGCTTGGTGATATGCTGCAACGTGATGTGGCTCATCGCGCCACCTCCTGCGGGATGGCCGCTTCAGTCTTGGGATCGAAGAACCGCACCATAGCCGGATTCAGGCTGAAGCGCACCGCCGTGTCAATCGAGAAGAACGTCCCTCGGCTGGCCCGCACATGAACCAACTGGTTGTTGCATAAGTCCAGATGAAGCATGGCGTAACCGCCGTGCAGATCGTTGGCGTAGACCGTCGCGGGCAGATCTCCGTTTTCGACGACCTGCGCCGCTTCGGGCCGGAAGCCCAGGATCACGTCCCCGTCACCGTTCAATGCCCGGTCGAGCGGGGCCACCCACGGGACGGGCACGGCATAGTCGCCGCAGTCGGGGATGCGGACCTTGCCCTGCGCATAGCGCCCCGGCACCAGGTTCATGCCCGGGCTGCCGATGAAGCGCGCCACAAACATATTCGAGGGATCGTGATAAACCTGCGCCGGAGTTCCAACCTGTTGGACGATGGCATTCGACATGACGACGATCCGGTCGCCCATCGCCATCGCTTCGATCTGGTCATGGGTGACATAGACCGTAGTCGCGTGTTGGTCGATGTGCAGTCGCTTGATCTCCGCCCGCATGGTCTCGCGGAAGTCGGCATCCAGCGCGCCCAACGGCTCGTCCATCAAAAACGCGGCGGGACGGCGCACCAGGGCACGGGCCAGCGCGACACGCTGCTGATCCCCACCGCTGAGCGCCCCAGGGCGCGCGTCGAGCACGTGCCCGATCTCCAGCAGGCGGGCGACTTCGGCCACGCGCTGCCGCACCGTCTCTTTGGGTTCACGCTGCGCTTGCAGCGGAAACGCGATGTTCTGCCGCACGGTCAGGTGCGAGTAGAGCGCGAAAAACTGGAAGACGAACGCGATATCGCGCTGGCTGGGATGCGCCCAGGTGACGTCGCGCCCGTTCAGCAAGATCTGGCCGCCGGTCACGGCTTCCAGCCCGGAAATCATGCGCAGGGTGGTCGTCTTGCCACAGCCGGACGGCCCCAACAGCACCACGAATTCCCCATCGTGGATCGTGAGATCCATCGGTCTGACGGCATGGAACTCGCCAAACTTCTTCTCAACTTTCTTCAGTTCAATCGTCGCCATACCGTTATCCCTGCCGAATCGCACCGAATGTGACGCCGCGCAGCAGGTATTTCCGCAGCGCAAAAGTGACAATGACCACCGGGATCAGGAAGAAGAGCGAACCTGCCGCAATCGCCGCCCACTCGACCAGGCCGGAGCCGATCATCGACGGGATATGGGGCGGAGCCGTGCGCGCTTTCTCCGAGGTGAGCATCAGCGCAAAGGCATACTCATTCCAGGCGAAGATGAAGCAGAACACGGTGGTCGCCGCGATGCCGGTCACCGCCTCCGGGATCACGATCCGGAAGAACACCTGCAAGCGGGTATACCCATCCACCAGGGCGGCTTCTTCGTATTCCTTCGGGATTTCGTCGATGAAGCCCTTGAGCAGCCAGACCGAAAACGAGAGGTTGAACGCCGTATACAGGATGATCATCCCGATATGGGTGTCATACCAGCCCAACTCCCGGTACATCAGGAAGATCGGGATCGTGACCACCACCGGGGGCAGCATTCGCGTGCTCAGGATGAAAAAGAGCAGATCCCCCTCGCCGGGCACCCGGAAGCGGCTGAAGGCATAGGCCGACAGCAGGCCGAGCAGCACCGACAGGATCGTCGAAGTCCCGGCGATGATCAGCGAATTCTTCAACCGTTTCACGTAGTCGCTCTGGCCGATGATCGCCTGCCCGCTCTTGAGCATCACCTTGTCGGCCCAGTTCAGATCTTCGTTCTGCTTGTATTCCGCCTGCTGAGCTTCCGTCATCTGGCGGCGCTTGGTCAGCAGCGTGATGATGCCTTCCATCGTGGGGTTGAACACGACCTTGGGGGGCGAAGCCACAGCATCGGGATACGACTTGAAGGCGGTCATGCCCATCCAGATCACCGGGAGCAGCGTCAGAGCGGCCAACATCACCGCTACGCTGGCCCGGATCGACTGCGCCGACTGCCAGTTGAGGTCCACTTTGTCCACGCGCACGGAATAGCCCACCGGCGCGCGCGGCCCACCCTCCATACTGTTGCCGCCATCCCTGGTGGGCACGAAGCGTTTGATAAACCCCAGCAGCGCCAGCAGGATCGCGACGCTCACCGCGATGAGCAGCAGGGTACCTAGCATCGGTTGGCCCAGCACGTCCACGATCGGCTTCAGGATTACCAACAGCAGCATGAACAGCACCCCGCTGACGGCCCCTACGACGGCCCCAACCGGAATGCCGATCAGCGCCGAATAGCCTTGGTGCCGGAACACGACCGGAGCCGTGGTGCAGCCGACCAGAACCCAGAACGCAAAAAGATAGATGACCCAAAAATCGGGGAGTGGAATATCCAGCCCAAACATGCCCCTAGCCCTCTCTCATCTTGTTGAGCGCCCGGATATACAGGTTGCTGACGGCGATGATGATCACCAGCACGAT
>CAYRWY010000243.1:0-8783 GCA_964427955.1 uncultured Anaerolineaceae bacterium
TCGGGCGCGGTGGGCGGCAGCACGAAGGCGGTCTCGGAATTGTTCAACTCACGCGCGATGGCCCGCATCTGCGCCTCGGTCAATCCGGCGGCGTCGGGCACGACTCCCGCCGGATTGCCCCGGAATTTTTCGGTGGTGAAGGCGTCTACCTGGTAGACACGGACAGTTTTCATCAGACCCCGGCGGGAACGCGGGACAGGCTCTCGGCCAGCGCGTTGGCCGTTTTTCTCTGCATGGGGAGGGTGTGTTCCACGTAAGCCTGCGCCGTGCCGATCTTCAGCCGCGCCAGCACAAGATCGGGGTGTTCGGGCATCGGCTCGACCGTCACCGACTGGACCTGCGCGCGCGGGTAGAAGCGGCGGATCATCGTGTAATCCGCCACGGTGTCCTGGATGCCCCGAATCCGGTTCTGAGCGTCTTCGACCACGATCAGCCAGTCGCCCGTCAGACCCACGGCGCGATTCGGAGAGAGCAGGCCGCGCAGCCAGCTTTTCGACTGGCGGATCGCGGGCTGGTACAGGATCGCCTGGAACTCTTCCTCGGACAGCTTGCAGGCGTCCAGGTAGTTGTAGAATTTCAGCGGCAGCGCCTTCAGGGTGTCTTCGACCTGCGGATCGGGCGGGGTGGGGGCACTGTCGATCATCATGCTCTGGGCATAGCGCAGGGCGTCCTCGACCAGCTCCGAGCCGACGGCGTTGAATTCCAGTTTTTTCGTCTCGACCTGATCGCCGTTGGCCCACGACAATTCCACGCAGGCATACAGCAAGACGCCCGTCAGGCGCAGGTCGAGCAGCGACGACAGCGGGATCTCGGTGCTCGTGATGCCGTCGTCGTTCACGTCCACCACGGTGATCTGCGCATCCCCGAAGATCAGGTACCGTTCGGGCGTGCGCAGCCAGCGGAACATCAGGTTGAAGTGCCAGGCGGTGCGGCGGACCGGATATTCATGGGGCGGGAGCTTGATGATCCGGCGGATGGTGGGCTGGCGTTGGGCGACCTCGCGCACGCCGGGCGGGAGTTCATCCACAGACTTGACTACTGACGGGAAGGTTTTCAAACGCCAATCGAGCATCGCAGATCCCCCTCACTCTTTACCGCAAATTCTCGTAGACGAGAAGAAGTATAATCCCAAAGGCGCGCGGAGGGGTAGCGCGCTCCTCGCCCCCAGGCCAATGGAGTGAGGAGCGCGGGAGGGTATGCGGGCGGCGGTTAGAGGATCAGGCCGCCGCAGTAGCGCAGATCGTAGATGGGGCGATCTCGCAGGGTGATCACCTCGTAGCCCCAGTAGCGGTCCAGCGTGCCGTGACTCTCGTCCGTGTATTCATAGTCCCCGCTCTGGTAGCATTCCGGGCCGCGAAAGGGCCGCGCCGCGCTGACCTGGCGCATGGCCTCTTTCAAGAAACTGCCGAGCGAGGCACCCGGATCGAGCATCCCGCCGTTGTAGGCCATCGTCCAGACCGGCGTCTCCTGGTAGTAGACGACTTCCTGGCCGGTGAACTGCTGCGCGCCGAAGTAAATATCGCGATACAACCAGGGACCTTCGCCGTACTCGAACTGGACCCCGCCGGGCAGCCGGGTGGGCACGTGGGCCGCGTCACCTTCGCTGGCATAGGTGGCGGCTTTCGCCCGGAGCAAAAACGCGACCAACTCCTCCCGATCAAACGTGATAGGCATGACGATTCCCCTCCTCAGTGGGGCGCACTTGCTTAGGACTGCGGTGTATCGAGCCAGTATTCAAGCTGGATGTTGTCGGGATCGCGGAAGGCCATGTACCACCACTGCCCGGCGAACAATTCGACGCCCTTGGTGTCCACCCCGGCCTTGATCAGCTTGTCGGCCAGTTCGTCCAGGGCCTCCTTGCTCGGCGCCGTGAACGAGAGGTGATCCAGGCCGACGCGAAATTCGCTGAAGCGGTCGCCCGCGGGGGTCTGGGGGTGGATGAGCAGCCAGATCGTGGCCGGGCTGCTGCCGATGTTGAAGTACACCATCTGCCCGTATTCGGGCGGAATCTCTTTGATCTCGAAGCCCAGCAGATCCCCGTAGAACTGGCGCGACTTTTGCAGGTCCGAGACGGTCAAAATGATGTGATTGATCCCCGTCGTGTTCATCATTTTTCTCCTGAGTAAGCTCATTCCAACGTGGGTTGATGATAGAACAAAAGTTCGCTTTGCGCAAATTCTGGTCAGGGGTAGGTGGTTTTTGCGAGAGTCTACGTTAATAGGCCGATCAAGAGGAAAACAGATTCAGACGATGAGCAAAGGACGGTCGTCGATGAACACGCCTGAGGAACACAAGCAGCGGGTGATGGCGGCTGGCCGATCCGTCCGTCTGCCGGGACCTGCTGATCGAGGCGGGTTTCGCCCCGGTCGAGGTGCCGGGCCAGGTGCGGCTGGCGCTGGAACTCGGCCTGTTCGCGGCGGCGGTCGCGCGGCTGATCCGCGAGATAACGCAGCGCGACGCCCTGATCTTCGGTGCTGCCGTCCTCGTAGTGTACGCGTGCTGTGGCTGCTCGGCCTGCACGCCCCCTGACCTATTTTTCGCGCTGCCGCCTCTACGGTACACTTAGACCACTTCAGTCTACGCACAGGAGGCGACGTATGGAACTCCGATCACCCTGTTGGCGGCGGGTCGTCGTGATCGCGCTGTTAGCGGTGCTGGCGCTCCCGCTGGCCGGTCCGGCGCGCGGCCAGGCGTCTTCGGTCGCGCTGGCGTACGTGATGAACGATACCGTCACGCTGGCGGACGAAAACGGCCAGCCGGTGGTGCAAACGGGTCCCGCATTCAGCTACGGGCAAGGCGCGCGCCTGTTCTGGACGGCGGACGGGCGCACGCTCTACATCGCGCGGGACGATGGCCTGTTCGCCACCGGCTCGAACGGCGGGGCGGCGGCCCAGGTGCCCGGCTACTATGGCCGGACGCTGACCATCGCCCAGGATGCCCAGACGCTCTACTACCTGGAAACGGTGTCGCCGCAGCCCCTGGAACAGGAAGGGCTGGTCAGCTTTCCTTTTCGCGAGATCGAGATGGCGCTGATGGACGGCAGCGCCGGGCGCAACGCGGGCTACTATGGCCGCTTTCAAGAAGGGGCTTCCCAAGCCGATCTGACCTTCGCCGCGGCCCTGTACGCGCGGGACGGCGGGCTGCTCGGCGCCGGACGTCCGAATCTGTGGCCGACCTACGGCAGCAACGTCTTCGGGACGTGCTGTTTCCCCAACCCCGGCCTGGGCATCTTCAACGTCCAGAGCGGCGACTTTTCGATTTTCGACGAGGCCTTCATCCCCGGTGCGGCGGCGCTCAACCTGACCCGCACGCACCTGGCTGGGCCGACGACGGATGGCACGATCCGGATCATCGACCTGATCACAGGCGGCACGCGCGATTATACAATCGAGATCGCGGGCGGGATCGGGACCATCGAGCGGCTCGCCTGGTCGCCGGACGATACCTACCTGTATATCGCCACGCGCTACGATCCCAGCCACCCGCTGAGTCTCGACTCGACGCCGCCCTTTACGGTTGATGCGAGCAGCGCGGACGTGTACATCTTCCGGCTGGACCTGGTGACGAGCGTGATTCGCCAGCTCGCCTGGCGGCCCGACGTGTACGGGATCAGCGCGCTGGCGGCAACCGACAATTACGTCTTCGCGGAGGTGGTGGACCCCAATACGGCGCTGGTCCAGGCGCTCAACGCGCGGCAGGTGCGGCCCGGCTCGCTGCCGAACGATCCGGCGCTGGCGCAGTATATGCCCGCCACGCACCTGTGGCGTATCAGCGCGATCGGGAGTTCGGCGGACGACGTGGCGACGAATGTCTGGGGCCTGGCCGCACGTCCCGTGCGGGGTGGGTGAGCAGTACGGAGACCTTGAGACAGAGAATTCCGGGGTCTTTCACACGGTCAAACATCGCTTGTTCCCCTCTCCAGCTTGCCTGGAGAGGGGGTAGGGGTGAGGTAAGCGCCTGCTAGTTCGAATCCGGGCCGCCGTCGGGCACGCCGGTCGGGATGCCTTTCAGGCCGCGATCCACTTCCCACGGATAGACGATGAACGCATCCGTGATCGCGCCGTAGAAGTCCGGCTCGGCATGGCTGAACAGCGAGCGGTAGGGGTTGAAATGGAACACGCAGGTGAACGCTGTCGCCCCGGCGGACTGGCAGCGGCTCTTGACGGCGGTGCTGGTTCGCCCGCTGCCCCACACGTCGTCCACGATGATGACGCGCTTGCCGGTCAGCAGGGAATCGTCGGGGAACTGCACGAACTGGGGCCATACCAACAGCCGGGCGCTGGCCGCGACCTCGGATTCGTGGGGGAAATCGACCGAGGCGATCAGGACCTCGGTGATGTTCAACGCTTCACACAGCATACCGCCTGGGACAATCCCGCCGCGGGTGATCATCACCACGGCGTCGAAATGCCCCGCCGACTTGATCTGCGGCAGGAGGACATCGACCAGTTTGTCTACGTCGGCCCAACTCAAGCGTTCGTGGCGCAGCGGCCTGCGTGAAGGGTCCATGCGGTACCTCGTTGATGGAATGGCTGAATCCAATGGTGCGGGAGATTATGCTGGTATTTTAGCGGAAAGTCAACGCGAATGCTTGCCACTCCCGGTGAACCAGCGGATAATTAGGTTAAGATTATTTGGCGGGGATGGTCAACCGGTTAGGAGAGTGTATCGTGAAATCGGCTGCCGAACGTAGCATCGAAGCCTTGACCTGGGCATCTGTGGTGATCTGGCTGGGTTTTGCCCTGCTGGCGCATCTCTTGGGCTATCCCTGGCTGGTCGTGATGGTCCTCAGCATCATCCTGCTGAGTTCCGCCATCTACCAGCACAGCCAGGGTTGGCAGACCTCGCTCGGTATCTGGGTCTTCGGAATCTGGATGGCCGTGTTCAGCGTGCTGGAAACGGTCAGCGCCATGATCGCGGCGATCACCGGGTCGAACGGACTGCCCATTGACTTGTGGGTTTACCTGGGTGTGGCGCTGGTGTCGATGGGCGTGGCGTCGATCTTCCGCAATGCGCCGTTCCTAAAAGGGACGGGCGGGCAGAATCTCAGCGCGCGCGAGATCGCGAGCGATCCACGCACCTATACCGCACCGCGCCTGGCCGAAGATGCCTCCGGGGGGGCGTATACGCCGCCAGTCAGCGCCCGTTCCGGGCGTACCGCCGCGCGAGGCCGGGCGTCCAACGCCTATGACACCCAGGCGACGAGCCGCCAGGGCCGCGTCTCGCAAACCGGTCGCCAGACCGGCTACAGCTCGACGTCCCGCAGCCGGGCGAGTGCCCCGGTTGATGACGGCTACGAGCAGCCCGCCACCAACAGCCGGAGCCGCGCCTCGCAGACCAGCCGCCAGACCGGCTACTCGACTTCGCGCGCCCCCCAGCGGGCCACGACCCAGGACGATTACGGCTACGAGCAGGATCAGGGCGGTTATGCCCAGTCTCCGGCAGCGGCCCGCCCGAATGATCGCCGCCGGGTGCAGCCGCAGCGTCCACGCGCCGCGCAGCCCGCGCCGTCGTCGCAGTTGGAGAATCGCGTGGAGGACATCATCCGCCGCAGCCGCGAGCGCCGCAGTACCCCGCCTGATGCGCCGGACGATCTGCCGTATTAAGCGTTAGCTCCTGCCCCTCTCCCGTACCGAAAGATGGGAGAGGGGCATCCCGCCCATGCCTGATTTCACCGTAAAACCCCTGGACGAGATCACCTGGCCGGATTTCGCGCAGTTGGTCGAAAAACACCACGGCGTGTGGGGCGGCTGTTGGTGTATGGCTTTTCACGCCGAAGGCGCCCGGCACAGCGAGAACCGATCCCTGAAAGAAACGCGCGTCCGAGAAGGTCGCGCCCACGCCGCGCTCGTGTACGACGGTGCGACGGCGGTGGGCTGGTGCCAGTTTGGCCCGACGGACGAACTGCCGCGCATCAAGCATAAGCGGGAATATCTGGACGGTCTCAGCCAGCTTCCGGACTGGCGGATTACCTGCTTCTTCGTCGATCGGGATTACCGGCACCAGGGTGTCGCTGCCGTTGCGCTCGCCGGTGCGCTGAACGAGATCGCCCGGCTCGGCGGGGGGGCCGTCGAGAGCTATCCCGAAGACGTGGAGGGTCGATCCACTTCAGGGTCTTTTCTGCACAACGCGACCCTGGCGATTTTCGAGCGCCAGGGCTTTGAACGAACCCGCCGCCTCGGAAAGCATCACTGGGTCGTGACCAAAGTCGTCGCCGGAAACTAGATCACCTGCTTCTCCCGGTATAACCCGAATTCGGCGCGCAGCACGTCCGTGATCTCGCCCAGAGTGGCGCAGGCGCGGGTCGCATCGAGCAGGTACGGCATCAGGTTGGCGGTGCCGCGCGCCGCCGTCCGCAGGTCGTCCAGCGCCCGGCGCACGGCGTCCTGATCGCGCGTCCGGCGCAGATCGTCCAGGCGGGCGGCCTGCCGCGTGTAGCCCTGTGGGTCCATCTCCAGGATCGGGATACGCAGCGGCTCGTCGCTCTGGTAGGCGTTCACGCCGACGATGGTCCGCTCGCCTGCGTCCACCTCCTGCTGGAAACGAAAGGCCGCGTCCGCGATCTCCTGCTGGAAGAAGCCGTTATCCAGGCAGGCCAGCACGCCGCCCAGGTCGTTGATGCGGCGGAAGTAGTCGTAAGCCTCTTCTTCGAGATCGTTGGTCAGCTTCTCGACGAAATAGCTCCCGCCCAGCGGATCGACCGTGTTGGCGGCGCCGGATTCGTGCGCGATCACCTGCTGGGTGCGCAGCGCCAACGTCACGGCGTGTTCGGAAGGCAGGGCCAGCGCCTCGTCCAGGCTGTTGGTGTGGAGCGACTGCGCGCCGCCCAGCACGGCGGCCAGGGCTTGCAGCGCCACGCGGATCAGGTTGACTTCGGGCTGCTGGGCGGTCAGGCTGACTCCGGCGGTCTGCGTGTGGAAGCGCATCAGCCAGCTCCGCGGATTCTTCGCCCCGAACGTCTCCCGCAGCTCGCGCGCCCAGATGCGCCGCGCGGCCCGCAGTTTGGCGATTTCCTCGAAAAAGTCGCTGTGCACGTTGAAAAAGAAGCTCAGCCGCGGCGCGAAATCGTCGATGTCCAGCCCGCGCCGCAGCGCCCAGCGCACGTATTCCAGCCCATTCGCCAGCGTGAAGGCAAGCTCCTGCGCGGCAGTGGACCCGGCCTCGCGGATGTGATAGCCGCTGATGCTGATCGTGTTCCAGGCGGGCAGGTGCCGTGCGCCGAACTCAATCGTATCCGTGACCAGCCGCATCGACGGCTCCGGCGGAAAGATGTATTCTTTCTGCGCCTGATATTCTTTCAAAATGTCGTTTTGCAGCGTGCCGCGCAGCGCCTCCCACGGGACGCCCTGCTGTTCGGCAGTGGCGAGGTAGAACGCCCACAGGATTGCCGCCGGGCTGTTGATCGTCATCGACGTGCTGACCTGATCCAGCGGGATGCCGTCGAACAGCCGCCGCATGTCGGGCAGACTGCTGATCGCCACGCCGCATTTGCCGAACTCGCCCAGGGCTTCGGGCGCGTCGGTGTCGTAACCCATCAGGGTGGGTAGATCGAAGGCTACCGACAGGCCCGTCGTACCCTGTTCCAGCAGGTACTGGTAGCGGGCGTTGGTTTCTTCTGCCGTGCCGAATCCGGCAAACTGGCGCATCGTCCAGGGTTTGCCCCGGTAGCCGGTGGCGTGCACGCCGCGCGTGAAGGGATATTCGCCGGGCAGTCCCAGATCGGCGAGGTAGTCCAGGTCGGGCACGTCCAGGCGTATAGACACGCTGGACCGGTCTGCCGCTGATCGTGGTGAACGTGGGGCGGCGTTCCGGCGCCGGTGGGGCGGCCTGCCCGCGATCCTGCGCGGCGCGGAGTTCGTCAAGTTTCTTCGGATCGAACATGGGGCGCTGTCTCCTGCAATTGGACGGACTCTTTGCTCCCATTTTAAGAAAATCGGACTTCGACCGCCCAGTCACGGCTGAAACCATCGTCCCGCCGGGTGCGTACTAGAAGATAGTGAGCCATAGACTTTGAGGAGGAGTGAATGCCACGTGGAAAAGTGCTGCCGCCGACCTATCTGTACGGCACGATCGCTTTGATGGTGGCGTTGGACATCCTGGTGCCGGGTCCGCGCCTGCTGCACTGGCCTTGGGATCTGCTGGGACTGCTGCCGCTGCTCGCCGGGGCCGGGATCAACCTGTGGGCGGATCAGGAATTCAAGCGCTATGGGACGACGGTCAAGCCGTTTCAGGCTTCGACCGCGCTGGTCACGACGGGGGTCTTCCGCTTCAGCCGCAACCCGATGTACTGCGGTTTCGTGCTGGGCCTGATCGGGATTGCGCTGCTGCTCGGATCGACGACGCCGTACCTGCTGATCCCGGCATTCGTGCTGCTCATCACCCGGGTGTTCATCCGCGTCGAGGAACAGATGCTGCACGCCCGTTTCGGTCCGGCTTGGGAGCAGTACCAGCAGCGGGTGCGGCGCTGGATATGAGCGTTTGGTCTTCTGTCGAAAAGATAAGCGATTTAACGCAGAGATCGCGGAGAATCTTTAGGTCCAGGCAAATTGATCATTCGGGATGGGTAGGGGCAGAGCTTGCTCTGCCCAGGGCGCAGCAAAGCTGATACTCCTACGAAAAACACCCGCAAGAATCTACCTGGATGATCCTTGCATAGAAAACTAAAGTAGCTATGGCGCGAGTGTACCTCACCCTCAACCCCCACCCCCTTCTCCCTCTCCAGGCAAGTTGGAGAGGGAGAAGGGGAGGGAGTCTGCCGTATTCTCCCCTCTCCACGTCTTTTG
>CAYRWY010000244.1:0-8782 GCA_964427955.1 uncultured Anaerolineaceae bacterium
GAGCTGAACGCTGATCGCTGACAGCTAAGGAGCACCACCCATGAAATACCAGACGATTGTCAACGGCCAGACGTTCGACATCGAGATCAACGAAGATGGCCGCATCCTGGTCAACGGCGAAGAGCGCGCGATTGACTTTCGCGAGATGCGCACCGGCGAATTGTACTCGGTGCTGCTCGATCACCAGAGCGTCGAGGCGGTGGTCGAGGAGCGCGACGATCAATATCACGTGCTCATGGCGGGCGACCTGTACGAGGTCAAGGTCACCGACGAGCGCAGCCGCCGCCTGGCCAGCGCCTTCATGACGTTCGGCGATACGGGCGGCGAAGCGTCGATCCGCGCGCCGATGCCGGGACTGATCGCGCGCGTGCCGGTGGTCGAAGGACAGGCCGTGACCAAAGGCGAGACGGTGATCATCCTCGAATCGATGAAGATGGAAAACGAGCTAAAATCCCCGCGAGATGGCACGATCCATCACCTGTACGTCGCGCCCGGCGACAGCGTAGAGCTGAACAAAGTGCTCGTCACCATCGCCTAGATCGGGCGTGGGCTGAAGCCTCCTAGGTTTGCTATGATTCCCGGATACCGGGAATTTTTTGCGTGGAGGAGGCGGTGTCGTCATCGGTCTATACGTGTCTGGCCCTGTGGCTGGCGTTTTACCTCCTACTGGTGACCACGGTCGGACTGCTGGTGGCGCAGATCGCGCGGCTGCGGCCTCTCAACGAGATCGCACGCCGCCATCCCCGCGTGCGCTGGGGCGTGTGCGCCCTACTCGGCGTGATCGCGGCGCTGATCACGCTGGCCCTGCTCGCGGATCTCTGGATGATGTTCCAGCGGGATACGCTGTGGCTGCCCGTCCACCGCACGGTGGAATTCGAACGCTGGCTGCGCGTGATGGTCCCGCCCATCCTGGGAGAGCCGTGTCTTTCCGGCGACGCCGCGCTGTGCCAGCAAGCGGATCAGTACCGGGACGACCTTTCGACCGGCGTTTACCTGCTGCTGCTCGCGCTCCCGGCGCTGGTGGCGGCGCTGATCACCCGCCGGACGGTGTGGCGCTTGACGGAACCCTACCACTACGACCCGGCACACCCCTGGCGTCCAGCCGATCCGGTCATCAGGTGAGCGTGGGCTGGCTTGCGCCGCAAGTGCGCTATAATTCCCGGCTGGTCGATTTCAAACCAGTCGGGATTTTTTATGCGCAGCGGCGGCGCACCGTTTTGCTTGCTCCCCTCTCCAACTTGCTTGGAGAGGGGCCGGGGGTGAGGTAAACCGCTGCGTAAGTCAGCCGGGATTTTTTTGTCCGCGGAGGCGGCGATGGGATTCGCTCTGTGTCTGGTGTCGATGGTGGTCGGGTTGGCAATCTGGGGCTTCGTCGCCGCCCTGATCGCCGGGCTGCCGCCGATTTATAAACTCGCCCGTCGTTTTCCCTTGATGCGTCGGGTGGTGTGTGCCAACCTGGGAATATTCGCGGCCCTGGTCGTCTTGATAGTATTTGGCGATCTGGCGGTTCAGATCAGATTTTACGATTCTGATCTTCCTATCGACAGCCAAACACTCAAACTTGAACTTGGACTGCGTCAGATCGCCCCTTCTATCTTCTCAGGTACCTGCATCTCAGGGGATGTAGCACTGTGTCAGTTGGCCGACGACCAGATGAATCGGTATACATTCTCAACCAGTGGTTATTTGTTCTTGTTCGTGCTCTCGCCGTTGATCGCAGCGCTGACGGCAGGTCGGACGGCGTGGTGGTTTACGGAGCCGTCCCAGGACGAGGCCGCGCGGGCCAGATTCAGTCTGGGCGATATAAAAATGAAGGCGGACGAATGAAGAAACTTTGGTGGCTGTTGGACGCGGTGTGGCTGATCGCGCTGGCGGTGTACGTGCTGGCCGGGCGGGATAAAGTCCCGTTTCATGGCGACGAATCCACGCTGATCGCCATGAGCGCCGATTATTTTACGCTGGTCCACCAGCGCGACCTGGACCCGATCCTGTACGATCCGACGCCCGCCGACGGGATCGCGCAGCACCTCCGGCTGGTGAACGGCCCGGTGGCGAAAATGGCGATGGGGCTGGTGGAAGACCTCGACGGCTGGACGATCCACGATCTGAACTCGCCCTGGGTGTGGGAATGGTCGTTTGATCAAAATGTGGCGCTGGGGCACATGCCGAACTGGTATCTGCTGCGCGCGGCGCGCACCTCGTCGGCACTGCTGCTGATCGCCAGCATCGTCTTTCTGTTCGAGATCGCGCGGGCCGTCGGCGGCAGCCGGATCGCCGCGTATGCCGCGACCCTGATCTATACCACCACGCCTGCCGTCTTGATGAACGGGCGGCGGGCCATGATGGAAGGCGCGCACCTGTGCTTCATGCTGCTGCTGGTCTGGGTGGCGATCCTGCTGGTGCGCCGCCCGGAGCGCCGGATCGCGTGGACTGTGGCGCTCGGCGTGGCCGCCGGGTTAGCCGTCGCCAGCAAGCACACGGCGGCGGCGGTCGTCGCGGCGATGTTCGTGGGGATTGCGCTGCTCCCTGGGCAAGACCAAAAAGCTTCACCACAGAGCGCACAGAGAAAAACAAGAGAAGAACTAGAGAGAGAGACCGGATCTCCGCGGGAGAAATTGCGGATCTTCTTCACCCGCTGCCTCTGGCTCGTCCTGGCGGGGATCGTCTTCCTGGCGCTGAACCCGGTGTGGTGGTCCGATCCGGTGCACGTGCCCGGCGAAGTCTTGCGGCAGCGGCGCGATCTGCTCGATCTCCAGGTGCAGGGCTACGGCGGCTATCAGGGCGCGGGCGAGCGGATCGAGGGCCTGATCAAGCAGGCGTTTTACGCCGAGCCGCAGTATTACGAGGTGCGCGTCTGGCAGGAGTATATCGGCGACCAGATCACGACCTACGAGACGACGATCTGGGCCGGGCGCGGCGGCGGTCTGATCTGGGGCGGGCTGCTGATCGTGACTTCCGGCGCCGGGCTGATCGTGCTGATCCGGCGCTGGCGCGAGAGCGCCGCCTGGCTGGCGCTGGTCTGGACCGGGATCATCGCCGTCGCGCTGGTGATCCTGACGCCCCTGGCCTGGCAGCGCTACTACATCCCGATCCAGCCGCCGGTCGCGATCCTCGCGGGCACCGGGATCGGCTGGATCGTGCAGCGGGCGATCACGGCAGCAGCCGGTAGAAGGCGTGCGGCGCGTAGTGCTCGATGATGCGGCCTAAATCCCCTTTACGCCAGTGATTTTTTTCGAACCAACTGACCGGGATGTAGTTCTGTTTTTGGGTGCCCCGCGTCCACGGTTCGATGCCGGGCCGCACCAGCAGCAAGACTTCCAGCCGCCGGGTCTGGACGCGCCGCCGGGCGCAGCCGAGCAGATTGGCCCAGGCGGAGCGGACCCGGTAGCCGGGCGCATGGAAGACGATCTCGTCTTCGGAGACGTCGAGATGCGTGTGGAAGACGAACACGCTGGCCGCGATCAGCGGTACGGCCATCACCCCGGCCAATGGGATCAGCCCCCAGCGCAGGTGCGGCGGCAGGATCAGGGCGATGAGGATAAACGTGATGAGGCAGGTCAGGAACAGAGGACGCAGCTCACGCAGCGGACAGGCGACGTAAAAGGTGCGGGGCAGCGATGGGAATGGCGCTTCGGTCATGGGTTGCCCACTTTTCTATGGATGGTCGAGCGAGTCCGCTCAAGTATGCTCAGGGATGCTCCGAACGTCAAGACCTGCGGGGAAAAATACCCCCTCTCCAACGTTCGCGGAGAGGGGGCAGAGGAATGACCGTTATTGCAGCGGTTCCAGCCAGTAGGCGGTGTTGTCGCCTTCGGCAGTCCAGCCGACCTGGCCGCCGTAGTTGACCTGCCACCAGACCCAGCCTTCGCTGCCGCACTGCGGGCCGCCCACGATGGTGAAGGCGCCCCCGCCGGGGATCTCGCCGATCACGGCGGCGTTGCTATCCGGCTGCAAGCGGAGCCGGTTGGGCGTGCCGGGCGTGACGCGGGCCTGAATGTTGGTCATCAGCCGTGACATCATCGCATACGGGCAGGTCAGCGGTTCGACCCAGTAGGTCGTGCCCTGGCCCTCGGCGGTCCAGCCGATCTGCCCGGCGTAGTTCACCTGCCACCAGTAGTAGCCGTCCGCGCACTGCGGGCCGGAGAGCACGCGGAAGGCGGCTCCCGCGGGGATCTGGCCGATCACGGCGCTGCCGCCGCTGGTGCCGGGCTGGCTGCGCAGCGCGTTCGACGCGCCGGGCAGGACGTGGCCGGAGTAACCGATCAGCAGACCTGGCATGAGCGTGCACGCGGACGGGCTGTAGGGTTCGATCCAGTACGTCCCACTCTGGCCTTCGGGTGTCCAGCCGATGGCGCCGTTGTAATTGACCTGCCACCAGTAGCTGCCTTCGGCGCACTGCGGCCCGCCGAGGACACTGACCACCCCGCTGCCCGGAATCTGGCCGAGCGCGGCCCCGTTGAAGCTGGGCGAGCTGCGCAGCGTGTTGGGCAGGCCGGGCGTGATGCGCGCCTGCTGGCCGATGGCTAACCGGGGATACGGGGAGCAGGTCACCGCGTTGTACGGCTCGACCCAATACGCCCCGTTTTGACCTTCGCCGGTCCAGCCGATCAGACCGTTATAGTTGACCTGCCACCAGTAAATCCCGTTGGCGCACTGCGGCCCGCTGATCACGGAGAATACGCCGCTGCCCGGAATCTGGCCGGTGACGAGGCTGTTGCTGCCGGTGCCGGGAGCGCTGCGCACGGCGTTCGGCGATCCCGCCAGGACGCGGCCCTGGCCGCCCGCCACCAGGCGCGGCGCCGGAGAGCAGGTCACGGTGGCATACGGTTCCAGCCAGTAGGTGCTGCCCTGACCTTCGCCGGTCCAGCCCACCAGGCCGTTGTAGTTGACCTGCCACCAGTAGATGCCGCCCACGCACTGCGGCCCGGTGACGACGGTGAAGACGCCGCTGGCCGGAATCTGGCCCAGTTCGACACTGTTGGAGCCGGTGCCGGGGTTGCTGCGCACGACGTTGGGCAGGCCGGGCGTCACGCGGCCCTGGCCGCCTGCGACCAGCCGGGGCACGAGCGTGCACGCCAGCGGCGCCGAGGTCGCCGTCGGGACGATCATCGGCGGGGTGTAGAGCAGTTGGCCGACGTAGATCGTATTCGCATCCGGCAGGCAGTTCCCGGTGGCGATCTGCGCGGCGGTCGTCCCGGCGCGGCGGGCGATGGCGTTGAGCGTATCCCCGCTGGCGACGTAGTAGGGTCCCCACCCGACCGGGATGTTACACGGCGCGGCAGTGACGCGCGGTGCGCTCGTCGGGATCGGGGCATTCGTCGGCATCGCGGTCGCCTGGGGTTGGGTGGTGGCGAACGGCGTGGCGGTTACGATCAACGGCGTCGGCAGAATGGGCTGCGTCGGGATCGGGGTGGGATTCTTGTCTTCGTTGGTGAGCAAGCTGCACGCCATCGGCAGGATCATGACGAGGCTCAGCAGCATGAGTTTCGCGAACAGTGGCGCGTAATGGGTACGCATAGGACCTTCTCCGAGTCTAGAATGGCACGCGAAGCGCGTTGTACAGTCACTTTATTATACGTGAAGATGGCCCGTCCACTCCTCACGCGAAACTGATGCAAAGCTGACGGCTGCTCTACGCTTGCTCTGTGGTGAGGGCAGGTCGCGGGATGGGGGGCAGAGTGGGACGGCAGTGCCGCTGGCGTTGGGCCTGGGCAGCACTGCCGGAGGGATCTTGCTTACAAAGCGGCGACGGCCAGCGCCAGGTCGCGCCGGATCTCGTCCCGGTTGAAGTCAGCCCAGGCTTTGGGCAGCGCCGCCAACAGCCGCTGCTGCTCGGCATCCTGCGCCGCCGCATACTCGATCACGCCGGTGATGTCGGGCCGCGCCGAGAGCAGCCGCCCGCCGAACTCGGCATACTGCTGGTCCACGAAGTCGCGCAGCAGCTCACCCGCCACGCGCGTATCGTTCAGATCGCCGAGCAGATCCTGCATCCCCTTGATCTCTTTGATGACCGGCTTGATCTCCGGTCCCAGCACTTCCTCGAAGAATTCGAGCGTGTAACGGAACCGCTTGAAGGCGATGCGCAGGGCGTGCAGCGTCGGCAGCGAGGCGGTGCCGATGACCGGCTCGTAGGCGCGGACGTGCTCGTAATGCTCGTAGATCAGGCGCGGCGCGACGTGGCGGACCTGGTAGGCCGTGATCAGCCCTGGTTCCATCAGCGGCAGCGCCCCCTCTCCGGGCGTGATCAGGAAGGTGTGGAATTTCCGGACGAAACGGCGGTATTTTTTGCCGTCCAGTTCTTCGATCAGCGTCTCGCGGGCGTCGGCCAGGCGCTCCTCCCACTCGGCAAAAAGCGGGGCCAGGCCGCTGTCCGGATACTGCTGGGTGAACTGGTGCGCCTTGCTGATGAACACGTCCAGATCGCGCACTTCGCCCAGCGTCAGCGTGATCCGGCGCAGCGCGCGGCGGAAGGGGCGGATCGTCTCGGCGTCGTAGAACGGCCCGAAGAGGCGTAAGGCGCTGCGCATCCGGCGCACGGCGACGCGCATGTCGTGCACCGCCTCGATGTCTTCGCCCAGGCGGCTGCCCGGTTCGTGGAGCAGCATCCGCTCGAAATGGAACAGCAGCACTTTGCGTCCGGCTTCGGCCATCGCATCGTCGGGCAGCAGGCCGACCGTCTCGCGCAGTTCGAGCGGCAGGCGCGGCTCGTCGATGCCGGGGCGGGGCGCAGGCGGTACCACTTCTTCGGTTGCTTCGACCGCCGGGACTTCTTCGCTGGGGGCGTCAGTCGCCGGAGTTTCGGTTATACTCGCTTCAGAGGAGACGTCATCTCCGAAGATGGCCAGGCCCTCCTCCTGCCATTTGCTCTGCCAGTGGCGGACCTGCCGGACGCTCAACTCGACGGTGGCGGCGATTTCCTTGCCCGTCGCGCCGCTCTCGCTGAGCAGGATGATCTGCGCGCGCCGGGCCTCGGAGGGGCTGCCGTTCGCGCGATACTCGCCCAAGACCTGCCGTTCATGGTCTGAAAGGGTGTAGGGCATCGGAGACGCTCCTTGTGTAGGTTAAATTTTCTTAACACTTATTTGCATTATAGTATAGCATGGAATCGTCGGTATGTAAGGGCTAGATTTGTTGTACTTGCATGATTCCCAACCAGGGTGGCGTGAACATGACGGAATTTAATCCCGATCACATTGTGGTATGGACCCTGCTGGATGGACTGCTGGCGGGCGCCGGTCAGATGCTCGACACGGCGGATCGCTGGGCGGCGCGGCTGGACGGCGATCCCGGATCGCTGGCCGGGCGGTTCGTGGCGCAGCTTCGGTCGGAGTGGCCGGACGTGGTCCCGCCGGATGCGTTCTGCGCCCAGGTGGCTGATCGGGTGCGGGACCGGCTGGCGGCGTGGCATCCCGGCTGGCCGCACCTGTGGGCACACATCCGGCGCGTGACGGCGAACGCGGTCGCGCTGGCCGGAGAGGCGGATCTCGATCCGGCGCTGGCGTACCTGCTGGGGATGTGTCACGACGTCGCCAAGCTGGACGAGTTCCGCACCGGGGAGGCGCACGAGATCACCGGGGCGATCTTTGCGGGGGAAGTGCTGGCCGGGCACGTGCCGGACGCGTCCATCGCCGCGATCCAGGCGGCGATTCGCAAGGACGGCGACGATCCGCTGGCCCATGTGCTGCACGATGCCGACAAGCTCGACAAGATCGGGGCGGCGGGGATCGTGCGGCGGATCTCGACCGGGACCACGCGGGCGGCGATCCCGGCGGCGCTGTGGCGGGTGGCGGACGATGCCCGCCGCTTTCCGC
Organism: uncultured Anaerolineaceae bacterium; assembly: GCA_964427955.1. GTDB lineage: Bacteria > Chloroflexota > Anaerolineae > Aggregatilineales > Aggregatilineaceae > JACRBK01. The sequence continues at coordinate 7,812 of CAYRWY010000244.1, forward strand.
CGATGCATTTCGAGACCAGCCGCGCGCTGGCGGTGAGCAAGCAGGCGTTCGGCGCGTGGTTTATGCCGCTGGCGGAACGGGCGATCCGCGACGGTTAGCGACAAAAAAACTATTCAACGCAGAGACCGCGGAGATCGCCGAGGAAAAATCGGGGAATGAGAGAAAGACAGGAGCACCATACATTTTTCTGTAGGGGCAATTCATGAATTGCCCAATAGGCGTCAACTTAAGTGTCTGATCTCCTGTGGTAGGGAAAAACCGGCCTCACAAAGCCTTAAATTGACGCACATAGGGCTGCCCCTACGAGCGGGCGTACTTCGGTTATTCCGCAAAGATCAGCGCCCTGCTTTGAAAAAATGAAAATCGTCTCTCAAAAATCCCGGTTCTCAAGGCCTGTCCGCCCCTATCCACCCGGTTTCGCGTAGGGGCAGGGCGGGCGCAGCAAGCAGCGCCCCTACAAATCACAATTCTGGGATGCACCCCCGCGCGCCGGAGGTTGGCACGCCGGGGGCTTTTCAAGTATGCTAGAGCAGTGAACAATGATGGAAATGACGTGGAGGCCATTATGTCGGGCAATCTGGATGATCTGCGCCGGGCAGCGACCGAAGAAGAGATCGCACCGGTGGGATTCGAAAACTACATGTCGGGCGAGGTTCGCAGCGACAAAATCTTCGGGATGACCGCCGCGGAGCGCATGTTTGTCTCGATTGGGTGTTTCATGGTCACGTGCCTGGGCGGTTTTTTCCTGCTGTTGATCATGGACAAAATCGCCTTATAGGTCGGTGGGGAGGGGACGATGCAGGCTACAAGCGAGCGCCTATCGTTGGGTGAATGGACGCTGCGCGTTTTTGTAACGCTGCTGTTGGGGACGCTGTTCCTGGCTTTGTGGACGCTGCGGGACGTCTTTCTGCTGACGTTTCTGGCGATGATCGTCGCCATCGTGCTCCAGATTCCGGTGCGCCGCCTGCAAA
>CAYRWY010000245.1:0-8701 GCA_964427955.1 uncultured Anaerolineaceae bacterium
GGAGGTGATGGGGGAGGAGGATTTCGACCAGATCGACCTCCGGCAGCGCGAGCAGATCGTGATAGTCCGTGAACACCCGGTTGGCGGGAATCCCCCAGGCGGCGGCGCGCGGCTGGCTGTTGGCGGGGTCGATGTCGCAGATCGCCACAATCCTGGCGCGGGGATTCTTGAGATATTCCAGCGCGTGCAGATCGGAGATCCGCCCGGTGCCAATAAAACCTACTTTGAGTTGGTCCATAAGTTCCTCTCGTTGCATAATGAACAACTGTGTTGCGTAATAGGAGCACTAAAAAGCCAGGGCCGCAGCCGCTGGCTGGAAAGACTACGAACGCTTGAAACTCAGCCGGTTGCTGAGCGCTTCGCTCACCTCGACTACCGCGGCGCCGACCTGGGGGAGCTGCTCCAGGCCGATGCGCCCCGCCGGGCCCGAAATGCCAATCGCGCCGACCACTTTGCCGCGAAAGTCGTACACCGGCGCGGCCACACACCGCACACCGTACTCGTACTCTTCGTCATCGACGGCATAGCCCCGGCGGCGAGTCTGCTCCAGGTGGGCGCGCAGCGTCTCCAGGCTGGTGATCGTGCGCGGCGTGAAGGATGGCAGTTCGGATGGCAGCGGCTCGCCGCCGAACGCGAGAAAACTCTTGCCCAAGGCCGTGCAGTGCAGCGGGGCCAGCGTGCCGACGCCGGTCGTCACGCGCAGCGAGGCCAGCGACTCCACCTGATCGATATACATCGCCTGGCCCTGGGCCAGGATCGCCAGGTGCGCGCATTCGCCGGTCCGCTCGACGAGCTGGCGTAGGAACGGTTTGGCCTGGTCCCGCAGCGGCATCCGCGTCAACAGGCTGCGACTGAGGCGCACGATCTGCGGACCCAGCCGGTAGCGGCGGGTATCGGTATCCTGCTCGGCATACCCATAAGAGGCCAGGGTCTGGACCAACCGGGAGGCGCTGCTCTTGTCCACGCCCAGTTCCGCCGCCAGTTCGGTGATGCCGATCCCGCCCTCGGCGGCAGCCATCAGGTCCAGAATTTTGAGACCACGCGCGAGTGATTGAATTTCAGCCAAGAAAAATGAACTCCTTTATGCGTCAAGTTGTTGTGCATTATACAACGGACAGGCAGCGATGTCAAACTAACGCCCACCATGTTGACAATTGTAAAACATAGTTGTATCATGAGCAACAGAACAGGAATAAGAATGCAAAAATTAGCAATGGGCCTACGCCTCGTCCTCACCATCAAGACCAAGTGTTCACTTTTAGAAAGGGGCTTTCAAAATGAAGCGTAAGTTATTCCTCTCCGTTCTTTTAGCTTTCGCCATTGTGCTGGGGTTCGTCACACCGGTCGCCGGGCAGGATGGTGAAGTCAAGCAAGTCACCATCATGCATTATTTCAGCGGCGAGCTGGGCGCCAAGGCGCTGAGCGAGGTCCTGACGAACTTCATGGCCGCGCATAAGGACTTCGTGATCCTGAGCAATCCCATCGGGCACGAAGACTACAAGACCACCATCTTGATCATGCTGGCCGGGGACGAACCGCCGGATATGTTCTCCTACTGGGCGGGCGCCCGCGTGCAGTTCATCGTCGATTCGGACCGCCTGGCCCCCATCGACGACCTGTGGCAGTCGGCCAATCTGGACGCGATTCTGCCGGCCTCGCTCGTGCAGGGCGCGACGATCTATAATGGCCAGCACTACCTGGTGCCCTTCAACTATCACTATGCCGGATTATTCTATAATAAGCAGGTGTTCGCCGATGCCGGAATCGACACCCTGCCCACCACCTGGGACGAATTCCTGGCGGCCTGCGACAAGCTGAAGGCCGCGGGCGTCGCACCCCTTGCTCTGGGTTCGATGAACCGCTGGCCCGCGCAGTTCTGGTTCGACTATCTGCTGCTGCGCACGGCGGGACCGGACTACCGCGCCAAGTTGATGGCCGGTGAAGCCTCGTACACCGATCCCGAAGTCGTCAAGGCGATGGAAATGTGGAAAGACCTGGTAGACCGGGGCTACTTCTATCCCGATGCCAACGCCTACGACTGGACCGACGCCGGTGACCAGGTCGCGAACGGCGAAGCCGGGATGACCCTGATGGGCACCTGGCTGACGGGCTATTGGGATGGCAACGAGTTGGTCGCGGGTGAAGACTACGACGTGTTCCCCTTCCCCATCGTCGATCCCGCGCTGCCGGTGGCCGTGGTCGGCCCGGTGGATGGCTGGGTGATCAGCGCTGGAGCCAAGCACGGCGATAACGCCAAAGAATTGATGTCCTACCTGGTGAGCGATCTCGAAGCGCAGAAGATCTGGGCGCTGGGCCAGGGCGCGCTGGCGGCCAACGTCAACGTCGATCCCGCCATGTACAGCCCGGTGATGACCAAAGCCCTGGACACCGTGAAGGCTGCCGATACCTTCGCCTTCAACTATGACCTGGCGACCACCCCGCCGATGGCGGAAGGTGGCCTGAATATGTTCGCCAAGTTCATGAACGATCCCAGCGGCTACCAGAGCTACCTGGAAGAGACCGAGGCCGTCGCCAAGGACGTGTTCGGAAAATAACCACCGGTTAATGGGGGACAGTGTAGGGCAGAGCCAAGCTCTGCCCTACACACCACTACTTAAGACACGAGGAATCCACGTTGGTCAGATCCCGATGGTTGTGGAGAATCAGCTTTTTAACGCTCCCTTTGACTTTTTACGTCGCCGTGGTCGTCGCTCCCCTGCTGTATTCTTTCTACTACAGTTTGACCGATTGGAACGGCTTCAGTAAACACTATAATTATGTTGGGACCGAAAATTTCGAGAAGCTCCTCCGCGATCCCGTGTTCAGCAACGCGGTGGAGAATACCGTCGTCTGGATGATGGCGGCCATCATCGTCCCCACCGGGGGCGGGCTGCTGCTGGCGCTGCTGCTGCACGAAGGGGTGCGCGCGGCCAGCCTGTACAAATCACTCTTCTATTTCCCGATCAGCCTCTCGCTGGCGGTCATCGGCCAGGTGTGGATCTGGATCTACCAGCCGCGCTGGGGGCTGCTGAACGTGACCCTGCGCTCCATCGGGCTGGACCAGTACGCGCGCGCCTGGCTCGCCAGGCCGGATTCCGCGCTGCCCGCCATCATCGGCGCGTGGTCCTGGCAGCAGATCGGGCTGGCGATGGTCATCTTCCTGGCCGGGCTGACTTCCGTCCCGACCGAACTGACCGAAGCCGCCCAGATCGACGGGGCCAACCGCCGCCAATCGCTGCGCCACGTGGTGATCCCGCTGCTCCGCCCGGCGTCGATTGTCGTCATCGCGCTGGCGGTGATCAACTCGCTGAAAAGCTTCGACGTGGTCTACGTGATGACCAAGGGCGGGCCGTTCCACTCGTCGGACACCCTGGCGATCTTCATGTATAACGAATGCTTCCAGAAATACTACATGGGTTACGGGAGCGCGGCAGCGGTCGTGCTGTTTTTGATCGCCCTGATCATGGTGGCCCTCTATTTCTTCTGGCAAATGCGCTCGCTGGAGTCGATGTATGATTAGAGTTACCCCGGCTCAACATCAACCGCAGGAAAAACCGATCTCCACGCGGGTTTTTCGCTTCGTTCTGTACGTCTTCCTGACGGCGCTGGTGCTGGTCTACTCGATCCCGGCGTTTGGCGTGATCATCACGTCGTTCAAAACCAACCGCGAAATTTCACGGCAAGGCTTGTGGTCGGCGCCGGACAAGATTCAGTTCGACAACTACCACAAAGCCTGGGTGGAGGGGAACGTCAAGACGTATGCCAAGAATTCCCTCCTGGTCACCATTCCCGCGACCATCGCGTCGATTCTGTTCGGCGTGCTGACCGGCTACACCATCAGCAAGCTGCCGTTTCGGGGCAGCCAGGCCTTGTTCGTGTTCGTCGTGGCCGGGATGTTCTATCCCCCGCAGATCGTGCTGATTCCACTGTTCCGGATGTTCAACGAGATCAAGCTGTATGACACCCTATGGCCGATGATCATCGTGCATACGGCGTTCGGGCTGCCGATCTGCACGCTGCTGATGCGCAACTTCTTCATCACCGTCCCGACGGCGCTGCGCGAGGCGGCGATCATCGACGGCGCCAACGAAGGCCAGATTTTGCTGCTGGTCATGCTGCCGCTCAGTCTGCCCGCCCTGGCCGTGCTGGCGACGCTGCAATTCACCTGGATCTGGAACGATTTCCTGTGGCCGCTGATCTTCACCCAGTCCGACTCCAAACGGACCATCATGGTCGGGATCATCACCATGCGCGGCCAGTATTCGGTCGCATGGGGCGTGCAGGGCGCGATGTCGGTGATTGCCAGCATCCCCACCCTGCTCATCTTCGTCTTCTTCCAGCGTTACTTCATTCGCGGCCTGACGCTCGGAGCCGTCAAAGGCTAAGGGCGTGACCGGCGAAGGATCAAGACTTTTCTTTCGGCCTGCGGAGAGAAGAGTCTCGACCGATTCGACCACCAAGGAGGTCAATATGAAAATCGCAGTGATCAACGAAACCAGCGCCGCCGACCGGAACGCGGACATCATGGCCGCCCTGGAAGGCTGCGGGCACACCGTCATCAACGCCGGGATGGTCAAAAATGGGGCCAAGCCGGAATTGACCTACATCCACACCGGGCTGCTGGCGGCGCTGCTGCTCAACACGCGCCGCGTCGATTTTGTCGTCGGCGGGTGTGGGACCGGGCAGGGCTTTCTGAACTCAGTCATGCAGTATCCGGGCGTGTTTTGCGGCCATATCCTGAACGCCCTGGACGCCTGGCTGTTCACGCAGATCAACGGCGGCAACTGCATCTCGCTGATGCTAAACCAGGGCTACGGCTGGGCATCGGACGTGAACCTGAAATTCATCTTCCAGCACCTGTTCAGCGTCGAGGCGGGGATCGGCTATCCGCCGCACCGCCAGGCCTCGCAGCGCCAGTCACGCCAAACCCTGGTCGCGCTCTCCTCCGTGACCCACCGGCCCCTGGCCGAGATCATCACCGCGCTGCCTGACGAGGTGATCAAACCGGCGCTGGAATTTCCAGGGATTGCGGAACTGCTCGATACCGCTACACTGGAAGAGGAGGTTCTCAAACACGCCTTGTTGAACCGTAAGTAGAAAAGAGTAAAGACATGGAAAAAAAGACTTTGTTGAACTACGTGAACGGAGAATGGCAGAGGTCCTCCACCAGCGCCTATCTGGACGTGTACAACCCGGCCACTGCCGAAGTGCTGGCCGCCGTGCCGCTGTCCACGCCGGAGGAAGTCGATCAGGCTGCGCGGATCGCCGCTGCCGCCCAGGACGCCTGGCGGCGCGTGCCTCCGACCGAGCGCGTGCAGTATTTGTTCAAGCTCAAGCCCCTGCTGGAAGCGCACATCGACGACCTGTCGCGCATGATCACGATGGAAAACGGCAAGACGTTCGTCGAGGCCAAAGGCGAAATGCGCCGGGCGATTGAAAATGTCGAGGTGGCGTGCGGCATCCCGATGATGATGCAGGGCACTATCTCGGAAGACATCGCCCCCGGAATCGACGAACTGATGATCCGGCAGCCGGTCGGCGTGGCGGCGATCATCGCCCCCTTCAACTTTCCGGGCATGATTCCCTTCTGGTTCCTGCCCTACGCCATCGCGACCGGCAATACGGTGATCGTGAAGCCCTCCGAACGCTGCCCGATCACCATGCAGATGGCGTTCGAGCTGCTGGATCAGATCGGCTTCCCCAAGGGCGTGGTGAACCTGGTCAACGGCGGCCCCGAAACCGTCAACGCCATCCTGGATCATCCCGCCATCCAGGCCGTCAGCTTCGTGGGATCGACCCCCGTCGCGCGGCACATCTACTCGCGCGCGTCGGCGAACGGCAAGCGCGTACAGGCCCAGGGCGGCGCGAAGAATCCGATCGTGATCCTGCCGGATGCCGATCTCGACCAGACCACCCGGATCGTGGTGGACAGCGCCTTCGGCAACGCGGGCCAACGCTGCCTCGCCGCCTCGTTGGCGATCACGGTGGGCAGCGCGCGTGACACCTTTATCCCGGCGTTGGTGGACGCTGCCGCGCAGCGCGTGGTCGGCTATGGGCTGGACGAAAAAGTCACGATGGGGCCGGTGATCACGCCCCAGAGCAAAAAGCGCATCGAGGGCCTGATCGAAACGGGACTGAGCGAAGGCGCGAAAGCCGTGCTGGACGGACGCCGCGCCACGATCCAGGGCTACGAAGGCGGCAACTTCCTGCGCCCGACGATCTTGCAAGACGTCCGGCCCGGCAGCACCGTCGCCCAAACCGAAATCTTCGGGCCGGTGCTGGGTATGATGCACGCCGACACGGTGGACGGGGCGATCCGGCTGGTGAACACCAGTGAGTATGGCAACATGGCCTGTCTCTTCACCAGTAATGGGTCTGCCGCGCGCAAATTCCGTTACGAGGCGCTGGCGGGCAACATCGGCATCAACATCGGGGTCGCCGCGCCGATGGCGTTCTTCCCCTTCAGCGGGTGGAAATCCAGCTTCTTCGGCATTCTACACGGACAGGCCGAACACGCCGTCGAGTTCTTCACGCAGACGAAAGTCGTGATCGAGCGCTGGCCGAAAGAGTGGTCACGGCAGTTCTAGGGGCAGATCTCGTGTTATAGGGAAAAAACCGGCCTCACCTCTAACCCCTCTCCATCAAAAACGATGGAGAGGAGGCTGGGATGAGGCCATTACCCCCTCAAATTCCTTGAACCCTCGTCTCACGATCCGGCAGGGAAAATATCCGGGTGCTCGTCCAACCAGGCGGCGAGGGCTTCGGCCAGCACTTCATTGCCGCGCGGGTTGAGGTGGATGTCGGTGGTGTAGTAGAGCTGCTCGCCCGCCTCAGCATAGGGCGTCAGGATCGGCAGCAGATCGATGCACGTCAACTGCTGCGCCGCGCAGAAATCCAGCATGGCCTGATACGGCTGATCCAACAGCGCCAGCCGGTCCGCGCCCAACAACGGCTCGCTCAAACTGCGATAGACCTGCTCCTTGGTCGGCAGCAGGATCACGACCAGCGAGCCGCCATAACCCGCCACCTGGTCGCGCGCGTCGAGAAAGGCCTGCTGGCTGCGCGCCCAACCGTCCACGTTTTGGGGCAAATTGACGTCGAACGCGCCCCACAGGTACGGGCGGCCAAAGTCCAGGGTGATGTCCCCCTGCTGCGCGCGCTTCGAGTCCAGGAATTGCAGCGAGGCGTCGAAATCCTTCTCCGGCCCCAGGTACAGCTTGAGCAGCACGTACACCGCCGAATTCTTGTCCCACCAGTTCAGAGCCGGGCTGGACGGCGCGTCGCTGACCGATGGCACGTCGGTCTGCCCGTTCAACACGGCCAGGCCGTAATCCTCGTTGGCATCATTGCCGAACCACTGCCAGAGCACCAGCGGCGGCTGGAGCGGGACCCCGAAGTTGCTCAGGACCCGCGCATGGCTGACCGATCCCGTGCTGGTGATGCCGAGGTTGATCACGTTGCGGTCGGTGATCTGGCCGAGCCGCTGGACCCAGCAGTCCGCCTCCTCGGTGAAGCAGAAGGTGAACGAATCGCCCACCGCGACCGCGTCCACGTAGCGATCCACCAGCTCCTGGCGGGTGCGGAACGCCGCGCGCGATCCCCACAGCGTCTCGGTATCGACGGTGAAATGCACTTCGGCGGTGCCAAACTGTTTGAGATGGTGGACGGGGCGGTTGATGGTCAAATATTCGCTGTCCGGCTGCCAGAGCGGATCGGGCAGCAGCCCGCTGTCGGTGAAGGGTGTCTTGTGAACCTGTTCCAGGACCAGTTGGAGACGGGGCGGCAGCGAGAAAAAAAGCAGCCGCAGCATGACCTCGACCATCAACCAGGCCATCAGCAGTCCGAACAACATACCGGCCAACCGGCCCACCCACAGCCTGGCAGGGTGCGTCGCAGCAGGAGAGGTGTTTTCTTGAGAAGCCATAACGTTTAAGCCTTGAATTGGAATTCGGTGAGTACTTCCTCGTGCGAGGTGCGCAGCACGTCGCGCTCCGGGGCCCCCACCGGAGGGGAGTAGATCGTGAATTTGACGGTGGAGATCTTCAGCCGCAGCGGTTCGAATTGGCGATACTCGCGCAGCGCGTGGATCAACGGCGCGGTCGGCTGTTGGCCCCAATATCCCAGCGTGATGTGCGGCAGGTACGGGCGGGGCGAAGGAATCCGGGCTTTCAGCGGGAGCGCCCGCCGCAGCCGGACTCTGGTCGCCCGCAGACAGCTATTGCAATCCTGGACCTCGGCGAACAACACGTTGGAGAAAGCATTCAGCCCGCCGATCTCCACGACAAACGGCGACCGGTCTTCGAGGGTGGCGCGGACCTGTTCGGCCAGGTGAAACAGCGCCTCACGCTGCCAGGTATGCGGCAGCCACAGCCAGGGACGGCGCGTCAACCTCCCCAGTTCATACAGGGTGATGTGCAGGGTTTCGACGGGGGGCGGATCGTAGTTCAGCCAGGGCTGAAAACGGGCCTGCCAGGCCGCCAGGCGCGCCAGGGCCGTCTCATCTTCAATGGGGATGATGAAGGAGATGTAGGGCCGCAGAAACCAACGCCGAAATCCCCGGCGGGTGCGCGCCAGCGAATCCTCGGTGTGGGATAAATGCACGAACTCATCCCATGCAGCGGCAAACGATGGTGCACGTCGCGGCATTTTGCCCCCTACCGCCTTCAGACGAAAACCCCGGCCCCCTGCGCTGGCTCGACGG
>CAYRWY010000246.1:0-8695 GCA_964427955.1 uncultured Anaerolineaceae bacterium
ACTGCATCTGCCTGGGGCACATCCTGGATGACCAGGGCCGCAAGATGTCCAAGAGCCTGGGCAACATCGTGGAACCCTGGAGCGTGTTGAACAAATACGGCGGCGATGCCTTCCGGTGGTATCTCTACACGTCCGCGCCGCCCGGTGAATCGCGCCGGTTCTCGGTCGAGCTGGTCGGCGACGTCGTGCGCAACTTCTACCTGACGCTGTGGAACGTCTACAGCTTCTTCGTGACGTATGCCAACGTGGACCACTTCGATCCCCGGCAGCCGTCGCAGCCCGTCGCCCAGCGCGATGCTCTGGATCGCTGGATTCTCAGCGAACTGCAAACGCTGGTGCGCAAGGTCACCCAGGCGTTCGAGAACTACGACGCGCCGGGGGCGACGCGGCCAATCGAGGAATTCGTGGACAGCCTGAGCAACTGGTACCTGCGCCGCTCGCGCCGCCGCTTCTGGAAGTCCGAGAGCGACACGGACAAGCTGGCCGCCTACCAGACCCTGTACGAATGCCTGGCCACCGTGTCCAAGCTGCTCGCGCCGACCATGCCGTTCCTGTCTGAGGCGCTGTATCGCAATCTGGTGACCGGAGTCCTGCCGGATCAGCCGGAAAGCGTCCACCTGGCCTGGTGGCCGAAGGTCGATGAGACCCTGGTCGATGAACGGCTCATGGCCGACATGCGCCTCGCGCAGAAGCTGGTCAGCCTGGGACACGCCGCGCGCAACAGCGCTAACCTGAAGGTCCGGCAGCCGCTGGCCGAAGCGATCTTCGTCGTGCGCTACAGCGCCGAACAGGATGTGGTCCGCGCGCTGGCCGGAACGGTGGCCGAAGAACTGAACGTCAAAGCGGTCCGGGTGGCCGACTCGGCGGAAGCGATGGTGAACTACAGCCTCAACCCGCTGCCCAAGGTCCTGGCGCCGCTGCTCAAGGGCGATTTCCCGAAGGTGCAGAAGACCCTGCGCGAGGGTGCGCCCGCCGACGTCATGCTGTGGGCCAAAACCCTGCTGGCCGGGGAGTCGATCACCGTAGTGGTGGACGGCAAAAGCTACACCATCACGCCGGAGCAGTGCGAAGTGCACCAATCGGCGGCGGAAGGCTACGAGGTCGTAGAAGACTACGGTTACGTGGCCGCGCTGTCCACGGCGCTGACTCCCGAACTGGTCCAGGAAGGCATGGCGCGCGAGTTCGTCCGGCGCGTGCAAATGCTGCGCAAGGAAGCGAACTTCGACATCAGCGACCGGATCAACGTCACCTACCAGGCCAGCGACGGCCTGAAGGCCGCTATCGCCGCCTTCCGGGAGTACGTCCAGCGCGAGACGTTGGCCGACACCCTGGTCGAAGAATCGCCGGTGAGCGGCGCCCAGCAGAGCGAGTTCAGCTTCGACGACGAAACGGTGACACTCGGCGTCTTGCGAGTGTAAACCATGCTAAAATCTCTGGGGCGGGCGCACGAGGACCCGCCCCAGTTTTTTTGTCTTGCCATGCCCGATCTCCCCCGCTACAATGGGAGAATATTGAGTCTTTCAGGGATTTGCGGTATGACCACCACCAAAGCAGAACTATACGGCGTCCTGCTTGACTTGCAGACGACCTATCAGAACAAGGTCGCCCAACTGGAAAGCGCCCGCGCCCTGGACATCACCGGGGCCGGTTACACCAACCACCAGGCCGACGACGCGACGATGGTCTACGACCAGACGGCGGATGTCTCCGCCTTCAAAGCCGTGAATGCCCGGCTGCGCCAGATCGACGAAGCCATCGCCCGGCACCAGGCCGGGCAGTATGGTGTCTGCGAAAACTGTGGGAGCGAAATCGACATCGCCCGGCTGGAAGCCATCCCGTACACACCATTTTGTCTGCGCTGCGCCGAAACCCTCGAATACCGTTCAGGAATATGAGTGTGAGCGAACAACAGGAACCCCTTCAACCACAAGTGGCGGGAGCCAGTCTCGGCCAGTGGGTGTTACTCTTTGGGATCGCGACCCTGTCCATTCTGGCCGATCAGGCGAGCAAAGCCTACGTGGTGAAACATCTGCCTTTGGGCGACTCCTGGATGCCCATCGGCTTCATCGAACCGTTATTCAAGTTCACCCACGTGCATAATACCGGGGCCTCCTTCGGCATGTTCCCGCAAGGGGGATCGGTCTTCCTGGTCATCGCGCTGATCGTCTCGGCGGTGATCATCTACTACTACCGGCAGATTCCGGCGCACGCCTGGCTGACCCGGCTGGCGTTGGGGCTTCAACTGGGTGGGGCGCTCGGCAATGCGCTAGATCGTCTACGGCAGGGTTACGTGGTGGATTTCTTTCATGTCGAACACTTTCCGGTGTTCAACGTCGCGGACAGCAGTATCGTGATTGGCGTCTGCCTGCTGGCGCTGGAGATGCTGTGGGAGGAATGGCGGACCGCGCGTCAGCAGCAGCCCGCCTCAGAAAAAACCGTTTAGAGCGTTTACCAGGCGTAGGCTTCGGGGGCCGTGCCGCCCGGGCCGGGCCAGATTTCGTCCAGCGTCTTCAAGTTCTCGTCGGACAGCTTGAGTTCCAGGGCGTGCAGACTGCCCGTTAGCTGATCCATCGTGCGCGGGCCAATGATCGGCGCCGTCACCCCTGGGCGCTGCAACAGCCAGGCCAGCGCCACGTCGGCAGGATGCTCGCCCAGTTCCTTGCAGAAGGCTTCGTAACGTTCCAGTTGGGGACGGTTCTTCTCGATCCGCTCCTGAACCCAGGCTTCCAGGCGGCGGCCTTCTTGCACTTTGGCCAGCGCCCCGGCCAGCATCCCACCCCAGAGCGGACTCCAGGGGATGACGCCCAGGCCGTAATGCTGCGCCGCCGGGATCACTTCCAGTTCGACGGTGCGCGCGCCGAGGTTGTAGAGGCTCTGTTCGGAGACCAGGCCCATGAAGTGCCGCTGGGCCGCCGCGCCTTGCGCCTGGGCAATGTGCCACCCGGCGAAATTGCTGCTGCCTACGTACAGCACCTTGCCCGCCTGAACCAACTGCTCCATCGCCTGCCAGATCTCTTCCCAGGGCGTCGCGCGATCGATGTGATGCATCTGGTACAGGTCGATATGATCCGTCTGCATCCGCCGGAGACTCTCGTCGCACGCGCGGCGGATGTGGTAGGCCGAGAGCTTCGATTCGTTGGGCCACTCGCCCATGTTGCCGTAAACTTTGGTGGCGAGGACGACCTTCTCACGCCGTCCGCCGCCCTGGGCAAACCAGCGGCCAATGATCTGCTCGGTGATACCTTCCCCCTGCTGGCGACCGTAGACGTTGGCCGTGTCGAAGAAGTTGATCCCGATCTCCAACGCCTTGTCCATGATGGCAAAACTATCGGGTTCGGTGGTGTAGGGGCCAAAATTCATCGTTCCCAGGCATAGGCGGCTGACCGACAGGCCCGTCCGGCCAAGATGGGTGTATTCCATTTCCTCTGCTCCTCAATAATGAATTAACATGCATACGCATTCAATTTTGGCACAATTGGCGCTTGATTGACCACCGGGACGGCTGTCTTTTTTCATAAAAACCGTCTAGAATCCTCGCAAAGATTTCTTATGGGACGCATTTTCGTCGGAGAGAAAAGCATGTCACGTGTTATTCGCGCTCCACGTGGAACGCAGTTGAGCTGCAAAGGGTGGCTGCAAGAGGCCGCGCTACGCATGTTGATGAACAACCTGGACCCGGATGTGGCGAAAGATCCGGATAATCTGATCGTGTATGGCGGGCGAGGACGCGCGGCCCGCAATTGGGAGGCTTTCGACGCCATCCTCGCTACCCTGCGCGAGCTGGAAAACGACGAGACCCTGCTGGTCCAGTCGGGCAAGCCGGTAGCGGTCTTCAAATCGCACCCGGATGCCCCGCGTGTGCTGCTGGCTAATTCCAACCTGGTCCCCCACTGGGCGACGCAGGAGCATTTCGACGACCTGGAACGCCAGGGGTTGATCATGTACGGGCAGATGACGGCTGGCTCCTGGATTTACATCGGCACCCAGGGGATTTTGCAGGGCACGTACGAGACCTTCGGCTCGTTGGCCCGCGCGCAAGGCTGGGACAGCCTGAAAGGGAAATTCGTCCTGACGGCGGGCCTGGGCGAGATGGGCGGCGCGCAGCCGCTGGCCGTGAAGATGAACGAGGGAGTGGCCCTGATCGTCGAGATCGACCCGCACATGGCCGAACGACGCCTGCGGATGCGCTACGTCGATGCGGTGGTAGACGACCTGGAAGAAGCCCTGGAGCGGGTCATGGCCGCCAAGGACAACCAGCAGCCGCTCACCGTAGGGTTGATCGGCAATGCCGCCGAACTCTTCCCCCGGCTGGTGCGGATGGGCATCGTGCCGGATGTCGTCACCGACCAGACCTCGGCCCACGATCCGTCCTACTACTACCCGCACGACATGAGCTTCGACGCGGCCCTGGACCTGCGCCAGCAGAATCCGGCAGAATTCCAGCGCCGGGCCAAGCAGTCGATGGCGGCGCACTGCCAGGCCATGCTCGACTTCCAGGCGCGTGGATCGATTGTCTTCGATTACGGCAACAATCTGCGCCAGCAAGCCTTCGACCAGGGCGTCAAGAACGCGTTCGACTATCCCGGCTTCGTACCCGCCTACATTCGCCCGCTGTTCTGTGAGGGCAAAGGGCCTTTTCGCTGGGTGGCGCTGTCGGGCGATCCGAAAGATATTTACCGCACCGACCAGGCGATCCTGGAACTGTTCCCGGAAGACGAGCATCTCACCCGTTGGATCAAGATGGCCCAGCGCGACGTCGAATTCCAGGGACTGCCCGCCCGCATCTGCTGGCTCGGCTACGGTGAGCGCGCCCGCGCCGGGCTGGCCTTCAACGAATTGGTAGCCTCCGGAGAGGTCAGCGCGCCGATTGTGATCGGGCGCGATCACCTGGATGCCGGATCGGTCGCCTCACCCAACCGTGAGACGGAAGGGATGCGCGATGGGACCGATGCCGTCTCCGACTGGGCCATTCTGAACGCCCTGATCAACGCGGTCGGCGGCGCGACCTGGGTCAGCTTCCACCACGGCGGCGGAGTCGGGATCGGCTACAGCCAGCACGCCGGGCAGGTGATCGTGGCCGACGGCACGCCCGAAGCCGCGCGGCGGCTGGAACGGGTGCTCACGACCGACCCCGGCATGGGTGTGGTCCGGCACGTCGATGCGGGCTATCCAGAAGCCATCGCCGCGGCCCGGCGGCACGGGATCAAAATCCCCATGCTCAAGGCTGAATAAGCGTGCGGATACCCGGCTTGGCCTGGGCTCAGGTCTGCGCTATACTCAGTATGGTTTCTCGGTGCTAGTGGGAGATGGGCATGGTCAGAGAATATCGCAGTGAAATATTGGAGCGAACTCTTCGCACCCTGCATACTGCCGTACCTGGCATTGTGGCCTCGGTGATCGTCAACATCGATGGATTATTGGTCTCATCCTATCCTCCCGGTAACGACGACAACTTTACCGAGAATCCCACCAGCAGCCCCCAGGTGGCCGCGATGGCGGCGACGTTGATCGGGCTAGCCGAACGCACGCTGAAACGCCTGGCCCAGGGCGAGCTGGAACGGCTGCTCATGGAAGGCGAGGATGGTACGATGGTGGTCTATCCGGCGGGGCGCGCGACGCTGGCGGTCCTGGTCGCAAAAGACACCAAGATGAGCCAGGTCCTCTACGCCGCTTCACGGGCGCGCAATGATGTGATCAAAATTCTGGGGGGATAGTCTCCCCCCAGAAACAGCGTATCAGATTAAGAACCTGGGCGCGGCTGAAACTTTCAGTCGCGCTTTTCTTTGTCTTCGGGAGGTTTGACCTCGGCAGGGGGGGCCGGAGGTTGGGGCGGTTCAGAGTTCGCGGCGGGCGTAGGGGCCGGTTGGCCGGCTTCGGGCGCGGGCTGAGCCGCATTCGCCGACGCCGCCAGAATCTCCTTCAGCTCTTGCTGAGCCTTGATCAGCGCAGCCGAATTGGTCTGTCCTGCCGGGCTGTCGGGCCGGATCGGGGCCGGGGGTTTTTCTGGAGAATGCAGAGGCACTGTGGCTTTGCTGGTTGATCCAGGCAGCGTCGCAGGCTCGGCCACGTTCGCCGCCTCAATCGCCGCAGGCCGGACCGCCGCATCAGGGACAGCGTCTACCTGCTCAGGTTTGACCGCCGGGGGCTGAGGCGCAGGGGATTCGCTCGCCGTCGGTGACGCGGGGGCCACAACCGCCGCCTCAGTGGCTTTCTCTTCGAAATAGATGTGGACCACCATCTGGCCCAGCCGCAGTTCATCGCCATCGCGCAGGCGGTAGGGGCGATGGGCGCTCAACCGCTGCCCGTTAAGAAATGTGCCGTTGCTGCTGCCCAGGTCCCAAATATCGAGGTTGTCGTCGTCACCAAAGCGAATCGCGGCGTGGCGGCGGCTCACCCCCATGCGATAACCGGCGAAAGGGGTCAAATCGACGTCGGGCATCGCGCCGGTGGCCGGATCGCGCCGACCAAAAATCGTCTCCGGTTTCGGTTTGAACTTGATCGGTTCGGGGCTGCCATCGATGTCGAGGCGGAGGGTATCACCTTCACGAAAAATCGCCTGGCCCTGAATTTTGACATCGGTCAGCACACTGACATCAATGCCGATCTGGACTTTCTCCTCTTCCGAAGATCCCTCCAGGGATTTCGTATCCAGCGGCAGCTTACCGATCAGGCTGGCACCGCAATTCTCGCAGAACACAACCCCCGCTCGATTTTGGTGTCCACAGTTCGAACACAGTTGCATTCAACACCCCCTGCGCTGTGCATGATCCGCCCGCGAGTCGTACCTTGAGCATTTTCAGGAAAGCCTTATAATCTTAAGACACATTCCCGAGCAGCGCCAGTTTTACCTCACGGTTTGTCTTTTCAAACGGCACCGCCTGTCAGTCGGCGGTTACAATCTAATTATAGCTTCTGCCGGGCCTTGGAGCGAATAGAACTCTCGTCACGTTGAACCCTGAACGCCAGTGGCGAGTAGTATCTGCGAGGTGTATGGAGATAGTTTGATGTCCTTTCCTGAGATCGATTTGTCAGACCACGATCTGATCAACCGCTTGCAGCAGGCCGATCTGGATGCCCTGGGGGTTTTGTTCGAACGCTACCGCACCCGGGTCTACCGGACGGCTCTCGCCATCGTGCGCGATCCGGAAGCGGCAGAAGATATTTTGCAGGACTGTTTTCTCAAGGTGTATTCCAACGCCCAGCGGATTGATGCCGAACGCCCGCTCGCGCCCTGGCTGTATCGCGTGACCGTCAACCTGAGCTACACCTGGCTGGCGCGCGGCAGCAACCACCGTACGTCGATTGAGAACGTGACCGACAATCTCGTCAGCCCGATGCGGCAGGCGCCGGACCAGGTTACGGAACAAACCGAGCTGCGGCAGAACGTCCGCAAAGCTATCGGCGCACTCAGTCTCGATCAGCGGGTGGTGGTCGTACTCTATTACCTCAATGGTCTCAGCCTTCAGGACATTGCCGAAGTTCTCGACCTCCCGATTGGTACGGTGAAATCACGCCTGTACTATGCGCGGGAGAATTTGCGAGGGGCACTTGGACCAAACATGATCTGGCTGCCTGAGGTTGCGCATGGATACATCTGAGGTTTTTCAACGGTTACGTCGTCTCCTGGGTCACCGGTCGCCGCCTCCCCCGGATCGTGCCGTCGATCACTGGATTCGGGAAGCGTTGGTCGAAGAGGCGCTCGAACAGGTTCCGGTCGGCACCTGGGACCGGCTGCGCAAAGTCATTGTCGAGCGTAAATTCAGAAAATACGGCATGTGGGTCCTCGACGAACCCTGGCGCGATCCGCGAGAAGTTCCACCGCTTTCCCCCCGCCACCCGTCCAGACTGTATGGTGAATTCGACAACAAAGAAGACTACTCGTGGCAGCAGTGGCAGGCCCGCGAAGCGGTCTGGAACAACATGATGCCGATTTTCCCGTCGTGGGTGAACTGGTAGCCGTAATTTCCCCTGGTGAAGTTGGAAAAGAGCAGCGGACGACTGCTCTTTTTTTCGGGATACTGCTGAGGCGTTATAATCGCCCGATGTGTTCACCGTTGGTTTTGTTACGAGGGAATGCAAGTGAATAATCTTAGCGCGGAAAAGATCGCGCGCCTGATCGATCACACGCTGCTCAAGCCTGAAGCCAGTCACGAGCAGATCACGCGCCTGTGTGAAGAGGCTCGCCAATACCGGTTCGCGTCCGTCTGCGTGAATCCAGTCTACGTCCAGACCTGTGCCGATCTCCTGCACGATCTGGACGATGTCGCGATCTGCACCGTGATCGGGTTCCCGCTCGGTGCGACCCTCCCCGAAGTCAAAGCCTTCGAAGCCGAACGGGCCATCACCCAGGGTGCGACCGAGATCGACATGGTCTTGCAGGTGGGCGCGCTCAAGTCGCAGAACTTCCCCCTGGTAGCGCGCGACATTGCCGCCGTCGTCCAGGTCGCTCACGCCCAGGAATTGATCTGCAAGGTGATCCTCGAAACGGCGCTGCTGACCGATGAGGAAAAAGAGATTGCCTGCCGGATCGCCCAGGAAGCCGGGGCCGACTTCGTCAAGACCTCGACCGGCTTTGGTCCGGGCGGCGCGACCGCGGCGGATGTCGCCCTGATGCGGCGCGTGGTCGGCCCAGCACTGGGCGTCAAAGCATCCGGAGGAATCCGCACCTTCGCCGATGTCCAGACGATGGTGCTCG
>CAYRWY010000247.1:0-8677 GCA_964427955.1 uncultured Anaerolineaceae bacterium
CGATCCGGGCGTGAACGCGCTGCGCCGCCGCCAGATCAAAAACGCCGTCACGCTGTTGATGCTCAGCCAGGGCGTGCCCATGATCCTGATGGGCGACGAGGTAGCGCGCACGCAGTTGGGCAACAACAACACCTACTGCCAGGACAATAACCTGAACTGGTTCGACTGGGCGCAGGTGGAGGAAAACGCCGATCTGTTCCACTTCTTCAAGACGATCATCGCGTTCCGCCACGCCCATCCGGCTCTGCGCAACCGCTGGCACTTCGCCAACCGTGATTACGTGGGCAGCGGTTATCCCGACATCTCGTGGCACGGGGTACAAGCCTGGAACGCGGATTGGTCGGACGGCAGCCGGGTGGTCGCCTTCCTGCTGTGTGGACGGCACGCCAAAAACGGCACGGCCCGCGATACGTTCATCTATGCGGCGATCAACATGTATTGGGACGCCCTGCCGTTCGAGCTGCCCCGTTTGCCGCTCGGTCTGAAATGGCACGTCGCGGTCAATACGTCCATGTCGTCACCGGACGACGTTTTCGAGCCGGGACAGGAACCGGTCTCCGGGGATCAGGCCCATTTCCTGGTCGGGGGCCGCAGCATCGTCGTTTTGGTGGGTAAATAGCAGCGGCGCTTCACCCGCTGTGATCATACTGACAACTATCACGAATGAAGGAGAAGGTTCACATGGCTTTCGAATGCACTCTTGAGATGACCGCTAATGGCGTGGCCAAAGTCACGCTGTCCGGCGAATTGGACGCCTCGGTGGCCCAGGATTTCCGCGACAAAGTGGACCAGGCCGCCGGGCAGCAGGCCAAGCGGCTGGTGTTGGTCATGACCGATCTCGAATATATGGCCAGCGCGGGGCTGCGCTCCTTGATCTTCGCCAAGCAGAAGATGGGGGCCGGAGTCGATATTTATGTCGTAGGGGCGCAGGAACCCATCGTCGATACCCTGACCATGACGGGCTTCCACCACAGTGTCATCATGGTGGAGCAATACGACGCCACACTCGAAAACATTTAGCAACTCATGCCATAGGGACGGACCATGCCAAACCTCAGACCCCTGATCGTCCCAGGCGAACTCGAGTCGCTCAAAGCAGTACGGGATTACGTACTGAATGCGGCGGCGCTGGCCGAGTTGGACAAGGTGCTCACCAACCGCCTGCGGCTGGCGGTCGATGAGATCGTGACCAACTCAATTGTGCACGGCTACGACGAGTCGGGCACCACCGGCGATGTTTCGCTGGAGGCGCGCGTCGATGACGATGCGCTGACTATTGTGGTCGAAGACGAAGCACCTTACTACGATCCGACTCAGCACGACATGCCCACCGCTGATGATCTCGCGACGCCGCTCGACACGCGGGACATTGGCGGGCTGGGGATTTATCTCGCCGTGAACAGCATCGACGAGTTTCGCTATGAACGAGACGGATCGCGCAATCGCAATATCTTCGTGGTGTACCGTCCGGGTGCCAGCGCCCCATAACGCGCGCCGCACCCAGGGTACCAGTCAAGCGGGTACGTGTGGTCTAACCGGGAAGGCTGGTCGAAACCGACCTGCCCCCGGTTTCATCCTGTTTATGGGGGCCTAGCCGGGCGGGGTGAACAACGCCCAAGGAATTGATCGATGAGCACTGCACACGAGCGTGTACTTGTGGTAGACGACGGGCAAGGAAGCTGCTCGGAAGTCGCCGACCAACTGGAATTTTTGAAATACCAGGTCACGTGTGCCCACAGCGGCGAGGAGGCGCTGGCCGCCCTGGAGCAGCAGCCGTTCGACCTGATTCTGCTCGACACCAAGCTGCCGGGGGTGGGCAGTGACGAGATCCTGCGGCATGTGCGGCTCAACCAGCGGCACAAAGAACTGCCCGTGATCGTGGTGTCGATGGACACGGACACCACCCGTATCGGCCAATGCATCGACCAGGGGGCGGACGATTACCTGGTCAAGCCCTTCGCCCCGGCCCTGCTGCAAACGCGCATCCGGATCGTGATGGAGCGGCGGCGGCTGGAAAAAGAACACAATGCCGACTGCGAAAAAGCCCAGATGCTGGCCGACGCGCTGCAAGAGGTGATCCTGCCGGTCGGCATCGCGCTGTCCGCCGAGACGGATTTCGACCGCCTGCTGGAACGCATCCTGCTCGAAGCCAAGAGCACCGCCAACACCGACGCGGGGGCGCTTTACCTGCGCACCGACGACAACCGGCTGGAATTCGCCATCGTGCGCACCGATTCGTTGAATATCGCCTTGGGCGGGACGACCGGCAACCCGATCACGTTCCCCTTCCTGAATATGTATCTCGAAGACGGCCAGCCGAATATGCACAACGTGGCGACCTACGTGGCGCTCACCGGAAACTCG
The DNA here is from genome assembly GCA_964427955.1 of uncultured Anaerolineaceae bacterium. GTDB lineage: Bacteria > Chloroflexota > Anaerolineae > Aggregatilineales > Aggregatilineaceae > JACRBK01. The sequence continues at coordinate 2,365 of CAYRWY010000247.1, forward strand.
GTCAAGGTGGCGGATGCCTACCACACGGAGGATTTCGACTTTTCGGGAACCAAACGTTTCGACCAGCAGACGGGCTACCGCACGAAATCAATGCTGGCCGTGCCGCTGAAAAACAACAAAAAAGAAGTGTTCGGGGTGCTGCAACTGATCAATTCGATGGACCCGGTCACGAAGGAGATCGATGAGTTCGATTATTACGAGCAGCTCGTGATCGAAACGCTGGCCTCGCAGGCCGCCGTCGCGCTCAATAACCAGCTCGTGACCCGCCGCCAGGTCGAACTGCTCAAGCTCGAACGCGACGTGCAGGTTGGGCACAACATCCAGTCCAACTTCCTGCCCAAAAACGAAGAACTTCCCCACCGCGAGGGCTGGGAGATCTCTACCTGCCTGCACCCGGCCCGGCAGGTCGCGGGCGACTTCTACGACGCGTTCGAAATGACGCACGGGCGCATCGGCTTTTTGATCGCGGACGTGTGCGACAAAGGCGTCGGCGCGGCGCTGTTCATGGCGCTGATGCGCAGCCTGACGCGCGCCTTTGCCCAGCAGCACTACAGCGCGGACCTGGTTGGCATCCTCGAAGGGGGAGCCAACGAAAGCCGCGCCCTGGATCGCGACAAGAATGCCGAGCTGCGGGCGCTGCCCTCGGTGGGCAGTTTGGCGCTGGAAAAAGGGGTCAAGCTGACCAACGATTACGTCGCGATCAATCACGGCGCGCTGGGGATGTTCGCCACCATGTTCTTCGGCGTGCTGAATCCTTCCACCGGCTCGATCCTGTACATCAACGGCGGGCACAACGCGCCGATGATCATCGACACGACCGGGCACGTCAAAACGCGCCTGATGCCGACCGGTCCCGCCGTCGGCATGTTTGCCGGGGCCGACTTCGCCATCGAAAAAACGCGCCTGATGCCCGGCGAGACGCTGTTCTGCTTCACCGACGGCGTGCCGGATGCGCGCAACACGGAAAACAAGCTGTTCACCGAAAAGCGGCTGCAAGAACTGGTTTCGACGCCGGTCACCTCGTCGCGGGGACTGCTGGATCACGTCGAGGCGACGTTGTTCGCGCACATCAGCACGGCAGCGCAGTTCGACGATATCACGATGTTGGTGCTGCGGCGCAGCGAAACGAGTGAGAATCAGGATGCGCTATAAGCTGCTGGGCCACAGCGGCCTGCGGGTATCCGAACTCAGCCTGGGGACGATGACCTTTGGCGACGATTGGGGCTGGGGTGCGCCCCAGGCCGAATGCCGCAAAATCTTCGAGGCTTATGCCGCGCAGGGCGGGAACTTCATCGACTGCGCCAACAACTACACCGACGGCTCCGCCGAAAAGATCATCGGCGAGCTGGTCGCCGCCGAGCGCGAACGGTTCGTCGTCAGCAGCAAGTTCACGCTGTGCCAGCGCCCCGGCGATCCGAATGCGTGCGGCAACCAGCGCAAGAACATGATGCAGGCCGTCGAGGCCAGCTTGAAGCGGCTGAAAACCGACTATATCGATCTGTACTGGGTGCACGCCTGGGATTATCTCACCCCGGTCGAGGAAGTGATGCGCGGGCTGGACGACCTGGTGCGGATGGGAAAAGTGCTGTACGTCGGCATCTCCGACACGCCCGCCTGGGTCGTGGCGCAGGCTAACACCCTGGCCGATCTGCGCGGCTGGTCGCGCTTCGTCGGCGTGCAGTTCCCTTACAACCTGTTGGAACGCGAGCCGGAAGGCGATCTGCTGACGATGGCGCGCGCGTTCGACATCACCGCCGTGACGTGGGGCGCGCTGAGCAGCGGCAAACTGACCGGCAAGCACAGCGGCCATACCCAGGGCGAAACCAAACGCCGCTGGTGGAGCCAGGTGCCGGAGCGCGAGCAGGCCATCATCGGCGAAGTAGTGAAGATCGCCGGGGAGATCGGGCGCACACCGTCGCAGGTGGCAATCACCTGGGTGCGCCAGCAGCAGGGGCGGGCGTCGATCATCCCGGTCCTGGGCGCGCGCACCGCCGAGCAGATGCAGGATAACCTGGGCTGCCTGGATTTCGCCCTCGCGGACGATCAACTGGCGCGGCTGGAAGCGCTCAGCGCGCCGGAACTGGGCTTCCCGCACGATTTCCTGGCGGCGGACAGCATCCGGGGTCTGGTCTACGGCGACACCTACGACCGGCTGGATAGGCCGCGCGGGTAGTAACACTTCACTCTCTTATCTCATCGGCAATTGGCGGTATACTTGGCAGCATGTGTCGCTCGTTGCTGATGAGGTATCTTTAATGAAAAACGCTGCTCGACCGTCGAATTATTCCCCGGAACATTACGATCAAGCTTTTGCCGACTTCAAGCACGATTACCCCGCGTTCGATGCAGAGGCGCTCCAAAGCCTGCGCGCCCAGGAATATGGCCGCCTGGATGATCTGGATCAAGTCTACCTGGACTATACGGGCGGCGGGCTGTATGCCGAGGCGCAGTTGGCCGAACACATGCATATGCTGCGGAGCGGCGTGTTTGGCAATCCCCATTCCAACAACCCGACGTCGCTGGCGGCCACCAAGCTGGACGAGCACGCCCGCGCCTACGTCCTGAACTATTTCAACGCCGATCCGGCAGAATATGCCGTCATTTTCACCATGAACGCCAGCGGCGCGCTGAAGCTGGTCGGCGAAGCCTATCCCTTCGCGCCGGGCGGACATTACCTGCTGACCTTCGACAATCACAATTCCGTCAACGGCATCCGCGAGTTCGCGCGCGCCAAAGGGGCGACGCTCAATTACGTGCCGGTGCTGCCGCCGGAACTGCGCCTCGACGACTGCCGCCTCAACGAACTGCTCGACCTGGCCCAACCGGACAGCGCCAACCTGTTCGCCTACCCGGCCCAGTCGAATTTCTCCGGCGTGCAGCATCCGCTGGCATGGATCGCCACGGCGCAGTCCAAGGGCTGGGATGTGCTGCTCGACGCCGCGGCCTATGCCCCGACCAACAAGCTCGATCTCAGCCAGTGGCACCCGGACTTCGTCTCGCTGTCGTTCTACAAAATCTTCGGCTATCCAACCGGGGTCGGCTGCCTGATCGCGCGGCGCGCCACGCTGGCCCGGCTGCACCGTCCCTGGTTCGCTGGCGGCACGATCACGATTGCGTCGGTGCAAGGCGACGGCTACTACCTGCAAGAAGGCGAAGCGGGCTTCGAGGACGGCACGATCAACTACCTCAATCTCCCCGCCGTCGAGATCGGGCTGCGCTACATGGCCGGGGTGGGCGTGGAGACGGTGCACGAGCGGGTGATGTGTTTGACCGACTGGCTGATCAAGCACCTGCTCACGCTGCATCATAGCAATGGCGTGCCGCTGATCCACCTCTACGGCCCGCCGAACTCGATCCAGCGCGGCGGCACGATCACGTTCAATTTCTTCGACTGTCAGGGCAAGCTGCTGGATTACCGCCAGGTCGAAGCCGAAGCCAACCGCGTGAATATCTCGCTGCGCACCGGCTGTTTTTGTAACCCCGGCGCGGGCGAGCAGGCGCACGGCCTGACCGCGCAAGACCTCTCGGACTGTTTCCACCGCGAAGAGCGCATGACCTTCGACGAGTTCATCCACGTCATGAGTGGCCGGGCGAAAGATGCCGTCGGCGCGGTGCGCGTCTCGCTGGGGGTCGCGTCCAACTTCCGCGACGTGTACCGGCTGATGCAGTTCACGGAGACATTTCTGGATCGCACGGCGTAGGTGGCCCTCACCCCAGCCCCCTCTCGCATAGAAAACGATGGGAGAGGGGGAGCGACGCGGCGGAAACGTCGGGGTAGGGGCACCGTCTATGGCACCGGGCAGTTGTCTGGATTGCAGTAGATCACGATCTCCATCTGGTGCCAATAGCTGATGTCGTCGGGGGAGAGGTCTTCCCCCGGCCAGGGCATCCGCTTGAAGCGGGCCAGCTCGATCCAGTCCTGCTGCAAGAGGTCGCGGATCGCGGTTTCGCGCTGGCGGCTCCGGGCGCTCGCCAGGTCTGGATCGCGCAGCGTCACGAAGGGCGACGCATCCGAATAGACGATGATCTGCGCCTCCGACTGCCGGACGGTGTCCGCCGTCGCTTCGCGCGCGTAGGTCTGGGTGGTCTGGTAGTCCAGCGGATCGAGCGGCACGTTGTACGGGCCGAGCAGGTAGACGGTCGCGCCGCGCGGCACGTGGGCATACATCCACGCCTGGGCCTTCTGGCGGGTATCGGTCGCCGCGATCCGGTAGGCCAGCAGCACCGCCAGGATCGCGGGCCAGATCACCGCGATCCCGACCAGCCCGACGGTGATTCTTCCCTGGCGCGCGGGCCAGTGCTCCCCAATCCGCCCGGCGGCGTAACCCGCCAGCAGCGCCAGCGGGGCGATCAGCGGGAACAGCAGGTTGGCTTGCAGACGCTTGCCCGGCAGCGCCAGGATCGTATAGACCAGCATGTACAGCACCAGGACGGCGATGATCCAGGCCGTCTCCCGCCTGGATCGCAACATGAGGCCCACACTCGCCAGCGCCAGCCCGATCACGAGCGGCCCCACACCGATCAGGGCGAGATAGCGCCAGTGATAATAAAACGCGGGCAAACCGCGGTCGGTCGTAAAGCCGTGACCGCCGCCCTGCACCCGGTACCAGTCCAGAATCTGCCGCACCTGATCGATCACTTCCTGCCTGGCGAAGATGATGCCGGGCATTCCGATCACGAAGCCGAGCGGCATGGCCGCGGCGCCGATCACCAGCACGCCCCAACGACGGTGCCGCCAGGTATCCGCCAGCATGGCCAACCCGACCGGCAGCCCGACCACCACCGCGTTATAACGGGCCGCCATCGTCAGCCCGACCAGCAGCCCGCCGACGAAATACACCGTGAGCCGACGGGAATATCTCCCTCTGAAAATGACCAGCGCCGCCAGCAGCGCCGCCGTGGTGAACATGGTCGTCTGCGCGTTGGGGGTGGCATAATGGGCGTGCTGGACCATCAGCGGCGACAGCGCCACCAGCACCGCCGCGGCAACCCCCACCCGGCGGTCGAATCCGGCGCGCCCGGCGGCATACGTCAGCACGACGGTCAGCAGCGAATAGAGCACCGACAGGTAGCGCCCCATGACGTACAGCGAGAACGGCGCGATCTCGCGCGCGCCGTAGTCGGCATTGTGCGGCAGGTTTTGCGCGCCCGACGCCCCGAAGATGAGCCGGTCGGTGTAGATGTTGAGCGACGGGTTGTGGAAGTAGTGCGGGTTCCAAGAATGGGTAACCAGCAGCCGGTAGGCCAGCCCAACGTAGGCGAACTCGTCCGGGTGGTAATCGGCGGCGGGGTTCAGCCAGGCGCGCTGCGCGGCGGACGGTGCATACGCCGGGGGCGTACGGCCAAAATCCAACCCGGTCCCATACAAGGCTGCCACGCCCACCAGGGCGATCACCCACCACTTCAACCGCTTCATACCTGCTCCTCGATCTGCGCCGGACATCCCGCCTATTATACACCCGCGTCAGCCGGGCGCGGGGGGAACGCCCTTCGCGCGAGGCCGGTTTTGCGCTATACTCGCCTCCATGCAGCTTTCAACCGTCATCTGCAATTACAACACGCGGGACGAACTGGCCCGCGCCCTGGACTCGTTAGTGGCGACCACCGGCGATCTGTCGCACGAGATCATCGTCGCCGATAACGCCTCGCGCGACGGCAGCGCGGCAATGGTCCGCGCACGGTTTCCCACCGTCAAGGTCATCGAGTCCGGCGCGAATCTGTGGTTCAGCGGCGGCAATAACCTGGGGCTGCGCGCGGCGCAGGGCGACTATGCCCTGATCCTGAATCCCGATACGATCATGCCACCCGGCGCGCTGCGCACGCTGGTCGCCTACCTGGACGAGCACCCGGCGGTGGGCGCGGCGACGCTGCGCATGACGTTCGCGGATGGCACGCTCCAACGCAACGGATCGCGCTTCGCCAGTTACACTGACTTTCTGCTCAGCTATACGGCGCTCGGCGTGATCCTGCCGGGCTGGCGCGCGCGGCGGCAGCGGATCATGTGGTACGCGGACTGGGATCGCGGCTCCACGCGGCCTATCGAGGTCGCGCCGGGATCGTGCCTGCTGGTCCGCCGGGCGATCCTAGCTCAAATCGGCTATTTCGACGAACGGCTCAAGCTGTTTTTCACCGACGACGACCTGTGCCGCCAGATCATCGGGACCGGCGCGGCAATTCATTATGTGGCCGAGGCGACGATCATCCACGACGAGCACGCCAGCCTGAGCAAGGTCCCGCGTGTGACGCAGCGCGTCTACTGGGAAGACCTGATCGCCTACACCCGCAAGTATCACGGGGCGCTGGCGGCGGGCGT
>CAYRWY010000248.1:0-8630 GCA_964427955.1 uncultured Anaerolineaceae bacterium
TCTCGCGCGAATTCGAGTTCCGGCCCGGCCCGATCATGTCTCAGATCGTGCTGACGGACGAGATCAACCGCGCGACGCCCAAGACCCAGTCGGCGCTGCTCGAAGCGATGGAAGAAAAACAGGTCACGGTGGATGGGCACACCTATCCGCTGGGCGACCCGTTCCTGGTGATCGCGACGCAGAACCCGATTGAATATGAGGGGACGTTTCCCCTGCCCGAAGCGCAGCTCGACCGCTTCATGATGCGGATTCGCCTGGGCTATCCCACGCCGCAGGAAGAGATCGCCATGCTGGATTCGCAGCAGTACCAGCATCCGCTCTACAACCTCCAACAGGTCGTCTCGGTCGATGATCTGCTGGCGGCGCAGCAGGCGGTGCGCGGCATTTACCTGAATCCCGACATCAAGAGCTACATCGTCAACCTGGTCACCATGTCCCGCCAGCACCCGGACGTCTACCTGGGGGCCAGCCCGCGCGGCGCGTTGGCGCTGTACCGGACGGCGCAGGCCCGCGCGGCCATCGTGGGGCGCGATTTCGTCATCCCGGACGACGTGAAAGCCCTGGTCGAAGCGACGCTGGCGCACCGCATCATCGTCGGGCCGAACGCCCGCATCAAGGATGTCTCGTCGGCCAGCATCGTCCAACACATCCTCAGCATGGTCCCGGTGCCCGGCGCTACCGTCGGAGCACGACATTAAGCCGTCCCATGCCCAACCGCCGTAACGCCTTTTACGCCCTGCTCATCTTCTGCCTGGTGGCCGGAACTGCCAGCGGCAGAACGTTTTTCTTCAGCCTGGCGTATACCCTGGGCGGCATCCTGATCGGGTCGTTCCTGTGGTCGTGGACCTCGGTCAACTGGCTGTCCATCGCGCGCCAGACCCAGGCCCGCCGGGCGCAGGTCGGGCGAGCGCTGGAAGAACGCTTCCAGGTGCACAACACCAGCCTGCTGCCCAAGCTGTGGCTGGAAATTCGCGATCAATCCACCCTGCCCAACCACAACGCCAGCCACGTGGTGCCGACGCTGCTCCCGCGCCGCCGTTACAAGTGGGAAGCGCACACGATTTGCAGCCGCCGGGGCGAATTCATCCTCGGTCCGGTGACGGTCCGCAGCGGCGATCCGTTCGGGCTGTTCCAGTTCCCGCGCACGATTGCCGCCATGTCGCGCATCATCGTCTATCCGCCCACCGTCCCGATCCACCGCTTCGCCACGCCAATGGGCACGCTGTCCGGCGGGGAGGCGGTGCGGCAGCGCACCCACTTCGTCACCACCAACGCCGCGGGCGTGCGCGAATACCAGCCGGGCGACAGCTACAACCGGATTCACTGGCGCAGTACAGCCCGCCGGGACCGGCTGCTCGTCAAGGAATTCGAGCTTGATCCGCTGGCGGACGTGTGGGTCTTCCTGGACCTGTCGCGCGAGTCGCTGGTCGAGCGCCCGCAAGCCAGGCCGGAGTCCGGTCAGTTGTATGCCCCGCCGCCCAACCTGCCGCCCTCGACCGAAGAATACGGGATCACGACGGCGGCCTCGCTGGCACAGTATTTCGTGGACAAGGGCCGGGCGCTGGGCTTCGTGACCTATGCGCCCTACCGCGAGATCGTGCAGCCGGATCGCGGCCCGCGCCAACTGACGCGCATCCTGGAAATTCTGGCCGTCGCGCGCAGCGAAACCGAAATCGCGCTGCACCAGATGCTCGCGCTGGAAACCGGGCACCTGGGACGCGGCACGACCGCCGTCATCATCACCGCGTCGCAGGACGAACGCTGGGCCACCGAAGCCTACACCCTGTCCCGGCGCGGCATTCGCGTGGTGTGCGTGATGATCGACCCGCACAGTTTCGGCGCGCCCAACGGCAAGGTCAACAACCTGCGGCAGATGGTCGAATCGGGCGGCGCGATGGCCTACGTCATCCGCCAGGACGACGACCTGACCGCCGTGTTGAGCTATCGCACCGGCCTGCACCCGCGCACGAATTAGCAGGAAAAGATGAGCGCAAATCCCCGGCTTCAACGACGATTTCTGTACGTGGCGGTCTTCACCGGCGGCATGACCACGCTGGCGGTCGAGTTCGCGGCCTCGCGGCTGCTGGGCAGCATCTTCGGGACCAGCAACATCGTGTGGGCCAACATCGTCGGCCTGATCCTGATCTACCTGACCGCCGGATATTTCATCGGCGGGCGGCTCGCGGATCGATCTCCCTATTTCATCACGTTCTACCGGATCATCACCTGGGCCGCGTTTTTCAGCGGGCTGGTGCCGTTGATCGCGCACCCGGTCCTCAAAGCCGCGGCCAGCGCCGTGCAGGACTACGACGCCGCCGTGACGGTGGGATCATTTGCCAGCGTGCTGATCCTGTTCTCTGTCCCGGTCACGCTGCTGGGCTTCATCTCGCCCTTTTCGATCCGGCTGGCGCTGGCGACGGTCGAGGATGCCGGGCGCACCACCGGGCAGATGTACGCGCTGTCCACGCTGGGCAGCATCATCGGGACGTTCACCCCGGTGCTGCTGCTGATCCCGGAGATCGGCACGGCGCGCACGTTTTTGCTGTTCGCCGGACTGCTGATGGCCGTCGGCTTGATCGGGATCGGGATCCAGGACCGGCGCGCGGCGCTCAAGCTGCTGTGGATGCCGGTGCTGCTGCTGATCCTGGCCGTGCTGGCGCTGCGCGGACCGCTCCGCCCGCCGCCGGACAAGATGACCCTGCTGTACGAAAAAGAAACCGGCTACAACCTGGTCCAGGTGGTGGAAGATCAGGACGGGTACCGCTACCTGCTGCTGAACGAGGGCCAGGGGATTCATTCGCAATGGCACCCGACGATCCTGTACTACGAGCGGACGTGGGATTTCTTCCTGGCCGGGCCGTATTTCAACGCCCCGCCCTACACGCCGAACCGGGTGCAGCGCATCGCGATCATCGGGCTGGCCGCCGGGACCATCGCGCGGCAGTATGACGCCGTGTATCCGGGCCTGCCGATGGATGGGATCGAGATCGATCCGGGCATCGTCGAAGCCGGGCGCAAATACATGGGCATGACGATGCCGAACCTGCACGTGATCGCCGAGGACGGGCGGTTCGCGCTCAACCACCTGGACGAAAAATACACGATGATCGGGATCGACGCCTACCGCGTGCCCTACGTGCCCTGGCACCTGACGACCGTCGAATTCCTCCAGGAAGTGCGGGATCACCTGACCGACGACGGCGTGGTGACGATCAACGTCGGACGCACCGACACGGATCGCCGGTTGGTCGAGGCAATGGCGCACACCCTGGCCGACGTGTTCCCCAGCGTCTACACGCTGGACGTGCCCAACTCGTACAATACCATCCTGTTCGCGACGCGCCAGCCGACCACCGCCGACAACCTGCGCGCCAACCTGGCCGCGCTGCCCGCTGACGCCCACCCCATGCTGCGGCAGGTGCTCACCGTCGCGCTGGACGCGCTGCGGCCTACGGTCATGTCGGCCATGCGATTCACCGACGACCGCGCGCCGGTCGAGATGATCGTCGATTCGATGGTCATCCAATTTCTGACGGGCGGCGGGCTGGACGAACTGAACTGAGCCTCTTCATGAACGATTCCGAGCAAAAGACAACGTGGATCATCACCGCGCTGCGCCTGGTGCTGACCGCCATTCTCCCGATTGTCCTGGTGCTGACCGGCGTCCGGCTGGTCATGACCGAAAGATTCATCCGGTTTGAGTATCAGCGCCCGGGTTTCCCCGCCGACCGCTACGGCTTCACCCTGGACGACCGGCTGCATTACGCCCCCTACACAGTGCGCTACCTGCTCCAGAACAAGGACATCGGCTATCTCGCGGATCTCACCTTCGACAACGGGTCACCGCTGTTCGAAGAGAGTGAACTGCGCCACATGGAAGACGTTCAGACCGTCGCGCGCGCGGCACTCAGGGTGCACACAATCCTGAGCCTGATCCTGGTGGGGATCGTCGTCGTACTCGGTCGGCGGCGAAACACGCGCCCCGCGCTGCGAGCCGGGCTGTTCCAGGGAGGTCTGCTCACGATCCTGCTGATGATCACGGCGGGGGTCGTGGTACTCGCCAGTTGGGATATGGCATTCGAGGATTTTCACCGGATCTTTTTCCAGGGCGACTCCTGGCTGTTCAGCACCAGCGACTCGCTGATCCGGCTGTTTCCGCAGCAGTTCTGGTTCGACGCGGCGCTGGCCATCGGAGTGTTCACGCTGGGCAGCAGCGTCGTGATCCTGTTGGGCACCTGGATCTGGGCGCAGCGGCAGTTCCGCGCCCTGCCCCCGGAATCATAGATAGCGGCGATCCAGAATCGTGCCGTCGGCGTCAATCCGGTAGCAGCGCGGGATGCCGGTGGGAATCTTCAGATCGGGCACGTCTTCCGGGGTGACCGCATCGAGCACCATCACCAGGGCGCGCAGGCTGTTGGCGTGGGCCACCACCAGGATCGACTGTCCGGCCCGGACCAGCGGCTCGATGCGGGCATGGTAGTACGGCATCACACGCGCCTGAGTATCCTGCAAGCTCTCGCCTCCGGGTGGGGGAACCGCATAGGAACGCCGCCACTGGTAGACGATCTCTTTCCCAATCTTCTCGGCAGTTTCCGTCTTGTTCAGCCCCTGCAAATCACCATAGTGGCGCTCGTTGAGCGCGGCGTCATACTCGACCGGCAGATCGGGTTGGCCAATCACGTCGAGGATGATGCGCAGCGTTTCCTGCGCCCGCCCCAGGGCCGAGGTAAACGCATAGTCGAAGGGATAGGCTTGCAGCAGGGCACCGGCGGCGCGCGCCTCTTCCCGTCCCTGCTCGGTCAGCGGCACGTCGGTCCACCCGGTGAAGCGATCCTCGCGGTTCCAGATCGATTGTCCATGCCGGACGAGCATCAGGATGCCAGCAGGCATGAAGGACGCTCCTTGATTAGAACAAAACGGGGCCACCAGGGACCCCGTTTTTGCCATCAGGTAGAAAGATCGTGATTACGCGCCGAACTTGGTCAGGCGGTTGGCGTGGGCCAGGGCCAGCGGCATCAGATCGGTGGCCGGGAACTGCCCCAGGCCGCCCGCCATGCACTCGCGCTCGCCAAACGCCTGGGCGCGGTCGGGCAGATGCGTCGCGGGCGCCCACAGCAGCGTGGGCACCGGATGCCAGGAATGTGACTTGAGCGCGGCAGGCGTCGAGTGATCGCCGGTCACGATCAGGACATCCGGCTTGAAACCGAGCAGGATCGGCAGCGCCGCGTCCACGCCTTCGATCACCTTCACCTTGGCGTCGAAGTTGCCGTCTTCGCCGCGGCTGTCGGTGTATTTGATGTGGCAGAAGATGAAGTCGTAGTCGTTCCAGATACGCCCGACCGTGCGGAATTCGTCCTCGGTCGAGTCGTGCGCGCCGGTCTCGATCACCTTCATGCCGACCAGGTGCGCCACGCCCTTGTACATCGGGTAGACGGCCACACAGGCGGCCTTGAGCTTGTAGACGTCCGAATACTTGGGCAGGCCGGGTTCCATCGCGAAACCGCGCAGTGTGCACATGTTGGCCGGTTCGTGGCCCTTGAGACGCTTGCGGGCCTCGGCGAGCCACTGGTTCGCCAGCTTGGCGGTATATTCCGCCTCAGGGACGAGCGCCTTGGCCGTGAGCGGCGCCACGCCGGTCGCCTGGGGATCGGTATCGGCTACCGCGCCGTTCAAGTCTGCGCCGCGAAACACCATCGCGAAGCGGTAATCTTTGGCGATTTCGATGTCGATCTTGATGCCGGGAATCTGGATGTCTTTGAGCAAGGCCACGCGCTTGGCGCCTTCTTCGGTGGAGATACGCCCGGCGCGGCGGTCGGTGATCAGGCCGTTGTCATCGACGGTGCAGAAATTGCCGCGGATTGCCACGTCACCCGGATTGACCAACAGGCCAATGCCGGTCGCTTCCAGCACGCCGCGACCGATCTCGTATTCCACCGGATCGTAGCCGAACAGCCCCAGGTGAGCCGGGCCGCTGCCGGGGGTCACGCCGCGCAGGATCGGGATGCTCAGGCCAGTCGTCCCTTCGCGGGCCAGACGGTCCAGGTTCGGGGTCTGCGCCGCTTCCAGTTCAGTGGGACCACCGGGCTGAATCGGCAGCCCGCCGAGGCCATCCATCACCAACAATACGATCTTGCCGCCCGCGTCGAGCGCCAGACGGCGAATGAGTTCAAAATTAGCCATTGCATAACCTCTTTCGGGCTAGCCAGGATCGTGTAAAGTCGTGCTTAGTTTTAACACGACTGCCCCAGTTGTCAAAGTGATTCTTGACGGCAAATCATAGGCGAAATGATATTGAAGAAACGCGGCAAACAGGCTAAAATCCCGCGTCGGATTTGGGGCGAGACAAGAGAAGAAGCTCGATGTGGAAGTGGCGGCACCCCATCCTCAAATGGCTGGCTCCTGGCCTGCGTATCAAGCGCTGGTTGTTGTTGCTCATGGTTGGCATCGCAGTCCTGGGAGTCGGTGTTGCCCAAGTGATTGTCGCCCTCTACCGCACGAGCGCTCTCCCTCAACCCCTGCACCTTATCATGTTCCATTTTTTGCCGGTGTGGGCACGAGTACTGCTGGCCGCTGTCGCGGGATTGGGTTCGATCATCGTGGGGCTGTACGAACTCAACCGCTCGATTCTGGCCCCCTTCACCGTGCGCCGTCACGAGTCGCTGATCGATACGGTCTACGCCTACAGCCGCCGCCAGCGCGGGATCAAAGTCGTGGCCGTGGGCGGGGGAACCGGTCTGCCCAGTGTGCTGCGCGGGTTGAAGGCTTTCACCAGCAATATCACGGCAGTGGTCACCGTGGCGGATGACGGGGGAAGCTCCGGGAAGCTGCGGCGCGAACTGGGTGTGCTCGCCCCTGGGGATCTGCGCAGCAACATCGCGGCCCTGGCGAACGACGAAGACCTCATGACGCAGTTGTTCCAGTACCGCTTCGCCAACGGGGGTCTTGAAGGGCACAGCTTCGGCAACCTGTTTCTGACGGCGCTGGCGGACATTACCGGCAGCATGGATCGCGCGGTCGCGGAAACAGGGCGGGTGCTGGCGGTCGAAGGGCGTGTCCTGCCCGCGACGCTCAAGGACGACGTGACCCTGATAGCCGAAATCCAGGTCCCCGGCGAAACGGGCCTGCGGAAAGTGGTGGGCGAGTCGCACATCCCGGAGACGGGGGGCAAGATCCAGCGGGTGTTCCTTCATCCCGACCACGTTCCGGCCTACCCCGAAGCGATCCAGGCCATCTTGAGCGCCGACTTGATCGTCATCGGGCCGGGCAGCCTGTTCACCAGCATTTTGCCCAACCTGCTGGTCAGCGGCGTGATCGAAGCGCTACGCGCCAGCAGTGCTCACAAGATCTACGTCTGCAACGTCGCCACGCAGTGCGGCGAAACGGACGATTTTAGTGTGGCGGATCATGTAGCAGCCCTCGAAGCGCATATCGGGCGCAGTATGTTTGACGTCGTGCTCGCCAACGACCACTTTCCAACCAAAAACGCCGGCGAAAACACGCATTACGTCAAGGTCGATTCCGAAGCCATCGCGGCACGCTACAAAGTATCGCTGGCCGATCTCACTAACGAAGAGCGGCCCTGGCGGCACGATCCCGACAAGTTAGCACAGGCACTGCTCACCCTGTATCACGACGCAACTCAAACAGTGCCTACATCCCTCGACCAGACGGCGTATTCGTTACGCAGCCGGTCACAAGGTTTCAGCGGATAGACCGTGCCCAACGGGCTATCCCTCATCATCTTATCGTGTTCTGAGCAACATATAAGGAGAACGTCATGGCTGTTCGCGTAGGTATCAACGGTTTTGGTCGCATCGGTCGTCAGGTTCTGAAGGCCATGCTGGATAACTATCCCAATGACCTGGAAGTGGTCGCCTTCAACGATCTGGACAAGCCTGAGACGATGGCGCACCTGTTCAAGTACGACTCGAACTACGGTCGCTTCGATGGCACGGTGGAAGTCGTGGCCGAAGGCATCAAGATCAATGGCAAGCTCATCCGCGCCATTGCCGAAAAAGATCCCTCGAAACTGCCCTGGAAAGACATGGGTGTTGACATCGTGATCGAAAGCACCGGCAAGTTCACCGACAAAGAGAAGTGCCAGCCGCACTTCGACGCCGGCGCGAAGAAAGTCATCATCTCGGCCCCGGCTAAGGGTGAAGACATCACCATCGTCATGGGCGTGAACGATGCCAAGTACGATCCGGCCAAGCATCACCTGATTTCGAACGCCTCCTGCACCACCAACTGCCTCGCCCCGGCGGCGAAAGTCGTGAATGACCAGTGGGGCATCAAGCGCGCCCTGATGACGACCATCCACGCCTACACCAACGACCAGAAAATCCTGGACATGCCGCACAAAGACCTGCGCCGTGCCCGTGGTGCCGCGCTGAGCATGATCCCGACCACCACCGGCGCTGCGAAAGCCGTCGCCCTGGTGATCCCCGAACTCAAGGGCAAGTTCGATGGCCTGGCCGTGCGCGTCCCCACCCCCACCGTCTCGCTGGTGGACTTCGTGGCGGATGTCGAGAAGGAAGTCACCACGGATGAGCTGCGCGCCGCCTTCAAGGCCGCTGCCGAAGGCCCGATGAAGGGCATCCTGGGTGTCAGCGAGGAACCGCTGGTGTCGA
>CAYRWY010000249.1:0-8598 GCA_964427955.1 uncultured Anaerolineaceae bacterium
GTGGGGTGGGGGTGCTGTCTCGCGGACTTTAGTTTATTCTGCAAGGATCAGTAAGAACTTGTTTCAACGCAGAGATCGCAGAGCGCGCTGAGAAAAATCGGGGAATGAGAGCCGCAACCTACCCCTCTCCAACTTTGGAGAGGGGAACAAGCCCGTTTTCTCCCCTCTCCAGCTTGCCTGGGGAGGGGCTGGGGGTGGGGTTTAGATTGATCAGTAACTCCGCGGTCTCTGCGGTCTCTGCGTTGAAATGTTCTTGCCCTTGTCTTCACTCCGCCGCCACGATCACCCGGAAGCCCAGCGACGGGTGCAGAAAGTCCGGATCGAGCCAGCCGCGAAACGCGGGGCGCGTCGTGTCGGCGGCATTGAACCACGCGCCGCCCTTGAGCACCCGCTGCGATCCGGAACCCGGTCCGCCGGGGTCCCACGCGCCGTCGGTCAGCGTGCCGTAGTACGTCTCCCCGTACCAGTCCGCGGTCCATTCCCAGGCATTGCCCGCCAGGTCCAGTGCCCCAACCCACGACGCGCCGCCGGGATAGATGCCCACCGCCGCCAACTTGTCGTGGCCGTCGTTCACGCTGCTATCGTGCCAGCTTGATTTGCACCTGGCGTCACAGAAATTCAGCCGCGATCCATCGAAATTCGGCCCCCAGGGATAGGTCCAGCCTTCCGGGCCGCGCGACGCGTATTCCCATTGGGCTTCGGTGGGCAGACTCCCGCCGAACCACTGCGCGAAGGCGGCGGCCTGTTCCCAGGTGACGTCCGACGCCGGGAGATCGGCGTGCTTTTTGTCGGTATATTTCTTCTCGGAAGGCGCCGTACACGCTCCGGCGTTGACGCAGGCGGCGTACTGCGCGTTGCTGACCTCGGTCTGCCCGATCCAGAAGGCGTGCAGGCAGACGTGATGTACCGGCTGTTCGTCCGTCTCGCCGCTGACGCTGCCCATCAGAAAACAGCCGGACGGCACGTAGACCAGCACCAGCCCGTTGACCTCGCGCTGTTCCGGCGTCCAGACGCGGTTGGACGTCCCCGCCGCGAAAAAGTCCGGACGTGGCGAGGCGGTGATCGTCGGTGTGAAGGTCGGGATCGGACTGGCGGTCCAGGTGGGCGAGGTGGTGACCGTCGCGGTCGGCGTCAGCGAAAGGGTGACCGTCGCGGTCGGCGTCTCGGTGAGCGTTGGCGTCGCCGTGGGCGAGGCGGTGATCGTCGGCGTGAGCGTCCACGACTGCGCCGTGCGGGTGATCGCGGCGGCCACCGATGCTTCGAGATTGGGCGTCGGCGTGAAGGTCCACTGCGCGGCGGTCTGCGTCAGGCGCTCGGCCAGCAGGGCCTCCGCCGTCGCCGGGAGATCGTGCGTCGGGAGCGGGGTGGGCGACGGTTCCGGCGTGGCGTTAAGGGTCGCGCTGTCCGTCGGCGTCACGATCGGGTCCGGCGTCACGCTGGTCGGGATCATCCCGATTCCCTGGTCCTTTTTCTTCTCTCCGCCCGACGCGAACAGCATCCCCAGCACGACCGCGGCGATCAGCGCGATCCCGATCACCCACGGCAGCGGGCGGCGGTAGAGTGGAGGGGCGGGTACGGGCGGCGGCGGCGTGAGATAGGTGGGCGGCGCCGAGGTGGACGTGGTGAGGCTGCGCGGTGGCGTGGCAAAAAAGCCGGTACGCGTCCCGGTCGCGCCGTGCGCGGCGTGATCGAAAGCCTGGGCGAAGGCGGTCACCGTGGGGAAGCGATCCTCGGCCCGTTTCGCCATCGCGCGCGTGACCACCTCGGTGACGTCTTCGGGCACGTCCGCCCGGACGGTGTGCGGCGCGGTCGGCGTGGCTTCGCAGTGCTGGTGCATCAGGGCGAACGGCGTCGGCGCGTCGAACGGGACCTGTCCCGTCACCAGCGCATACGTCATCACCCCCAGCGCGTACTGGTCGGTTGCGGGCGTGGGCGGTTCAGCGCGCCACTGTTCCGGGGCCATGTAGGACGGTGTGCCGAGCACCGTGCCTTCGCCGGTCAGTGCGTTGGACTCCTGCGCCAGTTTGGCGATCCCGAAATCGACCAGAAACGCGTTGCCGTGCTGGTCGAACATGATATTGCTGGGCTTGATGTCCCGGTGAATCACGCCGCGGCTGTGGGCGTAATCCAGCGCGCCCGCCAGTTGGCCCAGCAGCGCGGCGATCTCGCCCAGCGATGGCAGCGGCGCGGACTCGCCGATCTCGCGCCGGGCCCGCAGCCGCTGGTCCAGCCCGCCGCCCGTCAGCAGGCGCATCACGACGTAGCTGAGCCGCCCCTGCGTGCCGTAATCGTAGATCGGGACGATGTGCGGATGTTCCAGCCCCGCCGCCGTGCGCGCCTCGCGGGTGAAGCGTTCCAGGTAATGCGGATCATCGGTCAGGGCTTCGGCCAGCACTTTGACGGCGACGTAGCGCTGCAAATCCGCTTGATAGGCGCGGTAGACGGCGCCCATCCCGCCCATGCCGAGCAGTTCCCGCAGTTCGTAGTCCCCTAACGTTTGACCGGCCAGGTTATGCGCGCTCATCACACCCTCGCCTCGCGTGTTTTTCTTCACTATATGCCGATTCGAGGTCCAGGGAAAGCACGCGGCGGGGGCAATCGACGATCACTGAATTTGGCCGTCTATGCCGTATTGCACAGCAAAAATCGGTTTGCCAATAGGATCGTTTGTTCCCCTCTCCCATCGTTGTCTATGGGAGAGGGGCCAGGGGCGAGGTCAGTCCGTCGGCGAGGGCACGCCCTCCCCGTGTTCCTGTTCAGGGGCGGACAGGTGGGTCAAAAGCGTTGAGCACGTGGAAATTCGCTGCGTTTTTACCTCACCCCCCGACCCCCTCTCCACCCGGTGGCGCAGGGGAAACGTCGTGGTAGGGACGCTGCTTGCCGCGCCCAGCTTTGAAAAATGAAAATTGTCCCTCAAAAACTCCCCATCTCAATGCCTGTCCGCCTCTGAACCGTGTTCCTCGGACGGCTCCGGGCTGAGTCGGCTTTTCGCCGCGCGCGCGACCCGCGCCGTGATGCGCAGCGGGTCCTCCTGGCGCTGGATGTACGACACCAGCAGCTCGGCCAGCAGGCCCATCGTGAGCAGTTGAACGCCCATCATCATCAGCAGCACGCCCAGCGTGAGCAGCGGGCGCTGGCTGAGCGGGCGCACGCCGTTGAACCATTCGATGGACAGGTAGGCGTTGATCACGAAGCCTGCCGTCAGCATCAGCAGCCCGGTCGCGCCGAACAGGTGCAGCGGGCGGTAGCGGAAATTGTTCAGAAACAGCACCGTCATCAGGTCGAAGCCCCCGCGCAGCAGGCGTCCGGGGCCATACTTGGATCGCCCGAAGCGCCGCGGATGGTGGACGACCGGAATTTCGGTCACGCGGAAGCCGTTGTAATACGCCAGGATCGGGATGTAGCGGTGTAGATCGCCGTACAACCGGATGCTGCGGGCGCATTCGGCGCGATAGGCTTTCAGGCCGCAGTTCATGTCGTGCAGTTTCAGACCGGTCACGCGCGTGGTGATCGAGTTGGCGATGTGCGAAGGGATGGTCTTGAAGGGCGGGTCCTGGCGGTTCTGCTTCCACCCGCTGACCAGGTCGTAGCCCTCGTCCAGTTTGGCGAGCAGGTGCGGGATCTCGGCGGGATCGTCTTGCAGATCGGCGTCCATCGTGACGATGATGCTGCCGCGCGCCAGTGCGAACCCCACGTCCAGCGCCAGGCTCTTGCCGAAGTTGCGGCGCTGCGTCGCGACCACGACCCGTTCGTCGCGGGCTTGCAGCTCGCCCAGCACGCGCGCCGATCCGTCGGTGCTGCCATCATCGACGTAGATGACTTCCCAGGTTTTGCCCAACGTCTCGACGACGGCGCCGATCTGCCGGTGCAGGTCCGGCAGGCTTTCGTGCTCATTGTAGACGGGGACGACGATCGAGAGATCGGGCATGGGGCCGTGGGTCGCCGGCATGGTGCGGTTCCTTCGTGTGTGCGCTAAGACGCCGGGGATTGTAGCAAGCTCCCCCGATCCTGCAAGCGCCGGATCACTCGCCGGCGGTCAGGATCGTCAAATCCACGGGACCGACCGTGGCCGGACCGTCCAGCGCGAGGTGGGTGCGAAGCCGGGCGGACCGGGATCTGCCCCTCGGCTCCGGCCCGTTCTCTATGGGTGAGGGCTATCTGTGGGTAAGGCATAGCCAGGGGGGGCAGCGCAGTGGAAACGTCGTTGTAGGGGCGGGCTTGCTGCGCCCGGCTCTGCTCCACACTGGGGTTAGATTCCGATGCCAGGATCAGTAAATCCTACGCGCACCTGACGCGCTCCCCACGTCTGCCCCGCGCGCTCTTGAATCGGCTTTCCTTTTGTCTTAAAGTGAGGATTAAGAACCGAATGGGGAGTGTAAACCATGAACAAATCACGTGGGATCATCATCGGGGCGGTGCTGGTCGTGGCGCTGTTGTTTGCGGCGGTGCCCACCACGCGGGCGCAGGGCAGCCCGACCGCCACCGTCAACACGGGCGCGCTGCACGTGCGCAGCGGGCCGGGCATCGGCTATAGCGTCGTCTTTTCGCTCAACCGGGGCGTCGCGATGACCATGACCGCGCGCAATGCGGCGGCGACGTGGGTCAAGATCGTTCTCGACAACGGCGTCGTGGGCTGGGTCAGCGCGCCGTACATCTGGACCGCCTATCCGATCACCAGCCTGCCCATCGAGGGCAGCCAGCCGAGCGGCGGCAATGCCATCGTCTATACTGGGGCGCTCAACGTGCGCAGCGGGCCGGGCATCGGCTTCGGCGTCGTGACCTCGCTCTACAACGGCGCGAACCTGACCATGATCGCCCGCAACTGGGACGGCTCGTGGGTCAAGGTGGTCGTCGGGACCGGCACCCAGGGCTGGGTGAACAGCAGCCTGATCCTGCCGTCCGTGTCGATCACCAGCCTGCCCATCGACAGCGCCGTGACGCCTGCGCCCGCGCCGGCCCCCGTGCCGCAGCCATCGTACTACCGGACGCACGTCGTCCAGCCCGGTGAAAACCTGTTTCGGATTGCGTTGAACTATGGGGTCAATATGTACGCGGTGGCCCAACTGAACGGAATTACCAATCTCACCCTGATCTACGTCGGCCAGGTGCTGCTCATCCCCTGGTAGTCAGCCGTCGTTCTCTCCCCGCGTCGCATCCGGCGCGGGGAGGGAATGGGAGGAGCCGGGATCATGCCCAGTGATCCGGGTCAGGTGGCGTCAGCCTCAGTGTCGCCTTCGTCCTCGTCCTCGAAGTCCTCTTCGTCCGGCTCGAAATCGCGCATCCACAGCTTGATCACGCGCCGCAGCGGCAGTTGGTCCATCCCCGCGGTCCTCAGGGTGTCGATGTAGTCCGGCTCGAAGTCGTGTTCTGCCATCAGGATGATGTCTCTGACCGACACGGCGGTATAGCCGCGCGCGGCCAGTTCTTCGCGCAGGTCCTGCACGTCGTCGGGATCGATCCCCTGCTCGGCCAGGTGGCGGATGTCGCGCGTCGAGAGGTCGGGGAACTGCTGGCGCATCTCGGCGACGTAATCCGCCTCGATGTCGTGGATGCCGAACTCGCGGATGTCGCGCGTGGAAATCTCCGGGAGGTGCTTCCGCATGTCGGCCACGTAGTCCGGGTCGATGTCGTGCACGCCGAATTCGCGGATGTCGCGCGTGGAGATCTCCGGGAAGTGCTGGCGCATCCGGGCGACGTAATCGGGATCGATGTCGTGGACGCCGAACTCGCGGATGTCGCGCGTGGAGATTTCCGGGAAGTGCTGGCGCATTCCGGCTACATAATCCGGGTCGATGCCGTGTACGCCCAGTTCGCGGATGTCGCGCACCGAGATGTCGGGGAAGTGCTCGCGCATCCGGGCGACGTAGTCGGGGTCGATGCCGTGATTGCTGAGCTCACGGATGTCGCCGGACGAGATGCTCGGCCAGAGACGGCGCATGTCAGCCACGTAGTCGGGATCGATATTGTGTGCGCCAAATTCACGGATGTCACGGGACGAGATGTCGGGGAAGTGCTCGCGCATCCGGGCGACGTACTGCGGCTCGATACCGTGGGCAATCAACGCGCGCAGGTCCAGGCTGGAGATGGTAGGAAAATACCGGCGCATTTCGGCCACATACTCCGGCATAATGCCGTGCGTCACCAGTTCGCAGATTTCGCGGGCGGGAACGTCCGGGAGCACCTGGCGCATCTGGGCGATGGCGCGGGGATCGACGTCGCGGGTGCGGAACTCGATCAGATCGCGGATCGCGACCTCGTTCAGCCCGGCAGCCCGCACCGCGCGGATGAAATCCGGCGTGACGTGGTGGGCGCGCATTTCTTCCAGCTCGTGGTGGCTGAGTTCCTCATAGCCAAACTCGCGCAGGGCTTCGACCAGCTCGCTGGTGCGGATGTCCCACCCGGGGCCGAAGCCGCGCTTGCGCTTGAACTTCATCATCGGCGGTCTGCCGGGCGTGGGCGGCACGGGGGGCACCGGGGGACGGCCCGGACGCGGCACGAAGTGTCCCGACCCGAAGCGTTCCATGTGCTCGGCGAAGCCTTCCGCCATATCTTCGGCCCAGTCGGCCATGTCCTCGAAGGTGGGTGGGATGGGAGGGTCCTCGGGCATGTGGCGGTGCGGACCCCGGCGGCCTTCGCCGTGACGGGCCGGACCGGGCCGGTGCGGCTCGGACGGGGGAGTGTCGCCCGCGTCCAGGGCCTTGATCAGACGCTCGGCCTCATCGACACTGATCTTCTTGTCGGCGAGCATCTCCAGAATCTTCATACGATCGTCTGCCATTGTGTTATCTCCTACTGATTAAGGTACAATAGCAGGCAGGTGCAGGACATCCTGTACGCAGGACCGGCTGCCGGATCGCGGACCAGGCGAAGCTCCGGGGCCAGTCAGCGGGGTAGGGGAGCGATCCTCTACCCTGCGTCGTTTTGAGCCAACATCTGCTCTGCTTCGGTCGGTGAAAGTTCCCCGCGTTCGACCGCCTCCAGGATCGTCCGGCGGCGCTGCGCCCTGGGATCGGGCGGATCGGACGGCTCGCCGTGAAGCTGAAGCTGCAAATCGCGGATCACGCCGTCCAGCCGTCCCCGGATCGTCCAGTACCCCAGGCCGGTTTCGCGTTCCATTTCTTTGATGTTCCCCCGGCAGGAGACGAACAATTCCAGGAAGCGCAGGTTTTCATCCGGCAGCGCGCAGAAGGTGCAGCCGGTGTAGCGCCCGCGCACCACGGTATCGCAGGATGTGCAGCTCAGTTCGGTGACGACCATCTCGCTGCCGCACGAGGGGCAGTGGGTAAGTATTCGACGCATGGGTCTTCCTCCATTTGACTTCAGTGTAAGCGTTTTTTGATAAATGTCAAGCTAAAACCAAAATTTTTGGTTTTGAATCAAAATGATTTTGGTCAGCCCGGCAATGGCGATGATCGACCGCGGCTGCGTATAACAGGATGATGTCTCCTACCAGCATTCCGGCTGGCAGGCGAGGGGAGGAGGACGCGATGGACCTGGAAGGTTTTCGCCACTATCTGCACGACCGCAAGATTCCCGCGGCACAGATCGATCCCGCCCTGGCGGTGGCCGAACGCTTCGAGCACTACCTGGCCGGACTGCCGCCCCACACCCCGTCCGCCGCGGATGTCGAAGGTTTTGCGCAGGTGTTGATCCGCGAGGGACTCAACACTGAGGCCAATTTCATCAGCCTGATCCGCTATGGCCGCTTTCTCGACAACGCCGAGGTCTTCCGCGCGGCGATGGACACCCTGGACGGCGCGGAGGTGGTCGATAACCTCTACCGGCGGCTCGGCGAACAAGCGGGCACGGCGCCGCGGGATGCCATCTTCGCGGGGATCGAGCTGCCGCCGTTGGGCCTGCCCGCCGTGGAGAAAGCGCGCCTGATACAGATCCTGATCGCCCGGATGGAGGCGCAGTTGGGGCCGGAAGCCTGCGAGCGGATTCTGTCGCCCAGCCTGCGCGATCTGCCGGACGAATACTACACCGCAGGCCGGGCGGAATATCTCGCCAGCGGGGGCTTCGACGCGTTTTTGGAGCAGCGGCGGCAGGCATTCGTCGCCGAGCTGGAACAGCTTCAGCGCGAGGGGCGGCCCTACTTCACGCAGGAAGTTACCGGCGAGATGATCCAGTTCGTGCGCGACAACCCGCTGATCGCCCAGGGCGTGCGCGAGGGGAACATCCTGTACGTCGTCAAAATCCCGTACCTGACCCAGCGTTACCTGTCCGAAACCGATCCGCAGATGAAACGCTACTACTACTGCCACTGTCCCTGGGCGCGCGAATCGATCCGGCGCGCGGATGTGGCGGTCTCGCCCACCTTCTGCCAGTGCAGCGCGGGCTTCGTCAAAAAGCCGTGGGAGGTGATCTTTGGGCAGACGCTCCGGGCCGACGTGGTCGAGTCGGTGCTCAAGGGCGATCTCGTCTGCAAGATCGCGATCCACCTGCCGCCGGAAGTGGTGTAACGCTCTCAATCCTCCTCGTGTTGCCACGTGACAGGCCCCTGATGTAAAATCCTTACAGATGTCCCGTCGGGACATCTTTATTGATCCTTGCACCAATAGCTAAACTTTTGCCTGGGAGATTGACCTCACCCCTCAA
>CAYRWY010000250.1:0-8564 GCA_964427955.1 uncultured Anaerolineaceae bacterium
GGGGGTGAGATAAATCCCTGGGAAGCTGCGCGTGCTCGATACTTTTCACCCCCCTGCCCCCTCCCCCACGATCCTAATTTTTCGTGAAAACGCGGATATTTCCTGGCGGGTGGCGGTATGATTGGTACCAATCACTCATGCGGAAAGGATGGCATATGACGCTACGACATAAGGTGGCGCTCATTATCGGGGCGGCAGTTGGGGCAGTATTGTTATTGATCTATCTCATTGCGCGCATCATTCTTCTTCACAGTTATACGGACCTGGAACAGACCGATACGCGCCGCAATCTTGAACGTGCCTCGAACGCCTTGAGCGAACGGATGGATTACCTCGCGACCACCACCACGGACTGGGCGCATTGGGACGACACCTATGTCTTCATTCAGGACCAGAACGAGGCCTACATCGACGCGAACCTCTCCGACGAGACGTTCGCCAATCTCGGGATCAACCTGATGATCCTCGCCGACAATTCCGGCGAGATCGTCTACGGCAAGGCCTTCGACCTGATCGAGCAGGAAGAAGTCGATCTACCGGAGGAACTGGCGCCCCACCTGACTCCGGCTGAGCTGCTGCTGACGAATGGCACCGCGACCAGCGAACGCCACGGGATCATCATGCTGCCCGGCGGCCCGATGGTCGTCGCGGCGCGCCCCATCTTGACCAGCGCCAAAGAAGGCCCGTCACGCGGGACCCTGATCTTCGGGTACCAACTGGACGATACTCAGGTCGCGCGGCTGGCCCATGCGACCCGGCTTTCCCTGACCCTCACCCCGTGGGAGGACGCGAAGCTGCCCGGCGACGTCCGGTCAGCCCTGTCCGCCGCGTCGCCGATGGTCGAGCACGTGCTGAGCAAGCACACCGTGGCCGGTTACGTGCTCCTGAGTGACCTTCAAAACCATCCGGCATTGGTGATGCAGGTCGATTTGCCGCGGGAGATTTACGCCCGGGGCCAGTCCACGCTCGGATACTTCATGATCGGGATCACGGTGCTGAGCATCATCACCGGGATCGCCCTGACTGTGTTGATCGAAAAAACCCTCGTGACCGCGGCGCAGATGGGCGCGCTGCTCGAACATACCAGCGACGTGATCATCCTGATGCGCCCGGACGGCACGATCCGGCAGGTGAATTCCGCCTTCAAGCGCATGTTCGGCAGCTCCGGGCAGCCGCCCACCGGCCAACCGATCGCGAACCTGTTCGACGAAACCCTGCATCCCAAGATCTCCGAAGCGTTTCGCGCCGTCGTCGAAAAGCGTGAGGATCGCCAGATCGACGTGACCGCGGGCCGTAACGGGAGCCGCATGGACGCCAGTGCCGCGCTCTCCCCGATTCGCAGCAGCAGCGGCCAGCTTTCCGGCGTGTTGTGCAGCCTGCGCGACATTACGACCTTCAAGCACATGGAAACCCAACTGCGGCAGATGCTGGCGGGCGAGATGGAGCTGAGTCAGCTACGCTCACGGCTGATCTCCGTCGTCTCGCACGAGCTGCGCACGCCGCTGTCCAGCATCCAACTGGCGGAAGAATACCTGTTGTCCTACGGCAACCGGATGCCGGAGCCGGTACGCAAGGAAAAGTTGGCCCAGATCAGTGCCAGCGTCCGACAGATGAGCAACCTGATCGAAGATATTCTGAACTTCAGCCGGACCGAATCCGGTCAGCTCAACCTGGAGCTGTCCTACTTCGACATGGTGGAACTCTGCCAGATGACGATTGAGACGATCAAAGCCTCCTCCGGCCAGGTGCCTGCCTTCAGGTTCACCCACCAGAGTGTGTGCGCCGATGTCTACCTGGATCAGCGCCTGCTCAATCTCATCGTCAGCAACCTGCTCTCGAACGCCGTCAAATACTCACCCCCCAACGGCATGGTCTATGTGGATGTCCAATGCGATGACGAGCGGACGGTGTTACGGGTCCGGGACGAAGGCATCGGGATCGCGGTGCAGGACCAGGAACGCGTCTTCGAACCGTTTTTCCGCGGTCAAAATGTGGGGTCGATTGCCGGTACGGGGCTGGGGTTGGTGATCGTCAAGCAGGCGGTCGAGATGCACGGCGGGACCATCACCTTCGAGAGCAGCGAAAGGACCGGCACAACCTTCACCCTGACCTTCCCCCACACCTACCCGGCGACCCAGGCGCGCTCCCGCACTCTGATAGGAACGGTCTCGGTGTAGTTTCCCTGGACGTTTCAGGAGAGGTGTCAACGGTTGACACTTCTCCTTTTTTCTCTTTCCAGATCGTTTCTGTCTAAATCTTAATTTTTTATGAATTATATCTCAAGCATTTCAGAGCGCAGTATAATAGTGAGATGGAGGAGCTTACCGTTTTCGAAAGGACAATTCATGACGCTACGCCAGAAAGTAGCGTTCATCGTTGGGGCCGCCTCGTGCGGCGTGCTGTTGGTGGTCTATCTCGCTGCCCGCCTCATCCTACTCGATAGTTACACCCACCTGGAACAAAACGACACCCGCCGCAACCTCGAACGTGTGATGAATGCGCAGAATGAACAGGTCGAAGACCTGGTGACGACCACGACCGACTGGGCGCACTGGGACGACATGTACGCCTTCGCCCAGGACCGCAATGCCGACTTCACGGCGGCCAACCTGACCGACGAGGTTTTCGCCAATCTGGGTCTCAACCTGATGATTCTGGCCGACGATGCGGGGCAAATCGTCTACAGCAAAGCCTTCGACCTGGGCCACCAGCAGGAAGTGGGCCTGCCGGAAGGGATCACGCCCTATCTCACCCCAACGGGTCTGCTGCAAGTCAACGGCACGCTGGTCAGCGGACGTGAAGGGATCATCACGCTGCCCGCCGGGCCGATGGTCGTCGCCGCCCGGCCCATCCTGACCAGCACCAAAGAGGGGCCTTCGCGCGGCACCCTGATTTTCGGCTATCGGTTGGACGACATTCAGATTGCCGGGCTGGCCCAGTCCACCCGCCTGGCACTGACGACGTCCGCGTTGGACGACGCCGATCTGGCGGCGGACGTCCAGGCGGCCCGGCGTTCCCTGTCCGCAGCCGCGCCCACCACCATCCGCCCGCTGAACCAAGACACCATCGCCGGATACCTCCTGCTGACCGACATCTTCGGCCAGCCCGCGCTGATCTTGCAGGCCAATCTGCCGCGCGAGATCCATACCCAGGGTGAAGCCTCGCTCACCTATTTCATGGTCGGGATGGTGGTGCTGGCCTTGTTCGCCGGGGCGGGGATCTTGATGCTGCTGGAAAGAACCGTCGTGGCCAACGGGCAGATGGGCGCGCTGCTCGAACACAGCAGCGACGTAGTCATCCTTGTCCGCCCGGACGGGACGATCCGGCGAGTGAACCCGGCGTACAAGCGGCTGTGTGGCGACGACAACGCGGCAGTGGCGGGCCGCCCGTTCGCCACGCTGTTCGATGCCGAACTCGCCGCGCCCCTGAACACGGCGCTGCGCACCGTCATCGACCGGCGCGAAGATCACCTGATCGACGTCACCGCCCGGACCCGGCTGGGACACGAGATCAACGCCAGCGCCGCGCTCTCCCCCATTTGCGGCAGCAGCGGCAAAGTCTCCGGGGTGTTATGCAGCCTGCGCGACATCACCCCGCACAAGCGGGTCGAAGTCAATCTGCGAGCTACGCTGGCGCGCGAGATGGAACT
The DNA here is from genome assembly GCA_964427955.1 of uncultured Anaerolineaceae bacterium. Classification (GTDB taxonomy): domain Bacteria; phylum Chloroflexota; class Anaerolineae; order Aggregatilineales; family Aggregatilineaceae; genus JACRBK01. Next base: position 3,650 of record CAYRWY010000250.1, read on the forward strand.
GAGCGAACTGAAATCGCGGCTGATCGCGGTCGTCTCGCACGAACTGCGCACGCCGCTGGCCCGCATCCAACTGGTGGACGAATCGCTGGAAAACTACGGCAGCCGCATGACCGAACAGCAGCGGCGGGAGAAGCTGGCCCAGATCCGGATCGGCATCCAGCAGATGACGGACCTGATCGAAGACATTCTGACCCTCAACCACACCGAATCGGGCAAGCTCAAGCTGGAACCCGCCTTTTTCGACCTGGTCGCCCTGTCTCAGGCGGCGATTGAGAACATCCAGACCTCGGTTGCCCATTCGCACACCTTCACCTTCACCCACCATCCGGCGTGTACCAACGTCTACCTGGACCAGCGCCTGATCCGGCTGATCATCAGCAACCTGCTCTCGAACGCCGTGAAATACTCGCCGCCCAACGGCACCATTTACCTCGATCTCCAGTGTGATCCTAATCAAACGGTGGTGCGAGTGCGCGATGAAGGTATCGGCATCCCGCCTGAGGACCAGGCCCGGCTGTTCGAACCCTTCTTCCGCGCGCACAACGTCGGGATGATCACGGGCACCGGGCTGGGGCTGGCGATTGTCAAGCAGGCTGTCGAAATGCATGGCGGCAGCATCACCTTCGAAAGCCACCTCGGCAGCGGCACCACCTTCGCCCTGACCTTTCCCCAGATCAGTCCGGCTGCCATCCCACACCCGCTCACGGCCTGCGACCCCGCCGCGCGGTGAGGCCGCTTTTCCATTTTTCTCTAACCAACATATAATGGCCATCATACAATGGACCATTATCCCGATCTGGAAAAACAAGGGCTATGACTATTCCAACGGCTTCATCTCGAACCGCGACGATGCCCCAGCGCCCGCAGCCCCGTTCACCGATCCGCAGTCTGCGCGCGCGCTGGCGCCTGTACATGATACTCGGCATGAATCTGCTGATCCTGGCCGTGGTGGCCAGTGCCACGCTGATCATGGCGCTGGAGCAGCGGCAGGCCGTCCTCCGGCTGCACGAGTCGAGCGCCCAGCACATGCGGTTCGCCGCCGAAGAAGCGGCGGACGACGCGCAGCACCTGCTGGCGGCGGTCGGCGCGCTGCAATCGGCGGAGCAGATCGCCGACAACGCGGCCCTCGCGCCGCTGCTGGACCTGCATCCGGCGTTGCGCACGCTCGCCCTGGTCGGGCCGGGCGGCGTCGAGATCGCGCATACCCCGGTCGATCCCGCGCGCAGCACGCCGGATTGGGCACAGCATCCCGCCTGGGCCGCCTTCACGGCAGGCGGGCAGCCGGTCCACGTCTTGATCGATGGCGATCCGCCGCGTCTGGCCATTGCCGTGCCGGTCGGGGATCAGGGTAACGCGCTGATCGGAGAATTCGATCCGCAGGCGCTCTGGCAGCCGATGCTGGCCGCCGAAGTTGGCGACCGCGGCTACGCTTACCTGATGAGCGACGAGGGACGCCTGCTGGCCACCCGGCAGAATTTCACACCCCACGGCACCCCGGCACGCTTCGCCGTCTTCAAAGCCGCGCGCCAGGGGGACGCAGTGCTGCGGCTGTATAAGGGCCTGGACGGTCACTGGGTCGTCGGGCGCGGCCAGCAGGTCAGCGGCGGCTACAGCGTGATCGTGGAGATGCCGCTGAGCGGGCTGCTCACGCCGGTGGTGCGGCTGGTGGCGCTGTGGCTGATCGCGCTGGTCCTGACCGGGGCCATCGGCGAATGGCTGATCCGCCGCGTCTCGCGCACGGTGCTCGGCCCGCTGGCCCTGCTGTCCCAGGGCGCCAGCGCCGTCACCGCCGGGGATTACCGCTACCGGGTGCGCGCCCCGTCCCACACCGACCGCGAGTTGGCCGACCTGATCGGCGCCTTCAATTCGATGATCGAGCGCCTGGCCGAGAGCCAGCGCCAGATCGACGCCTACAACGTCAAAATGCAGGAGATCGTCGATCAGCGGGCGCGCGAGCTGTCGCGCAAGGCGACCCAGTTGGAAGTCGCCGCCGAAGTCTCCAGCAAGATCGCGACCAATCTCGACCCGCGCAAGCTGGCCGAAGAAGTCGTCGATCTGCTCAAGAACCGCTTCAAAATCTACCACGCCGAGATCGTGCTGATCGACGAGAAGACGGGCCGAATCTACCCGACCCACCTGCGCACGCGGGCGCTGTTCCCCGAACTGACGGTGCACGATGGCGACCGCAGCGTGATCGCCTGGGTCGCGCGCAAAGGCGAAATGGTCTACGTGCCGGACGTGACCGAGGAGCCGCGTTATCTCAGCACCTCCGGCCTGACCGCCAGTCGCAGCGAGCTGGCGATCCCGCTCAAGTTCGAGAACCAGGTGATCGGCGTGCTCAACCTGGAGAGCGATCACCGCGAGGGCTTCCCCAAGGACGAAATGGACGTGCTCGAAAGCCTGGCTAACGAGATCGCCGTCTCGCTGCACAACGCGCAGATCTTCGCCGCGCTCGAAACGGCGAACCGCGACCTGGCGCAGGGCACCCTGATGGCCAACCAGGCCAACATGCTCAAGTCGCGCTTCCTGTTCAACGCGTCGCACAAGCTGCGCACGCCGCTCAATTCGATCATCGGCTATTCCGAGACGATCCTGAGCGGGATGTACGGGGAAATGTCCGAGACGGTGCTGGATCGCCAGCGCCGCATTCTGGACAATGGGCGGCATCTGCAAGCCCTGATCGAAGATATGCTCGACCTGTCCGCCATCGAAACCGGACAGCTTCAACTGAACCGCCAGTGGCTCGACCTGTACGCGCTGCTGGACGAAGTGACCAACGCCACCCGCGCGCTGCACCAGGCGGGCTTCTCCAGCCACCAGTTGGCGGTCCGGCTTGACCTCTCCGCGCTGAGCGAGCCGCTGCCGCCGCTCTGGGCCGACATCGACCGTCTGCGCTACATCCTGATCAACCTGTCCAGCAATGCCGTCAAATTCACGGAGGAAGGCGAGGTTGTGATCTCGGCGGAGTTCGACGACCAGGAGGTCCGCCTGAACATTCGCGATACCGGGCCGGGGATCAGCGAAGACGACCGCCGCTACCTGTTCGAGCCGTTCCAGCACCAGCGCGGCAGCACGGCGTCCGAGGGCAAGGGGACGGGGCTGGGACTGCCGGTGTCACGCCTGCTGGCGATGCGTCACGGCGGCGATCTGACCGTGCGCAGCACCCCGCGCCAGGGCAGCCTCTTCACGCTGCATCTGCCGCGCCGTCCCGAGGGTTCACCGCCCCCGCCGGAGGAATAAAAACGCCGGAGGTTGAAACCTCTGAAGGGACTCTGACCTCAGCCCGGTTTCAACCCCGCCCCCACAGCGCGCGCGTCCCGATGTCGGTACGATAATGCGCGCCCTCGAAGTGCACGCGGCGGGTGGCGTCGTAGGCCAGCGTGACCGCCGTCGGCAGATCGTCCCCGGTGCCGACCAGGGTCAGCACCCGCCCGGTGGTCGTCACCAGCGTGCCATCCTCCACCAGGCGCGTACCGGCATGGAAAATCTGCACGCCGTCCGGCAGGTGCGGCGCGATCAGGATCGGCAGACCGGGTTCGTTATGCTCCGGGTAGCCCGCCGTCACCAGGACGACCGCCACTGCCGACCCCGCCCGCCACCGGACCTCGACCTGATCCAGCGTCTCGGTGACGCACGCTTCCAGGATGTCGAGCAGGTCCGTTTCCAGCAGGGGCAGGACCACCTGCGCCGCCGGATCGCCCAGCCGGGCATTCAACTCAAGCGCCATCGGCCCTTCCGGCGTGAGCACCACGCCTACATTGAGCACCCCGCGGAAGCAGCAGCTATCGTCGGCCAGCCCATCCATGATTGGCTGGAGAATGCGGGAGCGAATCTGTTCGGCCAGCGCGGGGGTCACAGTCGGCGCCGGGGCATACGCGCCCATGCCGCCGGTATTCGGCCCCGCGTCGCTGTCGTACAGGCGCTTGTAGTCGCTCAGCGTGGGCATCATCACCAGGGAGCGGCTGTCGGTGAAGGCCATCACCGAGATTTCGGGACCGATCAGGCGCTGCTCGATGATCACTTTACGCCCGGCGTTGCCGAGGGCGTCCCGCTGGAGCAGCGCCCGCAGAATCCCTTCGGCGTCCGACTCGCCGCGCGGCAGAAAGACCCCCTTCCCCCGCGACAGCCCATCCGCTTTGATGACGATCTCGGAGGCGCGGTGGGTCATGACGAAATCCAGCGCGGGATCGAGATCGGTGAAGACTTCGTAGGGGGAAGTCGGGACGGCGTGGCGGACCATCAACTGCTTGGCGTAGCTCTTGGAAAACTCGATCATGGCGGCCTGGCGGTGCGGGCCGAAAGTGGGCAGTCCCGCCGCCTCGAATTGGTCCACCAGCCCACCGGCCAGCGGTTCCTCCGGGCCGACGACGGTCAGATCGACATGCTCCGTTTCGGCAAAGTCGAGCAGGCTGACAATGTCGGTGGGATCGATGTCCACGGTCTGCACGCGCGCGAGACTTTCGATCCCGCCGTTGCCGGGCGCGACACTGATCCGATCGATGCGGGGCGACTGGGCGAGCTTCCAGGCCAGCACATGCGCCCGCCCGCCCTTACCGATGACCAGGACGTGCGTCATAGTCCCTTCCTTGAGGGTAGCGTTGATCATCCTTTTAGCACAAACGATTCGCCGCCGCAACACGCGGCTGTTGTAGAAAAAAAAGGGCGCCGAACTCCGCGCCCTCTCCTGGTCAAGCTAAAGTCCGTTACCCCATCACATTCGCGTAATGCAGCGCGACCATCACCCGCTTCTGGGCGGGATAGCTGGCGGGCTGGAAGGGTTCGCCGGTCAGCATCTCGTAGACACGCTGGTAACGCTGGCTGATCGTGATGATCATCTCTTCGCTGAGCGGCGGCAGCGTATCGCGCTCGCCGTAGCCCTGCTGCTGGTACCACAGCCGGACGAATTCCTTGTCGA
>CAYRWY010000251.1:0-8529 GCA_964427955.1 uncultured Anaerolineaceae bacterium
CGATACTGTCGTAGCGATGTCGGACGAGTAGGCATCCACCACGACGATGCGCTGGCCGATTTTTTTGCTGATCTGGCCGATGATGTCTTCCAGGAAGGTGCCGACCACCAGCAGTCCATCCACCATCGCCTCGCAGAGCATGGGCGGCCAGACCAGCGCGCGGTTGAAGTCATCGACTTCGATGTTGGCATACATCAGGTTGAGGCCCTGACGCTGGCATTCACGCTCGGCCCCGGCCAGGACGTAGGAATAGAACGGATTGACGCTGGGGGACTCTCCGCATTCGCGTTTGACGACCAGGCCCACAGTAGAGAGCTTCGGGCTGGCAACCGAAGGGCGGCGGATCTGCTGGCGATAGCCGAGTTGATCCGCCGCCGCCAGGACGCGCTCACGCGTCTCCGGGGCCACCCCGGGGCGGTTATTGAGCGCCTGGGACGCAGTTCCTAAGGAGACTTTGGCGTATTTCGCCACATCTCGAATTGTCGCACGCGTCCTCGGCACATTACCCTCTTCAAAAATGTTCAGTGAACAAATGGATTATCGACCGGCGCCGCACGACTCGCGGATCACAAGTTGGGTCGGCAGGAGTACCTGCTGCGGTGCTTCGAGGCAGCCTTCGATCAAGTCGATCAGAAGCCGTGCCGCGCGCGCGCCCTTCTCTTCCACCGGCTGCCGGACGGTCGTCAGCGGCGGGGAGGTTCGCAGCGCGGTCGGCAGATCGTCGAAGCCCACGACGGCCATATCATCCGGCACGCGCACGCCCGCCTCGTGGAGCGCCATGAGCACGCCGCGCGCCGTGATATCGCTGGCGGCGACAATGGCATCCACGCCCTGCGCGATCAGCGCCTGGGCTCCGTCGTAGCCGGACTGCTGCGTGAAGTTGCCCTCGACGACCAGATCCTTGTCGAAGGGCAGATCGGCCTGACTGAGCGCCAGCTTATACCCGTCCAGACGGTCGCGCCCGTCCGCAATCGCCAGATTGCCGGTCACGTGACCGATGCGCCGCCGCCCCAGCTTGATCAGGTGGGTCACCAGTTCAAACGAGGCGTTCAGGTTGTCGATGCTCACGTAGCTGATCCGGTCGTAATCGTGGCCGGGCCGCTCGACCATCACGAACGGCTTGTTCATGTCGAGGTAGCGGTCGATCAGGAGGTTCGCGCTCGGCGTCGAGGCCAGGACCGCGCCGTCCACCAGCCGGTTCTGCTCCAGGCGGCGGTAGAACTGCTCGTCGTCCTGGTCGGGCAGTCCCAGCCAGAGCATCATGGCGTAGTCTCGGTCGTGAGCGGCGCTGGAAACCCCTTGCAGCAGGGCGGGAAAATAAAAGTTGTCTTCGAACAGCACCGCCGGGACCTGAGGGATGACCACGCTGATCACCTGGTGCCGTTGGGTCACCAGCGCGCGCGCTGCCGGGTTAGGTGAAAAGCCCTCGCGCTCGATGATGGCCATCACCCGCTGGCGGGTGGCTTCGCTGACGTAGGACGCGCGGTTGATCACACGCGAAACGGTGGAACGCGAAACGCCGGCTTTCGCGGCAATGTCTTCGAGATTCATGGACTTGGAGGGGTTCATAGGTGTGTATTTTTTTAATTAAAATTATTACCTGTCCTGGGAGCGCTCCCAGGGTTATATTCATTATATGAACATTTCAGTTCATCTGTCAAGCACCCTATCCAGTTCGGAGATTTCATACAAATAGGCAAAAAAGGAAGGCGTATTGGTGCAAAACTCACAGTTGGTCAGGCCCAATTAGGTGCTATTGTAGTAGCTAATCTGGGATCGCGGCGTTACAATCGGTCGTCCGATTAAGAAATTTATCACAAACAGGACCAAACGATCATGACTTCCCTCGATCTTGATAATCTCGATCACTTGAAAATGGTCGATAGCAGCGACATGCTGTCCCACATCATCGCCCTGCCCGACCAGTTCGAAAAAGCCTGGGCGCTGGCGCAAACCCAACCGCTGCCGGACACCCACCGCCACCCGCGCCAGATCGTGCTGCTGGGCATGGGCGGGTCGGCGATTGGCGGGGACCTGATCGCGGCGCTGATCGCGCGCACGTCGCCGGTACCGTTCATCGTCGTGCGCGGCTACGACGTCCCGGCCTTCGCCAGTGGACCGGATACCCTGGTCATCGCCAGCAGCTTCTCCGGCGGGACCGAGGAAACGCTGGCGGCGGCGGACCAGGTGCTGGCCCGCGGCGTGCGGCTGCTCGCCATCACCACCGGCGGCCCGATGGCCGAACATGCCCAGCGCAACCATTACCCGGTCTGGAAATTCGACTATCGCAGCCAACCGCGCGCGGCGCTGGGCTGGAGCTTTGGCCTCCTGATCGGCCTGGCTCATCGCCTGGGCCTGGCCCCCCACCTCGACGCCGATTTGAAAGAAGCCGTCGCCCTGATGCGCTCGCAGCAAGCCCTCTATGCGCCGGAAAATCCCGTCACCCAGAATCCCGCCAAGCGCGACGCCGGGCAGTTGATCGGACGTATTCCGGTCTTTTTCGGTGGCGGCATCTTCGAGCCGGTCGCGCGCCGGTGGAAAGGCCAACTGAACGAGAATTCCAAAGCCTGGTCGCAGTACGAGGCCATGCCCGAAGCCAACCATAACACCATCGTCGGGACCAGCTTCCCTGCCGAGCGGATGGCCAACATGGTCGGGATTTTCATCACCTCGCGGGACTACGATCACCCGCGGGTCCAACTGCGCCACGAACTGACGTTCAAGCTGTACTTGCAGTACGGGATCATGGCCGACCGGTTCTACCCGAAAGGCCAGAGCGCCCTGGCGCAGATGTGCAGCGCGATCCAGCATGGCGACTATGTCAGCTATTACGTGTCGATTGCCTACGAAGTCGATCCGACGCCGGTTGCCCCCATTGCGGAGTTGAAGAATCAGATGGCCCAGCAAGTCTGATCCGCCGTCTGGGTTGAGAATCACGTTTAATTTAGGAGGATTTCTCATGTCACCCCAAAAAGCCGAGCACGTCATGCTGTTCATTCCCGGTCCAGTCGAAGTCCGGGGAGAAATCCTGGAAGCGCAGGCCGAATGGATGATCGGTCACCGGTCCACCAATTTCGCCGCGCTGTACGCCAGGATGCAGCCCAAGCTGCAACAGGTGTTCTTCACCAAGAACCCGGTTTACATCTATACATCATCCGGCACAGGTATTTGGGAATCGGCTTCGAGGTGTGCAGTCCGGGATGGGAAAAAGATCCTGCATTTGACCTGCGGCTCGTTTAGCGAACGCTGGGCCGAAGTCAGCCAATTGAACGGGAAACAGGTCGACATCATCGCCGCCGACTGGGGCAAGGCCAACCGTCCCGAACAGCTCGCGGCAGCGCTCGCCAAAGAATCTTACGACGCGGTCGCCTGCGTCATGAACGAAACCAGCACCGGCGTCTGCAACCCGGTGGCCGAATACGCGAAAATCTTGGAACAGTACCCTGAGACCCTGTTCCTGGTGGATACCGTCAGCATCCACGCCGGGGCGAAAGTGGACGTGGATGCCTGGGGTATCGACGTCTGCCTGGCCAGCACGCAAAAAGCCTTCGGGCTGCCGCCGGGCATGGCCTTCGGGGCCGTCTCGCCCGCCGTGTTGGAGCGCGCCAAGCAGGTCGCCAATCGCGGCTACTACTTCGACGTAATCGAGATCGACAAGCATCACCAGAAGAACAACACCCCCGCCACGCCGCCGATCTCCCTCATGTACGCCGCCGACAAGCAGTTGGACTACATCCTGGCCGAAGGGCTGGACAATCGCTTCGCCCGCCATCTCAAGATGGCCGAAATGGTGCGCGCGTGGGCCAAGAAGGCTGGATTCCAACTCTTCTCCGAAGAAGGCTACCACTCCCCCACCGTCACGACCGTGGCCAACAACCTGAATATCGACGTGGCGGCCATGAATACCTTCCTCAAGGGCAAGGGCATGATGATCTCGAACGGCTACGGCAAGCTGAAGGACAAGACCTTCCGCATCGCGCACATGGCCGACATCCAGCCCGCTCACATCGAAGTGCTCACCGCCGCGATGGACGAATTTCTGCACAAGGGAGCGTAAGTCATGGCCTTCAAAGTTCTCGTCCCCGATAACCTGAATAAAGCCGGGCTGGACGCCCTGCGCGCCGAGCCGGCGTTGGAAGTCGTCGCCCCCGGCAAGATGAGCCGCGCCGATACGCTGGCGGCCATCGGCGACGCGCACGCCTTGATCGTCCGCAGCGACACCAAGGCCGACGCCGAGATGCTCGCCCAGGCGAAGCAGCTCAAGGTCGTGGTCCGGGCCGGGGTCGGCGTCGACAACATCGACCTGAACGCCGCCACCGAACACGGCGTCGTGGTCATGAATACGCCCGAATCGAACACGATCTCGACGGCGGAGCACGCGCTGGCCCTGCTGATGGCCCTGGTTCGCCATATCCCGGCGGCGGATCGGTCCATGCGCCAGGGCGAGTGGGAGCGCAAGAAATTCACCGGGACGCAGTTGTACGGCAAGACGCTGGGTATCCTGGGCTTTGGGCGCGTCGGGCGTGCTGTGGCGGAGCGGGCGAAAGCCCTCGGCCTGACCGAAGTCGCCTACGATCCCTTTGTCCCGGCTGACGTCGCGCGCCACCTGGGGCTGTCGCTGGTCCCACGCGTCGAGGAACTGTTCGAGCAGGCCGACATCATCTCGCTGCACGCGGTGGTGAATAATGACACGCGCGGCATCATCAACGCCGCCAATATCGCCAAGATGAAAGACGGCGTGCTGATCATCAACGCCGCGCGCGGGGGGCTGATCGTGAGTGCCGATCTCGCCGCGGCGCTCAAGAGTGGCAAGGTCGGGGGCGCGGGCCTGGATGTCTACGACGTCGAGCCGCCTGCCGCCGATAACCCACTGCTGGGCCTGGACAACGTCGTCTACACCCCGCACCTGGGCGCCAGCACCGACGAGGCCCAGGAAGCCGTCGGCGTCGAAGCGGCCAACGCCGTGATCAACGCCCTGCTCAAGAACCGTTTCGACAACGTCCGCAACAAAGCCGTTTTCGAGAATAAATAGAGCTTCCATCCGGAGGGGCGATCAGAGCGTCGCCCCTCTCATATCACCTCAATCTGTTTCACTTTCGGCCAGCTTGCGCTAAGATACTGACTATCGTTCGCGGATTACCGCTAGTTTCGAGCACCTATGCCTGACGACGCCGAGCGCGACTGGGACTTCTCTGACGATTTCGAGGTAAGGACGGTCGATACGGCGGCCCTGGACGACGAGCTAAGAGCCGCGCAGCCCACGGCCCAACCGGCCATCGCCGTACCGCGGCCCCGCCGTCCAACCGGGACCCGCGCCCAATCGCGCCAACGGTCCCGCAAGCCGACCCCCACGTGGCTGATCGCGCTGCGCACGATCGTCGTCGTTACGCTGCTGGCCGCGCTGGTTTCGACCATTTTTTCCTTGTGGACGCGCCCGACCTTTTTCAGCGACGAGTTCCGCGCGGGGCTGAACCAGGTCCAGGCAACCCAACGCGTGATCAGCATCCAGCCCACGCCGCTGCCCACCGAAACCCACGAAGTGCGGATCGGGATCGTGGCCGGGCACACCGGCCAGCCCCAGGATACCAGCTTCGCCGAAGACCCGGGTGCAGTCTGCGACGACGGCCTGACGGAAAAATCCATCAACGAAGCGGTCGCGCACAACGTGGTCACGGCGCTGCGGCGCGAAGGCTATACCGTGGATCTGCTGCAAGAGTTCGATCCGCGCCTGGAAAACTATGAGGCCAACGTGCTGGTGTCGATCCATTCCAACGACTGCCGGGACTATGGCGAGGGAGGCGGTAACGGCTTTGCGGTGGCGTCGGCCCAGGCCCGCCAGACCACCCAGGGCCGGGACGAATACCTGCTCAACTGCCTGACCAGCCAATACGGCGCGACGACGGGCATCCCGAACTTCCCTAACCTGACCTACGACATGACCGAATACCACACGTTCAGCGAAGTCGCCGTCGATACGCCTACCGCTATCGTCGAATTGGGCTTTATGCGCAATAACCGGGAGATGCTCACCCAACAGCAGGACCTGTTGGCCCAAGGGGTCGCCAACGGCATCCGCTGTTTTCTGCATCCGGAGCTTTACAGCGGCATTACCCCCACTCAGGCTCCCCAATAGCCGGGTGCTGCCGTATTTCAGGACTGATGGAACCAGAGAGGTCACGATGGACTACGAAATCGTCATGTACAGCCGCTTTACGCCCTGCCCCTTTGTCCGCACCGCCAAGCGCGTCCTGGATCGCGAGAATATCCCCTACCGCGAAATCTACATCGACCAGGATGCTGCCGCCGAGCGGCGCGTGATCCAGTGGACCGGCTTCAAATCGGTGCCGACCATCATCATCGCGCGTCTGGGCGAAGACCTGCCGTACCAGGACCCGGAACCGCTGGTCACCGACAGCCCGCGCGGCGTTGATCGCGGCACGATGATCACGGAACCCGGCGAGATCACGCTGGAAACCTGGCTGCGCAAGCACGGTTTCCTGAAATAGCCCTTATGCTGAGACGAATAATCGCGCGCTGGCGAGGGCTAGTCCGCTGGAAAAAAGGCGTGCTGCTGATCGGGCTTCCGGGTGGGGGCCTGGCCGCCGCCTTTCTGATCTACCACCACGCTCAGAGCGACAGCAACCGCTATATCAGCCGTTGGTTTGACGATCCGGGCCACCGCGCCGCGCTGGCGACCGTCCAGCGCACGCCCTGTCCCGGCGCGCCGTTTCTGCTGCCCTCCGACGGGCTGATCGGCCTTCTGTGGAAAGACTCGGCAGCGCCGTACAACCTGCTGCGGCGGCACAGCGGGATCGACATCTTCGGCGATGGCACGACGGGCACAGTCCCGGTTTACGCCGCCTACGACGGGTATCTGACGCGCCGGGCCGACTGGAAGGCGACGGTCATCATCCGCCACGACGATCCGCTCCAGCCGGGGCGCACCATCTGGACCTACTACACCCACATGGCTTCGCGGGATGGGGCGACCTCCTACGTCGCGGACGCCTTCCCGCCGGGCACGGACGCCGTGTGGGTCACCCAGGGGACGCTGCTGGGCTACCAGGGCGAATACAGCGGCAACACGGTTGCGCCGGTCGGACTGCACGTGCACGTCAGTATCGTCAAAAGCGACCCGGACGGATCGTTCAAGAACGAAACGCATCCCGGCAATACGCTCGATCCATCGCCCTATTTCGGGATGGCGCTCAGTATCGAAGACCAGCCGGAACGTCCGATCCGGTGCCGCTAGCGGCTACGCGAGATTCTGGCGAGTTTGAATATTGACCCGCTTCTCGCGTGCCATTATAATCACCCTGCAAGTACGGAGAGGTAGCATAGTCTGGCCTAATGCGCACGCCTGGAGAGCGTGTGAGCGGTAATTCCGCTCCGCGGGTTCGAATCCCGCCCTCTCCGCCAGAGATCCCCCGAACGGCAGGCCGTTTTAAGTCTGCCGTTTTTGGTTCCTGAAAGTTGACAGTAAACAGTTTACAGTTCACAGTTACTGATCACTACTGATCCTTGCATAAATAGCTAAACTTTTTGCCAGGGAGATTTACCTCACCCCTGACCCCTCTCCAGCTTGTCTGGGGAGGGGCTGGGGGTGGGGTTTAGATTTCAATGCAAGGATCAGTAAAGTTCGTGCGAGAGCACCTCTACCCAACCTCTCTCATACATAGGGGCGGCGACGGAGATTTAGCAATCAACGGTTGTTTACTGTGAACTGCCTACTGTCAACTGATAACTCTCTACAGGCGGAAGCCATGATCACCATCGACTATGCCCGTGCCTTGTATGATGACAGCGACCCGGTCCACGACTTCGATCACGTGCTGCGCGTGCTGGCGCTGGCGCGGCGGATCGGGCGGGCCGAAGGCGCGGATCTGCTCATTGTCGAAACCGCCGTGCTGCTGCACGACATCCAGCGCGCCCACGAAGATCAGCAGGCGCACGTCCAGAACGCCGAGACCGCCGATCACGCCCTGGTCGCTGCGGAACAGGCCCGGCAGATCTTGAGCCAGTGGAACCCGGCCCCCGCGCCCGCGTTCATCGACGCCGTCTGCCATGCCATCGCCGCGCACCGCTTCCGCAACGAGGTCCAGCCGCAGACGTTGGAAGCAAAAGTCGTCTTCGACGCCGACAAGCTCGACGCCATCGGGGCTATCGGGGTCGCGCGGGCGTATGCTTATGGTGGCATGACGCGCCAAAAGCTGTGGGACGACGTCCCGCCCGATTATCCCGGCGGCAGCGCGCACCATACCCCGCATCACGAATTCGTGTTCAAGCTGTCGCGCATCCGGGATCGGATGCAGACCACCACCGGGCGCGCCATCGCCGAGGAGCGTCACGCCTACATGAGCGAGTTTTTCAAGCGCCTGAGCCACGAAGTCGGCGGGGAGATCTGATAAATGGGGAAATAAATAGAGGCCGGGGTCGGCCTCTATGAGAAGGTTACGCTGCGAGGGGCTAGTCTCCGGACTTGCCGCTCTTCTTGCGGGTATCGGTCGAATAGAAGCCCGATCCCTTGAA
>CAYRWY010000252.1:0-8522 GCA_964427955.1 uncultured Anaerolineaceae bacterium
AATTCGGCCCGGTCGCCCAGCGCGTGATAGTGGCCTTTGGTCATGAAATATTCGTTACCCACCTTGCCAGGGTAAATAATGGTGGTGGAATAAAGAATTTGACCGGCCACCTTGGGATTCTCGGTGGCCTCATAGACTTCGTACACCAGCGGATTCGCGGTTAACAACGCCTGCTCGGCGGCGTGATCGGCAAATAACCCCTGCAAATCGGCCAGCCGCCGTACCAACACCTGAGGCGCACCGGGGATCATGCCGGTCCGCAGGTCCACCTGCTGCGCAAACGGCATCATGTAAGACATCGTCACGGTTTTCTCACCTCCCAGACTTGCGGGTTGACGACGTAACCGCACGTCCGGTGCAGCAGCACATCGACGACATTCTGCGCGGCCAGCATCGACATGCGCTCGACCGATTCGAGGCTGGTGCCCGCCATGTGCAGCGTCGGCAGGAAGTTATCGAGCGTGAGCAGCGGGCTGCCTTCCGGGGGTTCGCTGTGGAACACGTCCGACGCCGCCCCGGCCAGCTTGCCCGACTTGAGCGCCGCGTACAACGCCTGCTCGTCCACCAACTCGCCGCGGGCTGTGTTGATCAGATAGGCGCCGTCGCGCATCTGAGCGATGGTGGCGGCATTGATCAAATTGGTGGTTTCGGGCGACACCGGGCAGTGCAGCGACACGATATAGGAGTCCTGCAACAAGGTGTCGAGGCTGACCAGTTCGACGCCCTGCGCCCACGCGCCCTTGATATAAGGGTCGTCAGCCACGACCCGCATCCCCAGCCCGCGCGCCCGCACGGCGACTTCGTGACCAATCGCGCCCAGCCCGATCAGCCCCAGGGTTTTCTCGTAGAGTTCCCAGCCCTGGGCCCGTTCCCACACGCCCCGGCGCGCGTTTTGCACCACGTGAGGAATGCGGCGTGCCAGGCTGAACATCAACGCGATGGTCAGTTCGGCTACGGCGATCCGGTTGACCCCCGGCGTATTGGTGACGACGATCCCGCGGGCGGTCGCCGCGTCCAGATCGACCCGGTCCACCCCCGACCCGTAACGCGAGATGACTTGCAGCTTGTCCGCCCGGCTGAGCACACTGGCGTCACAATCGTCCAGGCCCAGGATCAGGGCGTCACAGCCCGGCACAAGCCCGGCCAGTTCCGCCGCACTCATCGGGTGATCGGGCGGGTTAAGCAGGACTTCGCACCCATTATCGCGCAGCAGCATATGGGGCGGTCCGGCGGATTTGCAGAAGTATCGAGCAGTAGCAAGCACACGAAAAGCCATGATGATTGTCTCCTTATAGGTCCCACCTATAATAACAGCTTTCAGCCCTCAGGCAGGAATTCACTTGCACCCCCCTCAAATTACGCTTATAATACAACTAACTACCTGTAATGACAAGATGACAGGATGACAACTTGTCCTTCTCAATCAATCGGACCAACGGCATCCCTTATTACATCCAGGTGCGGGACATCTTGCAGGAGCACTTCCAGGCAGGAACCTGGCAGCCCGGCGACCAACTGCCCGGCGAGCCGGAATTGTGCCGGATGTTTGGGGTCAGCCGTCCGGTGGTGCGCCAGGCGTTGAACGACCTGTCCAACAAGGGGTTAATCGTCCGCGAGAAGGGCAAAGGCACGTTCGTGGCCGAGTCCAAAATCCGCGAGAGCCTGGTACAAAAGCTGACCGGCTCCTTTCAGGACATGCGAGAGCAGGGCCACGCCCTGGTGACGCAGGTGCTCCGGCAGAGCGTGATCCCCGCCAACCGCAAAGTCGCCCGTTATCTCCAGTGCGGACCGGACACACCCGTGATCGAGATCGAGCGCCTGCGCTTCGTCGACGAGGTGCCGCTCCAACTCGTGACTACTTATTTGCCCTATACCCTGTGCGGCGGGCTTATCCAAGAAGACCTGTCCCACCAATCCCTCTACGCCTTCCTGGAAGAGCGGTTTGGCGTCGTGATCGTCCACGGGCGGCGCAGCATCGAGGCCGTGGCGGCGAACGAATACGAAGCGCGGCTGCTCCAGGTCAAAAAAGGCGCACCGTTAATCCTGCTCGACAGCGTGAGCTTCGTCGCCGATGGTACGCCGGTCGAATACTATCACGCGCTGCACCGGGGCGACCGGACGCGCTTCGAAGTCCAACTGCTGCGGGTCCGCTCGCTGGAGCAGGAGGGAGTCGATACTCCCCCGCGCGGCAGTTTCATCTTGCGGCCCGAAAGCCCGCCCAAGAACTCATAATCACTCCCCCAAGGATTTTATTTCATGGGCATTATCGAGCAGCCTGGCAGTTAACAGAAAGGAGAAGAGCGCGCGAAGAAACTACCCACATCTCATCACATCCGATCGTTTGATTATTTGGGAGGCAAAACATGAAAAAGTTTGTGGTTCTGCTCATAGTCGTGGTTCTGGTGTTGGGGTTGATCCCTGTCGCGACCTCGGTGGCCCAGGATGACAAGCCCTTCAAGGGCATGAAAATCGTCGTCGTAACCCAGGAAGGCCGCTCCATCGGTGGCCCGGTGGAAGATTTCAAGGCTCAGTGGGAAGAACAGACCGGCGGCGAAGTGGAATTGCAGCAGTTCGCGTTTGGTGACCTGTTCGAGAAGATCATCACCGCGTTCGAGACCGGCTCCGGCGCTTACGACATGTTGATCTTCCCGGCGGACTGGGCGGGCGACTTCATGGCCCCCGGCTACCTGGAAGCGATCCCCGACGAACTCAAGGCAAAAGTGAATTGGGACGACGTCATCCCGCTGTACCGCGACCGCATCGTCGCCTGGGGTGACACGGTTTACGCTCTGCCGTACGACGGGGACTCGCACATGCTGTACTACCGCAAAGACCTCGTGGACCCGAACGGCCCATATGCGGCGGACTTCCAGAAAGAATTCGGCTATCCGCTGGATGAGCCGACCACCTGGAAGCAGTACATCGACATCGCCAAGTTCTTCAATGGCAAGGAAGTCGTGCTCGACACCGACGGCAACAAAGGCCCGATCTTCGGCACGATGGAAGCGCAGAAGCGCAATGCCCAAAGCTACTGGGTGTTCCTGTCGCACGCTGCCGGCTACGGCAAAATCCCCGGCAATCCCTGCTTCTTCTTTAGCTGCGAAGATATGACGCCCCAGGTCAACAATCCTGGCTGGGTGCGCGCCCTGACCGAATACGTCGAAATCAGCAAGTACGGTCCTCCCGAAATGGTCAACTGGGATGTGGCAGACACCCGGATCTACTTCCCCACGGGCATGTCCGTTTTCAACATCGACTGGGGCGATGTCGGCCCGATCTCGATTGATCCCGAAGCGTCGGTGATCAAGGGGTTGGTCGGCTTCTCGCCGCTGCCGGGTGGTGACCAGTATTGGGACTACGTCAAGGGCGAGTGGGTGACCCCCGAATCCGGGTCCAACCGCGCGCCGTTCATCGCCTTCGGTGGCTGGATCATCGGCGTGGCCGCGGACAGCGATGTCAAGGAAGCCGCGCTGGACTTCGCCTCCTTCATGGCCGATCCTGAGATGGTCAAGAAGCTGGCGGTCACCGGCGGTACGGGCATCAACCCCGCGCGCTTCAGCCAGTTTGAGGCGCTCGATCTGTGGGTGAATGCCGGGTTCGACGAAGCCAGCGCCAAGGACTATCTGGATGCTATCCTGACCGGCATCAACGACCCGAACGCCGTGCTTGACCTGCGGATCACCGGCTCGGCGGAATACCTGCAAACGCTGGACGTCGAAATCGCCCGTGCCATCGCGGGAGAGGTTTCTCCTCAAGAGGCGCTGGACAATGTGGCCGCCCAGTGGAACGAGATCACGGACCGGTTGGGACGTGAGGCGCAGATGGCGCAGTACCAGGCCGCCGTTGGCTACCAGGCCCCGTAAGATCGTGTTCGTACTGGCATGAAAAAAAGGCGCTACAGGCATGTGATGTAGCGCCTTTTGAGGTATAACACATCTCCAATACTACTTACCGATCAGGACCGTGATAAGGAGAGTTTACTGTGGGAAAGAAGGCAAATTCCAAGCTACCCGACATTCCGGATGTCGGCGAGGATGTGCGTGAGGACCGCATCATGAAGCGGGTCTTCCTCTCTCCGGCGGTCCTGCTGCTGTTGGCACTATCGATTTTCCCGCTGTTCTGGGCGCTGGGCATCAGTTTTACCGACATTCAGCGCGGCGGCTCGACCACGCAGCGCATCGAAGAAGCCGCCGGCGAATCGGGCCAGGGCTTCCTGGGCATGAATTTCAGCCTGACCTCGCGCAACTATGACCGGCTGCTGCATGACGAGCGGCTGCACATCGCCGCCCGGAACACCTTTTACTACGTCTTTCTCGGTGTGATCATTCAATATATTTTCGGTTTTGGCCTGGCCCTGGTGTTAAACCAGAAATTCTTCTTGCGGGGTGTCGTGCGGGTCATTTTCCTGATGCCGATGATGACGACGCCGGTCGTGGTGGGCTACACCGGGCGCATGATGTTCGACTCGTACCGCTCGCCCATCGCCGATCTGCTGCGCCACGCCGAAAAATGGTGGGCGAGCGTGCCGGTCGTGGGATCGGACGTAAACCTGCTCGCGCCCTGGATGACCGACGTCAAATGGGCACGGTTCACGATGGTATTGATGGATAGTTGGCAGTGGATTCCCTTCATGACGCTGATCCTGCTGGCCGGGATGCAGGCCATCCCCGACGACGTGTACGAAGCGGCGCGTGTCGATGGGGCGTCGGCGTGGCAGATCTTCCGCAAGATCACCTTCCCGCTGCTGTTGCCGCTCTCCGCGACGGTTGTCTTGATCCGGGGCCTGGAAATCTTCAAGCTGATCGACATCATCGTCGTCACCACCGGCGGCGGGCCGGGTTCCGCCACCGAGAGCCTGACCATGTACATCTACAAAACAGCCTTGACTTTCGGCAACTACGGCTATGCCGCCGCGATCTCCTTCGCCCTGCTGGTGCTGGTCATCGTCTTTGCGACCGTCTTCCTCGGCCTGGTCAGACGTTTCGTGCCGCGCGGCCTGTATTAACAGGGGGACAAGAAAATGAAACGTCGAACGCTGCTGCAAAAATTCGTAATCTACCTGATCGTGATCCTGTGGTCGTTCATCGTCTTGTTCCCGTTCTACTGGCTGGGGACGACGTCCTTCAAAAAACCGCTGGACGCGACACGGTTTCCGAAATATATCCCCTACTACGATTTCCAGCCGACGACCGAGCACTGGGACTACCTGCTCACCAAACGGTGGGACAAAACGTGGGGCAGCTTTCGTAACAGCCTGGTTGCAGCAGGGGGGAGCACCCTGTTGGCTGTGCTGCTCGGCGCGATGGCGGGCTACGGCCTGTCGCGCTTCCGCTATCACTGGAAAGTGATGGGCTGGCGGAATGACAATATCGCCTTCTGGATCATCTCCCAACGTTTCTTACCACCCGCGCTGTTCATCATCCCGTTCATGCTGGCCTACGCCCGGCTGCACCTGATCGATACGTCGGTCGGCCTGATCATCGCCTATACCATGTTCAACATCCCGTTTGCGGTCTGGATCATGCGGGATTTCTTCAATGGACTGCCGACCGACCTGGAAGACAGCGCGCGCGTCGATGGCGCGACACGCTGGACCGCATTCGTGCGGATCGTGCTGCCGTTGAGCGCCCCCGGCCTGGTCTCGGTCGCGATCCTGTCGTTCATCTTCTCGTGGAATGAGTACCTGTATTCGCTGATGCTGACCAACGCCGCCGCCGTCACGCTACCGCCGTTTATCGCGGCGCAAAATACCCAGCGGGGTGTGGAATGGTGGTATATTTCGGCGCTGGCGCTCACGGCCATCGTGCCGGTCATCCTGGTCGGCCTGCTGCTGGAGCGTTTCATTACTCGCGGCCTGGTGGCCGGTGCTTTGAAAGGTTAGTGGTTTTCGGTGGCTATTTATCTCGACTCTGCCCATCTGGACGACGTACGCTATATCAAGAAGCTGAAATTCGTCACCGCCGTGACGACCAACCCGACCCTGATCGCCAAAACCGGAAGGCCAGGGTTGGAGGTGCTGCGGGACATCGTCGAAATCTTCGACGGGCCGGTGTTCTACCAGGTGACCGCTGATTCCGCGCCAGGCCGGTTGGAGCAAGCCTGGGAAGCGCACCAGTTCCGGCCAGGCCGGATCGTGGTCAAGATCCCGGCGACGACGGAGAATCTGCCGCTGGTCGCCGAACTGGCGGCAGGCGGCGTCGCCTGCACGCTGACAGCAGTCGCCAGCCCGGCACAGGCGTATCTTGCGGCCCAGGTCCACGCCCGCTACGTCGCGCCCTACGTCAGCCGCCTGACCCGCCACCTGGGCGACGGCGTGGCGGTCGTGCGTGATATGGCGCGCATCCTGGCCGGAACCCAGACCGAAATCCTGGCTGCCAGCCTGAAAACGGTCGAAGAAACGGTCGCGACCCTGTTGGCGGGGGCACACCACATCACCCTGCCGCTGGACCTGATCCTGGCGATGGGCGAGCACGAACTGTCCCAGCAGGCGATCCAGCAGTTCAACGACAGCATGACACGCTAAAAATCGTGCGCCCGACCGCCCCCGTACACGGAAGTCCACGGTATCGGCCTCACCCCCCGGCCCCCTCTCCATCGTTTTCTGATGGAGAGGGGTGAGGGGTGAGGCCGTTTTTTCCCCTATGACACGAGATTAAATGCTTAACTTGACGCCTATTGGGCAATTCATGCATTGCCCCCCGCGAACAGACCGCATCACGACAAAGATCAGACCCCCAGCGCACGGCGCAGCGCGTCTTTCATGACCTGCTCCGGAGCAGGATGTCCGGTCCACATCTCGAAACCAATCGTGCCCTGGTAGACGAGCATCGAGAGTCCATCCAGCACCGGCAGCCCGCGCGCTTTGGCGGCTTTCAGCAGCGGTGTTTCCGGAGGATTGAAGACGGCATCGCAGACGAGCATCCCCGGCCTGGCGCCACTCAGATCGACGTCGGGCATGGCGTCCACATCCGGATAGAGACCAATCGACGTCGCGTTGACGAAGATGTCCACATCGTTCGCCGGGCGGTAGGTGCCGCGCCAGACCTCGAACCGGAGGCTGCCGCCGGTATTCGCTCTCAGGTCGGCGACCATCGTTTCGCCGCGCGCCGGAGTCCGGTTGACGACCAGCAAGTCGGACACGCCCGCCAGGATCAGCTCGGTGGCGATAGCCCGCGCCGCGCCGCCCGCCCCGATCATCACCACTTTCTTGCCGCGGGGATCGACTTGGGCATCGACCTGCACGCCGCGCAAGAAGCCCTTGCCGTCTGTGTTCTCGCCGATCAGCCGGTCGCCCTCGCGCCGGACGGTGTTCACCGCGCCGATGACCTTCGCCTCGGGGGATAACGCGTCCAGGTACTCCAATACGGCCACTTTATGGGGAATCGTCAGGTTGATCCCCTTCATGCCGAAAGCACGCACGCCGCGCATCGCTTCGCCGAGCAGTTCGGGCTTGACCTCGATATTCAAATAGCGCCAGTTCAAACCAGCGGCAGCAAAAGCAGCTTCCTGCATCACGCCGGTCGGATTCTCCGCCACCGGGTATCCTAACACGCCAACCAATTCCGCCTTGTAATTCGCAGGCATCACTCACTCCTTCGCGCTGTGTAAATGGGAGGCTACCGCCCTTTACTATATCTCGATTGTGGTTTTAGGGTGCGGCGCACCGGCCCGCGTGTCAGGGCGATTTCCCTGGACTGCGCTTCAAGATACGGTATAATTGCCCATTCGCGTCATAGAATACATGGTCGTTTTGGATAGTTCAAACTGAAATCAAGCGCGCAAATTCGGATCGAGTCACCAATGACAAGACGGTCAAGTCCTGTACCATGATCCGAAGCAACGTTAGCGCCGAGTGCAAGGCAGACTCAAATGTCAACCCAACCATCGCCCGTACAGAAGGCATCGAAGCCGAGGTTTTCGCTGTCGGAATTCCTCATTGGCAGTCCGCTCGAAACGAAAGCACTTCCTCACCAGACGGTCAGTAGACCGGTGGGGCTGGCGGTTTTCGCCTCGGATGCACTTTCTTCGACGGCTTACGCGACGGAAGAAATTCTGATCATCCTGGCGTTGGCGGGGACCGGGGCCGCCGTCCTGAACTGGTCCATCCCGGTGGCCATCGCCATTGCTATCCTGCTGGCCATCGTGACCCTGTCTTACCGCCAGACCATTTTCGCGTATCCGAATGGGGGCGGGGCCTACATCGTCGCCCGCGATAACCTGGGAGAACTGCCCGCCCAAATCGCGGGGGCGGCCCTACTGACGGACTATATCCTGACGGTCGCCGTAAGCGTCTCGTCCGGAGTCGCCCAGATCACGTCGGGCTTTCCCGATCTGCGACCGATCCGGGTTGAGATCGCGGTCGGCGTGATCCTGGTGATGACGGTGGTCAATCTGCGCGGCGTGCGCGAGAGCGGGCGCATTTTTGCCATCCCCACCTACTTCTTTCTCGGGACGATGTTCCTGACGCTGATCATCGGCCTGATCCGCCGCCTTGCTGGCCCGCTGACCACCGTGACGGAGGT
>CAYRWY010000253.1:0-8497 GCA_964427955.1 uncultured Anaerolineaceae bacterium
GTGAGGTAAAGCTCTGAAGCGCGAGAGTTTACTTTTCAGTGCAAGCCTCAGTAAGCTTTCGATCTCCGGCAGTTGGAGAGGGGGCGGACGTCGGTCCGCCCCGGACGCCAGCTTACCCGATCACGGTGGTCGGCAGCGGCGTGTTATGCCAGGTCGCGTCGGGGTTCGGCGCGACCGCGTTGAACGGTACCCACACGAATTTGCACTGGAGGATGATCTGGCGGAATTGGCCGCTGGCATCCTGGCCCGTCACCCAGAAGGTTTTGCCCGCCGCGACGGTCAGGCCGGTCGTGGCGGTCGCACTGGGTTCCCACAGTACCGGAGCATCCGCGACGAACAGCCCCACCGCCGATCCCGACGGAATCGCCAGGGTCGCGTCGCAGCCGGGCGCCTCCGCCTCGGGGACGCTTTCCTCGGCGCAATTCAGACTCACCAGCGTGCCGGTGCCGCATTCGTAGACCAGGATGCATTGATACGACACCCCGTCGGCTTTATCGGCGGTGTTATAGGTGGTGATGGTATCGGTAATGTGCGTGCCGCTGGGGACATCGAAGGCGCTGGGTGCAAAGCCGTAAGGGCCGGTGGTTACGAGACCAGAAGTGACCTGATCGAAACTGGAGACCGTGCCCACGCCGTTCACCACCATCGTACCAACCACGGCGGCTGGGTCTGGAATGTTGTAGATCATCGGCACGAGCGGGTTACCCCCTCCGGTGCAGCTCACGTTGTCAGGGACGCCGGTAATCTCGGCGGAGGGGACGACGCTGGAGGCGTGCGATGTCAACGGAATGGCCAGCACGACGGCACTCATGAAAACCGCGAACATGGTGATTTTTAGAAAACGTGTTTTTGGCATCACTCTCTCCTCATGGCCCAACTGAATCTTGGAGTGAACGGTGCTGAATCGCCCACTTACGTCCATCATAGCATATTTTTGGAAGCGCATGTTACATCGAGGCTGGTCCGGCCCCTAACGGATGAAGGAGCGGACATAGGGGGCGGGGGCGTCCGTCAGCCTGCCGCGCGCCGGGACTGCACCCGGCTGTCGAACGCGATCCAGCCGCCCGCCAGCGCCCGCAGCACCGCGCCGATCAGCAGCACGACCACGAACGACAGCGACACCGTGCTGGCCAGTTGGCTGCCCAACATCGGGCCAATGAACAGCGAGACCATCACCACCTGGTTCCACCGCGTGGAATAGGGCGTCAGCGCGTCTTGCGGGGTGTTTTCGCTGAAATAGCCGAAAATGGCGATGGCGGTCATCGTCCAGCACGCGCCGTTGAGCGCCGCCGCGGGCAGCGTCAGCCACTTGTCGGGCAGCAGCGCGATCAACACCGAGGACACTGCCGATCCCAACATGCCCAGCGTGATGACCTTCAGGCTGCCGAAGCGCTGCACTGCCCGGTTGCTGAGAGCGGCGGCCAGCGTCGCCGCCGTCAGTTCGGCCACCGAAAACAGCGACATGAACCCTTCGTCCGCGCCCAGGTCTTCCACCAGCCGCAGCGTCACAATCGGCCAGAGCATCGACGCCGAGATATGCGTCAGCATGGTGACCATCGCCACGCGCCGGAAGGCGAGCACCTTCCAGGGCCGGACGGCGGGCTGTGCGGTAGACGGGGGAACTTCGGCGGTCAGCGGTCGCGTGCGCTGGACGCACACCAGGCTGAGCAGCGAGAGCAAAAAAGCGCCCACGAACATGACCTGGTAATTGCGCGGGAAGGCGACCAGTTCCAGCCACAGGCCGAACAGCAGCGTCCCGATGCCGACGCTGATGTTGAAGGTCATCGAGCGCCGGCTGGTCAACGTCGTCAGCCGCCGCGGCGTCCCGATAGCTTCGCGCATCAACACCAGGAACAGCACGCTCGAAATCCCCTGTGGGATGGCCGGAATCGAGACGGAGGCCACCAGCCAGACCGGCTGCCAGTCTTTGGGAAACAACGGCGTGAAGGCGGGCAGCAGGTACGTCAGGCGGTAGCCCAGCCCCGGCCACAGCAGCGCCCGGTTGATGGTGGAGAAATGGCCCCGCCACCACAGCGCCAGCCCCGACGTCACCAGCGCGATGATCGCGGGCAGCGATGATTGCAGCCCCAGAATGGTAGGGGAATCGTTGATTTTGATGGTGTACAGGCCCAGGAAACGGGAGATCGAGGGCAGCGCCAGCCCAAACCAGAGAATATCCAGCACCAGCAGGCGAAAATTCGCGTCCACCCGCTCTGAGAACGAAAAAGAGGAGTCTGTGGATTCCATAACCACCCTACGCACAACGATAGAACGATCATGATCGCGAATAGAAACGCTGTCAAGGTCAAATTGCGAATTGGCGCAGACGGCTCCGGCTGATATAATTCGCCCGTTATCAGGGGATATCGTCCGCGCCACCGGCCAAGTTGAACCTGTTCATGAGCCAACACCTTTCAAGTTCGGAATCCACTCCACGCCGCCCGGTCATTGCGTGGCTGAAACGTCATCAAAAACGCCTGCTGCTCTGGCTGCGCCTCGGAATCGCCCTGGGTTTGATGGCAATCGTCATCGGCCTGATCGCGGGAGATCGCGATCAGCTCTCTCACGTCGATTGGACCATGATCCCGCTGGCCTGGGGCCTGATGCTCATCAGCACCGTCGTCAAGGCTTACCGCTGGAGTCTGCTGGTCCAGATGAGCCAGATGGACATCCCCTTCCGCCGTTTGCTGGGGACCTATCTGGTTGGCGCTTTTTTCAACACCATGCTGCCCACCTCGTTCGGAGGCGATGCCGTGCGCGCCGTCGATGCGGCAGCCAAAACCGGGCGCGTCGCCGATGCGACGTCCTCGGTCGTGATCGAGCGCGGCATCGGCCTGTTGGCCGTGATCGGCGGGGGCAGCGTCTTCGCGCTGTTCATGGACCACGGCAAAGTCCCGGTGGGCTTCGTCTGGCTGGTGCACGCCATGTTCGTCGGCGGACTGCTGGGCCTGCTCGTGCTGCGGCTGGGCTGGTTTACCGAGCCGCTCACGCTGATCCTGAACCGGCTGCGGCTGGGCAAAATCGCGAGTAAGGTGCACAGCTTGCAAGGCGCGTTTTCCGAGCACCTGGGCAGCCCCGGCATCCTGTTCCTGATGCTGGTCCTGTCCGTGGTGGCGAATGCCCTGACGATGGGCGCGACCTACCTGGTGCTGCTGGCCGTCACCCATTCGATCCCGCTGGCGGCGTTCGTCCCGATGATCGCGCTGTCCACCGTGGCCGAACTGCTCCCGATCTCGATTGCGGCGCTGGGCGTCAAGGAATCGGCCTACATCTTTTTCCTGGGACTGGCGGGCGTGGGCCGGACCGAAGCGGGCCTGATCGCGATCATCATGCGCGTGCTCACCTGGGCGCTGGCCCTGCTGGGTGGGGTGGTCTACCTCGTCCGCACGCTGCGCGCCCGTTCCGACCAGACGCCCCCTGCGCCGCCCCCGGATCGGGGTCACCGGACTGAGGAATTGGTACGCGTCACGCCTGGACACTGAGACGGGGCAGCCTGGCTGTCCCCCTCCATTCTCCCATAGACTAGCGATGCTGGCAGCAGAATTTGTTTCCGAACTTCAAGACAGCCACAAGATCGCACACGTTCAACTTCAGGCCGCGGACCTGCAAGCCGTCCGCTGCCACGATCTGACGCTGAGCAAATGCACCTTCGAGAACGTGGACTTCTCGCTGGCGGAATTGCCGGGGCTGCACGCGACCCACTGCAAATTCATCAACTGTAAATTCGTCCAGGCGAATTTGCAGGAAGCGGCGCTGGCGAACACCATCTTTTACCGCAGTTCCACCAAGACGATCTTTTGGCGCGCCAACCTGCGGTCAGCCTCCTTTTCCGAGTGCGATTTACGCCTGTGCGACTTTGAACGGGCTGATCTCTACCGTGCGGAATTCGACCAGGTGAACGCGCTCGGCACCAACTTTTTCATGGCACGCTTCGATAATGCCGTGAAAATTACCAACAGCTTCCTACGTTATGCCGTGTTCACCGGGGCCAACCTGGAAAAATGCGTCCTGACCAACAATGTCTTCATCCAGGCCATTTTTCAGGGGGCCAAACTGGCAGGGGCCAATCTGCTGGGCTGCGATCTCAGCGGCGTCACCTGGCGTTATGCGGATGTCAAAGGCGTAGACGTCCGGGGAGCCAATATCCCCTCGTTCGACCTGCGCACAATGGATCTGACGGGGATCAAGATTTTCGAGAGCCAACAGCGCCAGTTATTAGAAACGGCGGATGTTGTGATTTTTCCTGATAACAAAACGGACCACACCGCATAAAATACTTCAACAGGATATACCATGCCTAATCCGATCCAGTTCGCCCGCAAGGGACTCGCCATTCTCGTCAAGCGCGTGCGCGTGCAGGGCGTGCGCGTCACGCTGATCTGGGCCTACAGCCGGGGCTTCTCCAAGCTGACCGGGATTCCGATCCTGCGCCACAGCCGGATCACGCCGGAGGTGTTCGTCGGCGGGCAGTTCGGCCCGCGCGGCAAGCATAAGCTCGAACGCGCCGGGATCACCGGCGACGTGAATCTGCGCACCGAATACGACGACGCCGCCCACGGCCTGGCCCTGGCCCATTACCTGCACCTGCCGACGGTGGACGATGCCGCGCCGACGCTGGAGCACCTGAGCCAGGGAGCGGCCTTCGTCCGGCAGGTGATCGACGGCGGCGGCAAAGTCTACATCCACTGCGCGGGCGGGATCGGACGCGCGCCCACGCTGGCGTGCGCCTATTTCATCACCCAGGGCATGACGCGGGAACAGGCCGTCGCGCTGATCCGCCGGACGCGGCCCTTCATTCACATCATGCCGCCGCAGTGGGAGCAGTTGAAGGCGTTCGAGGTCCAGCAGCGAGGGTCGTGAGATGAAATTCGCCGTCAGTGTCAGCACCTTAGCCAACGTCGCGCAGCCGCGCGATTACCTCTACAGCTCCTACGTCGCCTATTTGCAGACGCTCGGCCTGATCCCGATTCTGGTCCCGAACAACCTGACCGATCCGCTGGCGTTCGTCGCCGCAGTAGACGTGCAGGGGATCGTGCTCACCGGCGGGGGTGACATCGCGCCGGATCGCTACGGCCAGCCCAACCAGGGCACCGAAACCGACAGCATCTCGTTGGAGCGCGACGAAACCGAGTTCCGCCTGCTGGACTTCGCCCTGCGCCGCCACCTGCCCGTGCTGGGCATCTGCCGGGGCTTCCAGGTGATCAACGTCTACTTCGGCGGGCAGCTCGTGCAGGACATCCCCTCCCAACTGCCCGGCCCGGTCGCGCACGGCGACAACCCGTCGCACCCGCTCACGATCATCGATCCTCGCGTCGAGACGGTGATCGGCGCCGGTCACCTGGACACCAACTCGTACCACCACCAGGGCGTGACCTCGGCGCTGCTCGCGCCGGAGTTGGAAGTCTTCGCTTATTCGGAGGCGGAGGGCCTGATCGAAGGGATCGTGCACACCCAGCTCCCGGTGATCGCGACGCAGTGGCACCCCGAAAAGCCGACGCCGTCCCGCCCGTTCGATTTGCGGCTGCTCGGCCACTTTTTGCAGGAGGGGGCCTTTTGGACGAACACCCGCCGCGCGTTGGGGTAGGGGTCTTGATCGTGCACGAGGGGCGCTGGCTGCTGATCCGGCGGCAGGGCGCGCACGGCGCGGGCACGTGGTCCACGCCCGGCGGCCACCTGGAGTATGGCGAGACGCCGGAAGAATGCGCGATCCGCGAGACGGACGAAGAAACCGGCGTGCACCTGAAAAATGTCCGGTTCCTCGGCCTGACCAATGATATTTTCGCCGAGCGCGGTCTGCACTATATCACGATCTGGATGCAGGGCGAGGTCGAGTCGGGCGAAGCGCATCTCGCCGCCCCGGACGAGGCCAGCGCCATCGGCTGGTTCGCGCCGGACGTGCTGCCCGGCCCGCTGTTCCTGCCGCTGGAACACCTGCTGGCGGGGAAGTGTTATCCTCAGTATTATCCATAGCATCAGCCCTACGTTTTTCCGTGAGGACCCATGCCCGATACTGTCTCGCTCACCTGCCCGAACTGCGCCGGACGGTTGGAAATCCCGCCGGACGTGGATCGCTTCGCCTGTAGCCACTGCGGGACCGAGCTGTCCGTCAAGCGCGGCGGGGGGATCATCCTGCTGAACCCGGTCCGGCCCGGCCAGGTTCCCACCATCCCGCTGCCGCCGACCGGTACACCGCCCGCTGCCGAACTCCCGCCGATCCCGCTGCCGCCGCCCGGCACACCGCCCACGGTCCCACCGCCGCCGCCCGTCGCGCCGCCCCTCGACCGTGCCGCCGCCGGGCAGGCGATCCGGCAGGTCGAGTCGGAGATCGCGGCCATCAGCGCGCAGATCAACGATCTCAACGCCCAGATGCAGTTCGCCCTGGCCGATCTGGCCGCTGTCCCCCCGGTGGACGAGCAGCCGGTCTGGGATATTCCTACGGGCAGCGTGCCATTTTATTTGACGTGGTTCCAGGGCCGTGCCTGGTGGAAATCCTTGTTCGGCGGCCTGGTGATCCTGACGGCGATCTCGTGCCTGTTCTTCTGCGCCGTCGCGATGGTCGATCCGGGGCAGACCAAAATCACCAACCAGATCACGGACGGCACGACGGTCAGCAAAGAAGAACGCACGATCACGGATGGCAGTACGGCGCTGCTGTGCCTCTGCTGCGCGGCGTATCCCGTGTTGTTCCTGTTTATCGTCTACGGGGCGTTGAACATGGGGTCCCGCCAGAAGAAGATCAAGCGCAAGAACGACGATATTATGCAGGGGCCGCTCGCCGCGGCGGAGCAGGATGCCCGGCGCTCCTTTTTGCTGCACGACTTTCAGGCGCGCCGCGCGCCGTTGGAAGCCGAGTTGGAGAAAAAGAAGCGTCAGTTGGCCGAGCAGCGGCGTATCCTGGGAGGGTAGATCAGCTACCCGGCGTTGGCAGCCTCGGTAACGGACAGGTTACGAGGGCGAATCCCGCGCAACATGCCCTCGACATCCAGCCCTTCGTCCAGGGCGGGCCAGTAGACGCTGAACGCGTCGAGTTCGACCTGGGCCAACTGGTCCGGCGTCGCGTGGGCCAACCAGGGATGCCATTCCAGCGGGTTGCTGATGTCGCGCCCGTCCGCCAGCGTAACCCATACTTTGCCATCGTGCAGGCTGACGGCCACTGGACGATCCGTGCTGTAGTGGTATTCGAAATCGGCAGGCATAGTTACTCCTTATCTCCTTGAATTCGCTGCCATGCTAACAATAACATCGCTTGATGCTGTCTAACAATACCTACGATTTGTCCCAATTCACGAACGTTAAAACCCTGATTATGCAAAACCTCGACCGGGTCCAGGCGGACACGCGCCGCATTTCCGGCCCGACGGACGTGAACATGGGCAGGTGGATGATCGTTCGTAAAGATCACGACCTGGTATCCACTCTGCCGGAGAACTGTAGGAGACAATTTTCTAACTCGCTGGATAGATCTAGTTGTCTATTTTTCTCAAACGCGACTGGTGGGTGATGCTTCCCTTCTCATCCTCAGCTACAACATAGTCCAGTTGAAATGTGTCACCTTCAATTTCAAAATCACAGATAGCGATTTCTCCTACCGGCTTTTCGCTCCCTACCTCTTGATATCGGTAGAATGTTGGTTGGATAGGAACATGTTTTTCCGGCGTAATATGCTTGAGAATAGTGAATTTAACTCCTTTTAGCGGCCTAAATTCCTTGTCACCACCGGTCAAAAAATGCGTCATTGGAAGTTCCAACGGCAAATCGATAAAATCAGTCTCCTTCTTTATCTGGGCATTCAAATCAAGCACAACTCGGCATGTTTGGTCATTTAATGCTATATTGATCCAATACTTCAATAAAAATTCTCTTGCGCTATAGTATTTTTCCGGGTTACTGTTGTCTATTAATTGAATATCTGATTCATGATAGGGTAGAACGAGGTCAAGACTGGCTTCGAAGCTCAAATCTGAATAAAATTTGACAAACAATGGCGAAAACATACATTGTTCAATTTGTATTGCTTCAATAGGGTACCAGTGCTTCCATTCTGTCGTCTGAACTTGCTGTAAAGTTAATAACGTGATGCCCAATTGGGTTGCCTTCTTGACCGCCGGATTAGTAAACCCCCGGGTATGAACCATAATCGCTTTTCCTCGTAACGACTGGCTTTTTGTATTGACCTGCTCAACCCAGTCTGGACCACCCTTTTCTTTCCTATCGCGCACCTCGAAAAAAACAACAGTCTCATGCCGACCAGAATGATATGTGAGAGATATATCAACCTCACGCTCTGTTTGGGTAGTGTAATCGAACAAAAAGTCAGGAGATTTGACGGTAGTATCACTGCCAGCCAAAAGGCTTTCTAATCGTTCCACAATGAGTTCAATAGTTCGCCAGTCTTTTTTGCTTTTTCTCGTCCTCGGCATATTTCATTTCCTTTGTGCAGATATTTTCCTACCCCGTCCCCAACTCCGCCAGCGCCAGCTTGAGCGCCTCGCGGGCG
>CAYRWY010000254.1:0-8482 GCA_964427955.1 uncultured Anaerolineaceae bacterium
CCGGCTGCTGAACATCGCGGTGCGCTATGCCGATCACATCGCCTCGATCTTCGGCCCCGACAAACGGCATGGCACGTGCGGCCATCCCGAAGTCGAGATGGCGCTGGTCGAGCTTTACCGCGACACCGGCAGGAGCACGTACCTGGATCTCGCCAGGTTCTTCATCGACCAGCGCGGGCAGGGCAAAATGCGCGGCCTGGGCTGGTACGGGCCGGAATACCACCAGGATCGCGTGCCGGTCCGGCAGGCGACTCAGATCGAAGGTCACGCCGTGCGCGCCACTTACTTGATGAGCGGTGTCACCGACCTGTACCTCGAAACCGGCGAACCGGCCCTGCTGGACGCCTTGCAGCGCCTGTGGCAGGATATGACCAGCGGCAAAATGCACCTGACGGGCGGCGTCGGCGCGCGCTATGAAGGCGAATCCTTCGGCGCACCCTACGAGCTGCCGAACGATCAATGTTACTGCGAAACCTGCGCGGCCATCGGCAGCTTCATGTGGAACTGGCGAATGCTGCTGGCGACCGGCGAAGCTCGCTTTGCCGACCTGATGGAACAGATCCTCTACAATGGCTTCCTGAGCGGCCCGGCGCTGGACGGCACGCACTTCTTCTACATCAACCCACTGCTCAGCCGGGGCGGTTACAAGCGCGCCGAATGGTACGAAGTAGCCTGCTGTCCCCCGAATATCATGCGGACCATCGGCTCCATCGAGCACTATAGCGCGACCGGCAGCGATGGGGGCGTTCAAATCCACCTCTACGCGGCGGCGGCGCTACACGTGGGCGGCACAAGCCTGCGGATCGACACGTTCTACCCCTGGCAGGGGCAGGTGAAGATCACCGTCGAGCGCACCGACAGTGCGCCCTGGACGCTGTCGCTGCGCATTCCGGGCTGGTGCCGGGGCGCGTCGATCCGCGTCAACGGGCAGGCGGCGGCCATCGACGCGCACGCGGGCAGCTACGCCACCCTCAAGCGGGCCTGGCAGGCGGGCGACGTGGTCGAATTGACCCTGCCGCTGGACGCCCAACTGGTGGAGTCGCACCCCCTGGTGGATGCCAACCGGGGCAGCGTCGCCATCCAGCGCGGGCCGCTGGTCTACTGCCTGGAACAGGCCGATCAGGCCCCGGAGATCGACGTGCTCCAGGTCCAGATCGACGCTGCCGTCCCCCTGGAAGCAACCTGGGATGCGGAACTGTTGGGCGGCACGGTCGTGATCACTGCCGCCGGGTACCAGATCGATCCCGCCATCTGGGCGGGACAGTTGTACAAACCGCTGGGTTCTGCCGGGACCCTTCCGGCCCGGTTCACCCGGCTGAAAGCGATCCCGTACCACCTGTGGGGCAACCGGGGACCGAACGCCATGCGGGTCTGGATCGCCCGGAGCACGACTTAAGGCGGGAGAGACTGCGATGGAATACAAGCCCGATTGGGACGAAGCTCGACAACGTTTCGTGGCCTGGTGGAATCATGCCGTGATCGACCGCTGCTGCATCTCGGTCCACGCCCAGCGCCAAGACTCCAAGCTGCCGCCCTTCCCCAACTTGCAGTACGAGCTGTGGCTGGACGGCATGGACGACATCGACGACGACGATCACGCCGGGCTGGAACGCTGGTGGACCGATCCTGAATGGAATTACCAGCGCGCCATCCGCTATTTCGAAAACAGCTTTTTCGGCGGCGAAGCCCTGCCGGTCACGACCGTGAATTGGGGCGCGATGGCGATGGCCGCCATGTTCGGCAGCCGGGCCGTGTTCGGCCAAAAGACCGTCTGGTACGAGCGCGCCATCGACGATTGGGACACCTGGGAATGGACGTTCGATCCGGCCACCAATCCCACCTGGCAGACCATCCTGGCCATCGTCAACCGTTTTCTGGAAGGCGCGGAAGACCGCTACTTCATCGGCAAGCCGGAACTGGGCAACGGCGCGGACGTGCTCTCGCTCATGCGCGGCATGGATACCCTGGCGCTGGACCTGTACGAATATCCCGACGCGGTCGAACGCGGCGTCGAGGTGATCTCGGATGCCTGGGTGCTGCTCATGGAACAGGTCTACCAGATGACGACCCGGGTCAACGCCGGGGGCGACATCCTGGCCTGGATGGGCCTCTGGGCGCCGGGCCGCATCGATCAGATCGCCTGCGACTTTTCCTACATCATCTCGCCCAAGATGTTCAAGAAATTCTTCGTGCCCGAAATCCTCAAGATGGGCAACTGGTGCGAGTACGGGATGTATCACCTGGACGGCCCGGCCTGCATCAGTAACATGCTGGAGACCCTGCTGGAGATCCCGCAGATCAAGGCCATCCAGTTCACGCCGGGGGCCGGATCACCGCCCGCCTACACCGCAGCCTACATCCCGCGCTACCGCAAAATCCTGGAGAGTGGGCGCCACCTGTACCTGCTGGCCGAACCCAACGAGGTTGAGCCTATTCTACGCGAGCTGCCGCCCGAAGGACTGTTCCTGCGCACGTTCGTGCCCACCGAAGACGAGGCGCGCGATCTGCTCAAGAAAGTCACGCAGTGGTCAGCGCGCGGCCAATTTGTGCGTCCGGATTTGAACCTGAAGAGTTAACTGATGAACATCGACTTCTTGAACACCCATGCGGCCCAAATCGCCGCCAATCGCGACTTTCTGACGCGCCTGTGGCACCTCGAAAACGAGGAGCGGCCCGGCTTCATGATCGGCTACGTCGGGCCGAAGGTCAAGCACGGCCAGCCGGTCGAAAACGCCCTGTTCGCGCGCGGCGGGCCGGATACGATCTTACAGCGGCTCATGAGTCCCGAAAAATATCTCCGCGCCCAGCTTCAAGAAATCGAAGGCCAGCTTGAACAGCGGGGCGATTACGTCCCCAGCCTGTGCCCGATGCTGGGCGTGATCGGCGTGCCCGCCGCGTTCGGCGGCGAGGTGGTCTGGTGGGACGACGATCTGCCCGCCGTGCGACCTTGCATCAGCGATCCGGAAGAAGTCTACGATCTCCCCAAGCCCTCGATCACCGAAGGGGTGCTGGGGCGCATCCTGGACTACACCCGCTATTTTCTGGAAGAGACCGGGGGCCGCATCCCGATCCGCGTCACCGATCTACAGGGACCGCTGGACAGCACGGCGCTGATCTTCGGGCACAACAACTATCTGATGGCGATGTACACCCACCCGAAGGAAGTCCACCACGTGCTCCAGATGGTCACCGATCTGACCATCGAGTACATCCACGCGTACCGGGCGTTGATCCACCAGTACGGCGGGGAGTTCGTGCCGAGCATCAACTATCCCTGGATGCCGGACGGCTTCGGCATTCAGGTCGCGCACGACGAATGTGTGATGATCTCCCCGGCCATGCACGACGAGTTCGCCGTGCCCTACCTGAACCAGATGTCCGATGCGTTCGGCGGACTGTTCGTGCACTCCTGCGGGAAATGGGCGCACCAGGTCAAGAGCCTGGCCAAGGTGCATAATCTGCGCGGCCTCGAATTCGGCGGGAGCGAAGCCCCCTACGAACCCATCCTGGACTTCTTCGGCGGCCAGACCGTGCTCGTCTGCCGGGTCGGGCTGAACCGGGACGTCAAGTTCAGCGGGATGGCCGACTTCGTGCAGCGGATCATGGCTAAGCGCAAGACCAACCGGGGCCTGTACATCAACGTCGATGTGACCAACGGGCTGATCGACGAGAATTGGCCCGAGACCGACCTGGAAGAAATTTATCGGCTGGTCGGGGTAGACCTTTAATCGCTAAGGATCAAAAGATGACCTTTGATGGATTGACCAACCCGTATATAACCTTTCCCGGCCAACTGCCGGACCTGCCCATCCGTCGGCCCGACGATACGGGCGGACCGACCTATATCACGCGCGCCAGCCTGGCGGGGACTGACATCAACAGCGTCACCCTGACCGGGACCACCGCTCAGGGAACCGTGTTGAAGCTGACGGTCCAGATCGCCGCGCCGGGGATCGTGCGCGTGCTGCTGCAAGACGGTCCGACCGATCCCAAGCACGTCCGGCTGGCCCGCGACCGCTCCGATCAGCCGGTCGCTGTCAGGCTGGACCAGTCCGCCGGGCAGATCGCGCTGATCTCGGACGCCGTGCAGGTGCGGATCGCGCTCGATCCCTTCCAGATGACCTTCTCTGGCCCGGACGGCAGCCCGGTGCTGGCCGAAGATACCACCACCACGATTGTGACCGACCGCCTGAACACGCTACCGCTGGGCTTCAGCGAGGTCGATGGACAGCGCGTGGCTTTCCACGACAGTTTTGCCATCGAGCCGGACGAGCACTTCTACGGCTTCGGCGAAAAATTCACCGACTTCGACAAGCGCGGCCAGGTGCTGGAAATGTGGGCCTGGGATGCCTTCGGCGTGCACGGCGAGCGCGCGTATAAGAACGTGCCGTTTTTCATCAGCTCGCGCGGGTATGGCGTCTTTGTGGACAGCACCACCGCCATCCGGTTCGACATGGCGGCCAGCAATCACGCCCTGTTCAGCATGATCGTACCCGACAGCCTGCTGGACTACTACGTGATCATGGGGCCGGACCCCAAGACGATCCTCACGCGCTACGCCGGGCTGGTCAGCTTCCCCACGCTGCCGCCCAAGTGGTCGCTGGGTCTGTGGATGTCGTGCGGCTTCGTGCAGGATACTGCCGAAGATGTGCTGAACCGGGCGCGCGCGCTGCGTGAGCATCACGTCCCCTGCGACGTGATCCACATCGATCCCTACTGGATGCGCATGGGCTGCTGGGCTGACCTGATCTGGGACAGGCAGAATTTCACCGATCCGGACGCATTGATCCGCGAGATGAAAGCCCTGGGTTTCAAGATCTGCCTGTGGATGAATCCCTACATTGGCATTCAGAGCGAGCGCCATGCCGAGGGCGTCGCCCAGGGCTACTTCTTGAAGACTCCGCAGGGCGATCCCTGGATCGGCGATGCGTGGAGCGGGGGCCATCCCGATATTAGCATCATCGACATGACCAACCCCGCCGCCGTGACCTGGTTCAAGGACTCGCTGCGCCCGCTGCTGCGCCAGGGGATCGACACCTTCAAGACCGACTTTGGCGAACTGCTGCCGTATGACATCGTAGCTCACAATGGCATGACCGGCGCGGAACTGCACAATCTTTATCCGCTGCTGTACAACGATGCCGTGAGCGAGACCATCCGCGAGGAAACGCACCGCGCCCCGGTCGTCTGGGGCCGCAGCACCTACGCCGGAGGCCAGCGCCATGCCGCGCAGTGGGGCGGCGATCCGAACTGCACCTATTCGGCGCTCGCCTCGACCTTGCGCGGCGGCCTGAGCTTTGCCATGAGCGGCCACCCGTTTTGGGGGCACGACCTGGGCGGCTTCCACACCCGGCCCACGCCGGACCTCTATGCCCGCTGGGCGCAGATGGGCCTGTTCTCGCCGATGTCGCGCTCCCACGGCATGACCTCGCGCCTGCCCTGGGAATATGGCGAGGAACTGCTGCGCATCTACACCGACTACGTGCGCCTGCGCTACCGGCTGATGCCCTATCTCTACACCTACGCCAGCCGGGCGGCGGCGACCGGCCTGCCCATCATCCGCCCGCTGCCGCTGGAGTTCCCGAACGATCCGCTGATCCACGCCATCGACCTGGAATACACGTTCGGCGAGGAATTCCTGGTCGCGCCGATCTACAACGAGGCCGGGCAGCGCCCGATCTACTTCCCGGCGGGGCGCTGGATCGACTTCTGGACGCATGAGATCATCGACGGCCCCCAGGTGCGCCAGGTGCGCGTGCCGCTGGACATCCTGCCGCTGTACGTGCGGGCCAACGCCCTGATCCCGACCGCCGCACCGGTGGAATATCTGACGGACGATCCGTTCGATCTCGTCACGTTCGACGCCTACCTGTTGGAGCGGGGCAGCTTCACCCTGGACGACGTGGACGGCCAGACGCAGGTTTCCGCCGCGTTGAACGGGACGGAGCTGCGCGTCGAGTGGACCTCTCCCAAGCCCCGCGCCGTGCTGCACGTGATCCCGCTGGCCGGGCAGCCGTCCATCCAGACGGCGCAGGTCAATGGGCGCACGGTGACCTTGAGCCGCAGTGCCGACGGGGGCATCACGATCCCGCTGGAGAAGTAGCGGCGCGCGATCCGAAACTCAGGAATCAAAAACGGGCGGTCCGATGGGCCGCCCGTTGGCGTTGGGCAAAATCAGGAGACGATCTCCGACAGTTTGACCGGGCGCTTTTCTTGCAGCGACTTTTTCGCCGCCAGCCCCACCGCCACCGACATCCGCCCATCCAGGCCGGTCGGCTGCGGCGCGGTATTCTTCACCACCGCGGCGATGAAGGTCTGCATTTCGTTGATGTAGCTGGCGGTGTAGCGATCCATGAAGAAATTCAGCGGCAGATCGTGATAGACCGTGCTGGCCGAGCTGAAGGTCACCGCGTTGGCGTAGAGGTTGGCAGTCGAGATGCCGCCCTTGCTGCCGAGCACTTCCACACGCTGGTCGTAGCCATACACCGCCCGGCGGCTGTTTTCGATGGTCCCGATGGTCCCGTCGGCGAAGGTCAGCATCACCATCGCGGTATCGACGTCACCGGCCTGGCCGATGCGCGGATCGATCCGCACGGCAGCCTGGGTGTAGACCTCGACCACTTCGCTGCCCACCAGGAAGCGCGCCATGTCGAAGTCGTGGATCATCATGTCCAGGAAGATGCCGCCCGACACCGCCACGTATTCGGCGGGCGGCGGGGCAGGATCGCGGCTGATGATGTGCAGCAGGTGCGGCTCGCCGACTTCGCCGCTGCCGATGGCCTGGCGCACGCGCGCGAAGGTCGGATCGAAGCGCCGGTTGAAGCCCACCTGGAACTTGACACCCGCCTTCTGGACTGCCGCCAGCACGTCGTCGATCAGCGCCAGGTTCAGATCGATAGGCTTTTCGGTGAAAATATGCTTGCCAGCCGCCGCGGCGGCTTTGATGACTTCCGCGTGAGTGTTGGTGGACGAGCACACCAGGATCGCGTCGATGTCGGGACGGTTGACGATCTCGCGGTAGTCCTTGGAGACGACCGGAATCGAGAGCTGGCGCGCCAGGTTCTGCGCGGCGTCGAGGTTGACGTCCGCCAGTCCCACGACGGTCGCCTCAGGAATACGAAAGACGACATTTTCCGCATGAACTTTGCCGATACGACCCGCACCAATGACGCCGAGCTTTACGTTGTCCATGTTGCCCTCTCTTAGCCTTACAGCCCCAGGCTGCGCAGATATTCACGGTTGCGGCGGGCGCTCGCTTTGGGCGCGCCCATCGACGGCAGAACGTCCTGTTCCACCACGATCCAGCCTTCGTACTTCCGCGCCAACAGAGCGTCGCGCATGGCCGAGAAATTCACGATTCCCTGGCCTAATTCGCAAAAGACACCCTGCCGGACCGCGGCAAAATAGTCCAGGTTGCCCTGGCGGACTTTGTCGGCGGCTTTGGGATCGAAGTCTTTGAAGTGGACGTGCCAGATGCGGTCAGCATAGCGCCGGTACAGATCCACCGGGTCGCCGCCGCCGAACATGTAGTGCCCGGTATCCAGGCACAGCCCCACCAACTGGGGATCGGTGAGCGCCAGCAGGCGTTCGATCTCGGCGGGCGTCTCGACATATCCGGCGCAGTGGTGGTGGAAGACGGTGCGCAGGCCGGTGCGTTCTTTGACGGCGCGCGCGACCCGGTTCGCCCCTGCCGCGAAGGTCTGCCACTGGGCGTCGGCAAGACCCATCTGGGGCGTGATGCGCCCGGCGTTCTGGGTGCGGACCGGCACCGAGCCATTGTTGTCCGCCAGCACGATGAAGCAGCGGTCGCCTGCCGTGTCGCGCAGAAGCTGCGCCGTCCGCACGGCTACCGCTTCGCCGTCGGCATGGGCTGCCGGATCGGCCAGCGCCACGGGGACGAACGCCGCCAGCAGGGACAGTTGGCGCTTAGCCAGCTCGGCGCGAAGCTGCGCGGGATCGGTCGGCATGAAACCCCAATCGCCGAGTTCCGTGCCCACGTAGCCGGTCTCGGCGATCTCGTCCAGGACCTGGGCATACCCCGCCGCTTCGCCTTCCAGATCAAATTCAAGTACGCCCCAGGAACACGGGGCATTCGCCACACGAATTGAATTAGCCACAGCTAAAGCTCCTTAAAAACTTAAAAGTTGTAGTCTTGCAGGATGCTTCAATATCGAGGAAAATGGGGCCGGTTGGAGTTGGAAACGAGTTCGGTGCGCTGCCTGGGTCAAAAAACAGGGTTTCGTACTGTTTTTGGAGGTTCTCAGGTCTCATGAGACTCAGACAGCGCACAAAACACACATCAGGAAATAGAGCGGCAGCCTTGGCGTGCCGCGCTTTTTTTGCACGCAAGGTGATCTTGCTCCCCGACTTTTGAGCCGCCCTCAAGCCGGTCACGTCTCCGCCCAGTTCAACATCATCAAACTGAGAAAACGTTTACTCAAGCCTATATGATTTTGACGAGGATGTCAAGTCCCCCGTTTTT
>CAYRWY010000255.1:0-8474 GCA_964427955.1 uncultured Anaerolineaceae bacterium
AAAAGGCGAGTCATGCGACCCGCCTTGAAGGTCTTCCGAATAAACGCCCCTAGTCCTCGATCATCTCGGTCTCGGAGAGGGGATCTTCCTCCAGGTCGCCGTCAGGCGCCCGGAAGCCGTTCCCGCGCGACGAGGACCCGAAGCCTAGCAGGCGGCGCGGCAGCAGATCGTCCCCGGTGTTCATCTGGTTGGTGAGGCTGGCGACCGACTGCTTGAGCGTGGCCAGATCGACCACGCGCTGGTGATGGTGCGCGGCTAACATCCGGGCGTGCAGCGCGATCTCGCGCACGAACGCGCCGGTCTGCCCGACCAACTGCGGGACGACTTCGACGTGTTCGGCCTGCCACTGCGGCCCCATGTAATGTTCGAGCATCTCCCGTGCCAGTTCTTCGTCCTGGATGGGCGGGATTACCAGGATGCGGTCCATGCGTCCGGGCCGCTTGGCGATGCGCTCGTCGATCACTTCGGGATAGTTGGTGGTCGCGAGCAGCAGCGCCCCGCGCGGATTGTTGGGCGATTCCAGGCCATCCAACACGTTGAGGATGCGCGCCTTGTCGTCCTTGCGCAGGTAGACGTCGATCTCTTCCACGATCAGCAGCACCGGGTAACCGGCGTTCGCCACGACGTTCAGGGCGTGGTGAATCTTATGGAACGACGCGCCGTCGTCGTCCGCGCCGGAGACGTAGACCACCACGCGCTTACGCTTGAGTGCTAGCTTGGCCATCGCGGCGCACAGCATGGTCTTGCCCGTGCCGGGTGGTCCCACCAGCAGCAGCTTGCGGAAGGGCGCCAGGTTAAGCTCCTGGTAGATCGGCACGCCGTCCTTGAAGAAGGCTTCCATGTCCGAGCGCAGATCGTTTTTGATGGCCTGCGGCAGAATCACTTCGTTCCACTCGACGGTGGGCTTGAAATAGGCGTTCGTCCCGCCGATGATGTAGACATCCTGGCGGCGGCTGGGGCGGCGGACCGCCTCGTTGCACAGCGACTCGAAATGCACCCACACGTCCATGTGTTCGGGCGGGACCAACACCACCGCCACGATGTTAGGATCGTCGTCGCGGTAGTAGGAGCTGACGTAGAGCGCCTCGAAATTGCCGCCGGCGTGCTCGAAACGGAAGGCAAAGGCCCCCACCGACTCGCCCAGCACGGCTTTACGTCCCGGGACCGTGTACTCGCTGATCGGAATGACCTGATCGCAGGCCACCGGATCGACCCCGACGTAACGGACGTTATTCCGCAATCTGCGGTGCGGCTTGAGGCGCGTCTGAGCCAACTGGTTGCCGCAGCTCTCAGAGGCCCACAGCAACTGGAAGGGACGCTCCCCCTGCCGCGTGGCCCATTCGGCCTGCGCCCACAGCGCCAGCCGCTCGTATCGCATCGTCCACTGTCCTGATGAAGTCATTTCTGCTTTTTGCCCTATACCGGAAAGTAAACTCTGGCGTACCAATAACGCTCGTCGCACCTGTTTTTTTATCCTCAGCTACACGCCATATTCCGATTTTAACATGCAACCGGGCAAATAACAGCCCCGAACAAAGTCCCAGGGGAATACCCTTACATTTATACGACAATGTATTGATCTCGTCTTAATGGCCCCCCAGCGCCGCCCGCAGGGCCGCTTCGGAGATCGGTCCGGCCCGCACGATGCGCAGGTCGTCCCCGTCGAACGACACCACCGTCGAGGGCACCCCGCCGATGCACGTCCCACCGTCGAGGTAGAGCGCCACGGCATCGGACAGGTAGCGGATCGCCGCCTGGATCGTGCAGGCCGGGGGCTGATCGGAACGGTTGGCGCTGCTGACGGCCAGGGCGCCGCCCGCCGCGGCGATGATCGCCCGCGTCTGATCCAGGTCGGGCACGCGCACCCCTACCGTCGGGATCGCGGAAAGGTTGCCGGGCAGCCCGTCACATTTAGGCAGAGCCAGCGTCAGCGGTCCGGGCCAGAAAGCCGCCGCCAGCCGCCGCGCCGGTTCGGGAAATTCCCGCGCGACCAGCGGCACCGCGTCGATGTCGGAGAGCAGGACGGGAATGGCACGATCCGGCGGGCGTCTTTTCGCCGCGAAGAGGCGGTCGATGGACGCCGCTTCGATTCGGGCGGCGATGCCGTAGACGGTGTCGGTGGGCAGCACAACAAGTCCGCCCTCCTGCAAGGCCAGGGCCGCCATCTGCGGCGCTTCGGCAAAATTAACCGAGACAATTCGGGCCATCATTCCCCCCGTTCTATACTCACGACACGATCCAGCCCGGCGTAATCGAATAGAATCCGCGCCGAGGCTCCGGGCAGCGCCGCCCGGGCTAACGCGCACACGCGCTCACCCTGCCCCGCACCGATCTCCAGCAGCAGCAAGCCGCCCTCCGCCAGCCCGCGCGGGACTTGAACCAGCAGCCGCCGGATCAGATCGAGGCCATCCGGGCCACCATCGAGGGCGAGACGTGGCTCATGCCGGGCCACGGCCAGCACTTCCAGATCCTTATGAACAATATACGGCAAATTGGCCGCGATGAGATCAAACTGCCGCCCCGCTTCGATCCCCGGAGCCAGCAAATCGCCCAAAACCCATTCGATCCGGTCCTCTAAATCATAGCGCACGGCGTTCTGGCGGGCGACTCGCAGCGCCGCCGCCGAGAGGTCGATGGCCGTCACCCGCGCGCCGGGCAGGTGCTTCGCCAACGTGACGGCAATCGCGCCGCTGCCGGTGCCAACATCGACGATGGAAAGAGTCTGAGGCTCGCCCTGCTCTTCTCGGTGCTCTCTGTGTCCTCCGTGGTGCGTTGTTTTTTCCCGTTTTTGCGCCCATTCCAGCGCCGCCTCGATCAGGTGCTCGGTTTCGGGACGGGGAATCAGCACGTCCGGGGTGACGATCAGATCGAGATCGTAGAACGCCTGGTGCCCGATCAGGTACGGCAGCGGCACGCCCGCCGCCCCGCGCTCGACCAGCGCCCGGAAGGCCGCGCCCTGCTCCGGGGTGAGGGTTCGCTCCGGGTGGGCGAGCAGCGCCGCCCGGTCGGAATCCAGCACGTGCGCCAGCAAGACCTGCGCGTCCAGCCCGGCAGACTCCGAAGCCCCGGCCAGCGCATTCCGCGCTCCGGCCAGGGCCGATCCTACGGTGGTCAAGGGGAGATCGTTCAAGGTGTCGTATCAGGAGAAGGGGCAAGACAAGACTTGCCCCGACCAACCATCGGGAGGATTTACTCCCCCACCGCCTGCAAACGCTCGGCCTCTTCGCGCGTGGCCAGTTCGTCGATGAACTCGTCCAGCTTGCCGTCCATCACCGCCGGGAGGTTGTAGACAGTCATGTTGATGCGGTGATCGGTGACGCGGTTCTGCGGGTAGTTGTAGGTGCGGATCTTCTCGCTGCGATCCCCGGAACCGACCTGGCTGCGCCGGGCGGCTTCCTGCTCGCTGCGGATGCGCTCCTGCTCCATGTCGTACAGCTTGGCGCGCAGCACGCTCATGGCGCGGATGCGGTTTTGAAGCTGGCTGCGCTCGTCCTGGCAGGCCACCACGATCCCGGTCGGCAGGTGCGTGATGCGGATCGCCGTCGAGTTCTTCTGCACGTTCTGGCCGCCCGCGCCGCCGGAGCGGTAGACGTCGATGCGCAGGTCGTCCTGGTTGATCTGGACGTCCACGTCGTCCATTTCGGCCAATACCGCGACGGTCGCCGTCGAGGTGTGGATGCGCCCCTGGCTTTCCGTGACGGGGACGCGCTGCACGCGGTGCACGCCGCTTTCGAATTTCAGGCGCGAGAAAGCCCCGTTGCCCTTGATTTCGAAGATGATTTCCTTGTAGCCGCCCACGCCGGTATCGTGCGCGCTGACAATCTCGGACTTCCAGCGATGTTCTTCGGCGTAGCGGGTATACATGCGGTACAGGTCCGCCGCAAAAATACCGGCTTCATCGCCCCCCGCCCCGGCGCGAATCTCGAAAATCACGTTTTTGCCGTCGCGTGGGTCTTTGGGCAGCAGCAGGCGGCGCAGGTTGGCTTCCATCTCTGGAATCACCGCTTGCAATTGGTTCACTTCTTCGCGGGCCATGTCGCCCATGTCCGGGTCTTCGAGCATGG
This sequence comes from uncultured Anaerolineaceae bacterium, assembly GCA_964427955.1. Classification (GTDB taxonomy): domain Bacteria; phylum Chloroflexota; class Anaerolineae; order Aggregatilineales; family Aggregatilineaceae; genus JACRBK01. The sequence goes on from CAYRWY010000255.1 coordinate 4,065, forward strand.
ACTCGGCGTCTTCCAGTTCCCGGATCGCCTGGCGGTACAGGCGCGTCTGCTCGACCAGCGTCTGAATCCCGGATCGCTCCTGGGCATATTCGGCCACTTTTTCGTAATTGCTCAGGTTGGCCGGATCGGAAATCAGCCGTTCGAGTTCCTCGTAACGCGCTTCGATCCCGCCCAACTTATCCAACAAGGTCCTGTCTACCATGCGCCAACCTCATACCCTGTCCCCAGCGGTGGGGGCTGAACGTTACCGTTGCGAATTATAGCATAGTCCCTGGCGGAATTGGAGAGCCGATGACTGCCTCGGTCCGGCAAACACAGTATAATGGGGGTAGGTCTATCACCCCTGAGAGGATGTCAATCGCATGTCGCAGGACCCCACCCCCTCCGCGCCCCCGTCAGCAGGCGACCTGTTGATCATCGACGACACCGCCGCCAATCTCACGGTATTGTCTCTAATGCTACAAAAATCTGGCTACCAGATTGAGATCGCCGATTCCGGTGCCCAGGGGTTGGATCTGATCCGAAACCACCCGCCGGATCTCGTGCTGCTGGACGTGATGATGCCCGAAATGGACGGTTTCGAGGTCTGCCGCCGGCTCAAGGCCGACCCCCGTACCCGCGACATTCCCGTGATTTTCCTCAGTGCCCAGACCTCGCTCGCGACCACGATCCGGGCGTTTGACGTGGGCGGCGTAGACTACATCGTCAAGCCGTTTCACGAGCAAGAGGTCTCCGTCCGGGTGCGCAGCCAATTGGAACGCGTCCGCGCCGAACGTGCCCTACGCGACCGTGAAGAAGGCTACCGCCACCTCCTCGAAGCCGTCTTCGATGGGCTGCTGCTGCACCGGAGGGGCCAGATTCTTCAGGTGAATTCGCAGCTCAGCCACATGCTCGGGTACACCGCCGCCGAGATGGTCAATCACTCCCTGCGCGAATTCGTCGACCCGCCCCAATGGCCGATGGTCGTCGCGATCATCGAGCGGGGCGGCATCTCTCATTTTGAAATGCGTCTCGTTCACAAGAACGGCTCGCTCATCGACACGGAAGTCCTCGGCCATCCCTTCTCCTACCTGGGCGAAGGGGTGCGCGTGGTGGCGGTGCGGGACATCACCGAGCGTAAAAAAGCTGAGCAGCACGCCTTTGACCTGGCCGTCGAAAAAGAACGCGTCCAGGTGCTCTCCAGTTTCGTGACCCAGACCTCGCACGAGTTCCGCACGCCGCTGACGAACATCGAGCTGCGCGCCAGCCTGATCGACCGGGTGCCCGATCCCGACAAACGCCGCCAGTACGTGCAGGAGATTCGCGAGCAGGTGGCCGGGATGAACGAACTGCTGAACGCCTCCCTGATGATGGCCCGACTCGACAGCGGTCTGGACCTGGATTTCGCCCCGGTTGACGTGAATGCCCTGTTCCGGCTGGTGTGTGCCAACCTGGAAGAAGCCGCCGAAAAGAATGGGCTGGCGCTGACTATCGACGAGGGCGAAGTCCTGCCCCCGATCCAGGGCAACCGCTCGATGCTGCAAACCGCGCTCACCCACCTGCTGGAAAATGCCCTGCGCTATACGCCGCCCGGCGGCCAGGTGCAGATCGGCGGTTACCAGGACGGGGATCAGATCGTCATCGAAGTGCGCGATACCGGCGTCGGCCTGACGCAAGAACAGGCCCGGCGCATCTTCGAGCGTTTTTACCGGGTGGATGAAGCGCACAGCACACGCGGCTTTGGGCTGGGCCTGCCCATCGTCAAACGGATCGTCGAGGTGCACCGGGGCCAGATCGAGGTCCAGAGCGAACCCAATCAAGGCAGCACGTTCCGGATCTTTCTTCCAACTAACTGATCGCCTACCAGGAGAACCTTATGCTCATCTCGCGCAGAATCGCATGGCCGGTGCTGTTCGCCCTGCTGCTGGCCGCGATTGGCCTGCCTCACCCGATCCACGCGCAGCCCGACCGGGCCGCCTGGACGATCATGTTCTATATGACCGCCGACACCTCCGACATCGAAGACGCCATGCTGCTCGACGTCAACGAGATCGAATGGGTGGGCAGCACCGATCAGGTGAACCTGATCGCCCAGGTGGATCGCACCGAGGACGATCCGTCCTGGACCGATACCCGGCGTTTCCGGCTGACCAGGGATGCCGACTGGGAGAATATCAACTCGCCGGTGCTGCAAGCGCTGGGCGAAGTGAACCAGGGCGATCCGGCGGCGCTGGTCGATTTCGCGCGCTGGACCGTGCAGAACTACCCGGCGGATCGCTACGCGCTGATCCTGTCCGATCACGGCGGCGGCTGGACCGGCTTCGGCTGGGACCAGACCAGCGGCGACGATCCGCTGACGCTGCCCGAACTCGACCGCGCTTTCGCGCAGATCACCGCCCTGACCGGCGGACCGCTGGCCCTGGTCGGCTTCGACGCCTGCCTGCTGTCCCAGTTGGAAGTGGTCAAGACGCTGGCGCCCTATGCCGACTTCGCCCTGCTGTCGGAGGAACTGGTCCCCGGCTATGGCTTCGCTTACGACCACACCCTGCCCGCCTTGATCGAGAATCCTGCCCTGAACGCTGCCGAGTTGGGCCGCCGTTTCGTGGACGATTATGTCTACTCGTATGCCGAGGGCGAATGGCAAGACGAAGGCGAGACGAAATACGACCTGGGCGTGATCGCGCTGGGGCAGGTCCCGCCCATCGACAGCGCGCTCGACCAGTTTGTCAGCGCCGTGCAAAGCGATCCCGGCGGCGTGCTGAGCGCATTGGGCGTGGCGCGGAACAATGCGCTGACCTTCTCGTCCGACACGCCCGACGACGAAGATTACTTTTCGTCGGTGGATCTGATCGACTTCTTGACCCTGCTGATCGACCAGTCCGGCAGCCCCAGCGTGACGCAGGCGGCGCAAGCCCTGATCGACGCATCCCGCCAGAGCGTGCTCTATCACGCCGCCAGCCCGGCGCTGGCCGATTCGCACGGCATCGCGATCTACTTCCCGCGCAACCAGGTCGTGTACGACGACTGGGGCGGCTCGGTCGATTACGTGCAGCAGGTCCCGCAGATGGCCGCCTGGCAGACTTTCTTGAGCGTGTTTTATGGCACGGCGGCGGCGACCATCCCGCCCGACAGCGTGTCGGATGCCGAGGCCGTGGCGATCCAGGCGGTCTATCCGACCGACACGGTGAGCATTCACCAACCGCCGGTCCTCTCGTTCAACACCAACGCCCAGCATATTCTGAAAGTCACCTTTTCGGCCACGCTCCAGCTCGACAATGGCACCCGGATCATGCTCGACGAATCCGACCTGGAGTCGGCGGAGATCGACACCAGCGGGGAGCCGCTGATCGACTTCCCGGACGGCTACCAGGAGCACGAGTTCACCTGGGGCGTCGAGATGCCGGTCATCACCGACGGCGTGATCTCCGTCCCCACCCTGCTGATCCCGGATCGCCAGGACCCCACCGCCTACCTGATCAGCGGGCAGTACACCGGGCAGGACGGGCACGCCACCACCGCCTATTTGAGCCTCGATCCCGACCGCGGGACCGTGACCAACATCTGGGGCGTGCTGCAAATGATGGGCAACCATGCGCCGTTCAACATCCACCCTCAGCCCGGCGACACCTTCCTGCCCACCTGGCGGTACCTGGACGAGCAGGGTAATTACAAGATCGTCCCGGCCAGCACTGCCCCGCTGACCTTTGGCAGCGCGCCCTTCACCTACCACTACGAACCGGCAGTCTCCGGCACCTATGTCCTGACCATCCGCCTGGAAGACGTGGCCGGGAACGTGTATACCAGCAGCACGACGGTCACGGTCGATAACGAAGGGCTGGATATGAACTATCGCGGCTATACCGACGTCGCGCTGGGGATCAACTTCCTCTATCCCTGGGATTGGCCGGAACCGACCTACTACGACCAGGACGACGGCAGCCTGGAGACGGTGATCAGCGATGCGGACGAGACGATCACCATCTACCTGACGACCTACGACGCCGCGTCCGACGAGGACCTCTACGCGACGGCGCTGGATTACCTGGACCAGATCGAAAACGTCACGTACAGCGAAGATACGGTCGAGGACGTGACCGTCTACGGCTACGAGGGATCGATCATCCCGTACACCTACGAGATAGACGGCGCGTCCTACGTCGGGGCGCTGCTGGCGGTTTACGTGCCCGACCTGGAGACCGGCTACCTGGTGGACCTGGATGCCGTGGCGGCGAAGCGCGATGAGGGCACTGCCGTCTTCAACGTGCTGATCGGCAGCCTGAATTTTTTCACACCGCCGGAGGGGTAGGTCCCGAAAAGAAAAACGGCGTGATCCGGGTGGGTCACGCCGCTGTCGATCTGGTGGAAAGTCTCGCTTCTAGTCCCCGCCGGGCTTGATGCCCGCCATCAGCAGGCCCAACTGCTCGCGCGAGG
>CAYRWY010000256.1:0-8468 GCA_964427955.1 uncultured Anaerolineaceae bacterium
GATTTGATCTTGCGGACCATTTTACTTGTTTTTTTTATTTATCAAAAACAGACTCACTGTTTTTGCTCTGGGATGGTTTAGGTTTCGTTAGAGTCTTCATATTCGGTGATGATCGATGTCGCGTTCGTGGTTGGATGGGCTGCCGGGTGGACTGGCGTGGCTGTTGGTTGGATTGGTCATCCTGGCGGCGGTCAAGAGTCCGCTGGGCCTGATCTGGTTGGTCGCGGGATTGGCGCTATACCTGGCCGGGCGTTTCACCCTGGCGGCGCTGGCCATGCGCTGGGGATTGTCCCAGGTTCGCCAATGGGAAGCGAAAGACTGGCAAGCTGAATATGCTCGCCGCGCCACGGCAGACAGCCTGTCCCTGGCCGCTGTGCACCACCTGGTGGTGATTCCCAACTGGAACGAGGATCGCCTCATTCTGCGACGCACGCTGGACCGGTTGGCGGCGCAAAAAGACGCCCGGACTGCGATCAGCGTCGTCCTGGCGATGGAAGCCGCCGAGCCGGGATCGGCGCAGAAGGGGACGGATCTGCAAGCGGAATTTGCCGCGTGTTTCGCCCATATCTGGGCGACCGTGCATCCTCAGGGATTGCCCGGCGAAATGCAGTGCAAGTCGGCCAACCAGTCCTGGGCGGTGCGCTGGGCGAAACGGCGTCTCGTGGACGAGTTGGGCTATGACCTCGATCACGTGCTCGTCACGACGATGGATGCTGACACGCTGTGGCATCCGCAGCACTTTGAGTGTCTGGGCGTGCTTTTTGCCACCCATCCCCGGCGTTTGCGGGCCTATTGGCAGGCCCCGATTCGCTATCATGGCAACGTCTGGGAATCGCATCCGCTCCTGCGCCTGCTGCACGCCTATGCCTCAGCCTGGGAGCTGGCCTATCTCGCCGCGCCCTGGTGGCGCAAGCTCCCCATGTCGTCGTACGCGCTCAGCCTGCGTCTGCTGGACGACGTGGGCTACTGGGATACGGAAGTCATCGCCGATGACTGGCACATGGCGATCAAGTCCTACTTTTCCCGCGCCGGACAGCAATCCCTGGAGCCGGTCTTCCTGCCGTTTCTGGCCAGCGCGACGCCGGGCCGCACGGCCTGGCAGGCGGTGATCGGGCGTTATCACCAGACCTTCCGGCACGCCTGGGGCGCCAAGGAAATCGGCTATACCCTGGACCACATGCTGCGCCGCCGCCAGCTTTCTCTGCCGTCGATCCGGCTGCTGCTCCGCGTGGCGCACGATAATCTCATGTCCGGGGCCGGGTGGGTGGTGCTGTTTCTGGGGGCTCAACTGCCGTTCTGGCTGCATCCAGCCTGGATGGCCGACCGGGTCACCGCCCCTCCGGTGATCCTGATGCAACTCGCCCTGGGCGTGGTCGCGGCCCTGACGCTGTGGTTCTGGATCATGGATCTCCGCCTGCGTCCGCCCCGCGCGACGCCCTGGACGATCCGCGAACGGGCTTACGAGGCGCTCAGTTTGCCCCTGATGGCGCTGCTGACCATCGCGTGTGTGACGCTGCCGGTGCTGCACGCTCAAACCCGGTTGATGTTAGGCCAGCCCATCGAGTTTCGGGTCACGCCGAAGTCGTGAGCGGGCTGTTGCATCCGGCTCGCAGCGTGTTATGATCCGTCTGATCGGGACTGTTCGGTAGCGCGAGAGGTATCTCGCCTGAGCTGTTAAGGAAAAGAGTGGAAGTATGGCCACCAAAATGAGCATCGAGAAATTGCTGGGATCGGAAGCCGAGTCGCTGCTGGGGCATCAGTGCAAGACCATCTCGAAAGATCTGCTGCACCTGCCTGGTCCAGATTTCGTCGAGCGCGTTTTCCTGTATACGGATCGCTCGATACCGGTGCTGCGCAGCTTGCAGCAGTTGTTCGATCATGGTCGGCTGGGGGGGACGGGTTACGTCTCGATCCTGCCGGTGGATCAGGGCATCGAGCACACGGCGGGTGCCTCATTCGCTCCCAATCCCATCTACTTCGACGCCGAGAAAATCGTCGAGCTTGCCATCGAGGGTGGCTGCAACGCGGTTGCTTCGACCCTGGGGGTCCTGGGTGCCGTCGCCCGCAAGTACGCCCACCGGATTCCCTTCCTGCTCAAGTTCAACCACAACGAGCTGCTGACCTATCCGACCAAATACGACCAGGTCTTTTTCGCCCAGATCAAGCAGGCGTATGATATGGGCGCCGTGGCCGTCGGCGCGACGATCTACTTCGGCTCGCCCGAATCCAGCCGCCAGATCACGGAAGTGAGCCAGGCGTTCAAGATCGCCCACGAGATGGGCCTGGCGACGGTGCTGTGGTGCTACACTCGCAACAACGCCTTCAAGCAGGATGGCGTCGATTATCACGTGGCGGCGGACCTGACCGGGCAGGCCGATCACCTGGGGGCGACGATTGAGGCGGACATCATCAAGCAGAAAATGCCCGAAAACAACGGCGGCTTCAAGGCGATCAAGTTCGGCAAGTACAGCGAGAAGATGTACACCGAGCTGTCGTCCGACCATCCCATCGACCTGACGCGCTACCAGGTTGCCAACGGCTACATGGGCCGGATCGGCCTGATCAATTCCGGCGGCGAGTCGAAGGGTGAAGGCGATCTGGCCCAGGCGGTCCGCACGGCGGTCATCAACAAGCGCGCGGGCGGCATGGGCTTGATCAGTGGCCGCAAAGCCTTCCAGCGCCCGATGAAAGAGGGCGCGGCGCTCCTGAATGCCATTCAGGACGTGTACCTGGATGCCAAAATCACGATTGCCTAAAACGTCCGGCCTTGTCTGGCATGACCGGTAGGGGCGCAACCGCGCCCCTTAACATTTCTGAGAGGGCGCTATGGCAGGGCGTTTTTCAGTAGACCTTGCGGGGCAGGTAGCTCTGGTGACCGGCGGTGGCGATCCCGTAGGACAGGGGATCGCGTTGGCGCTGGCGCGATCCGGCGCTGCCGTCTGTGTGATGGGCCTGAATCCGGATCGCCTGGATCATCTGGTCGAGACCATCCAGGCCGGTGGCGGGCGCGCGATGGCCTGGACCGGGGATGTCTCCAACCGGTTCCAGGTGGCGGCAGTGATCGAAGCGGTCCGCGAACAGTTCGGCGGCCTGCCTATCGTCGTGAACGCGGCCTGGGCCGAAAAAAGTGCGGCGCTGCTGACGGTCGATGAATACGATTGGCGGCGTGTATTGGAGATCAACCTGACCGGGGCCTTCTTCGCGACGCAGTTGGCCGGGCGGGTCATGGCCGACGAAGGCGGCGGCGTGATCGTGAACGTCTTCCCGGCGGCAGGGAGCGGCTCCGAGAACGCTGCGGCAGCCGCCAGCCAGGCCGGATTGGCCGGGTTCACGCACGGGTCGGCCCGCTCCCTGGCGGCGCACGGCGTGCGCGTGAACGGCGTGAGTTACGCGCCCGGCACACCGGAGTCGGTGCCCGCTGCCGTGCTGTTCCTCTGCTCGGAGGGGGCCGCATTCATCACCGGCCAGGTGCTCCGGGTAGATGGCGGTTGTATCTTGAGCGGCGCTCAGGTAGAATGATTTCAGGCTGGCCCTTTCAGAATGTCGGTATATGCCAGGGTCGCGGGTGAAAAGACATGACCTCAAGAACGCTCCAGATTCTGATTGACGACCGTGCTCGCTTGATGTCCACCGTGCTGTCCGTCACACACTGGCCCGAAGTGGAGCAGGCGCGCAAACGTCATCGAGCACATGTGCACGCGCGCAACACGACCCGGCGGGTGATGAGCCAGTCCACCCACCCAGCCGTCCATACGCTGCAAAGTCTGCTGGACCAGAATACGCCGCTCGAGGCGATCTACACCTATGCTCTCAATCTCTCCTGGCCGGGGTTGATCCCTCAGGCCGCGCTGCCCTGGGCCCCGCTGCACTGGAACGAGCAGTTGAAGGATTTTTACGAGCAGGCGGCGCTGGCGGGCTGGTGGGACGAGGAGAAAGAAAGCTGGCAGAAAGCCTTCGAGCAAATCAATAAAGTGATGGGCACGGCCAATTTATATGATTTCTTCAAGCCTTTTACCGGTCCGGTCACCGAACAATTGATGTTGATGCCCAATATCTCCTATCCCAGCGATCAGGAAGTGGGCGTGCGTCTGGAGGGTGCGCTGTTCTGTCTGATCCCACCCCGGATCGCGTGGGGCGACAATGAGCCGTGGCCGTTCGACGAAGACGCGGCGCACGTCTTCCGCGGGATGGTCACCGAATTCGGACGCTTGCTCATGGTGTCCTATTTGCGGCAGAAGGCCGCCGAAGTCGCCCCGCTGACGAGTACGCCGCTGCCGGTCAGCAAGCCGTTCCGCGAAGCGCATCCCACCTGGGGGGATCAGTTCACCGGGCTGTTCGTCGCCGGAGCGGTTGCGATTTTCCTGGAGCAAACCCTGGGCGCCAAAGAGGCCGAGGCGTATATCCTGATGGAAAATCGCCTGCACGGCCTGACGATTTTGCCCGGCGTGGTGAGCGTGCTCAAGCGTTACCTGTCGGAGTATAACGACGGGCGCTACCAGCAGTTTTCGGAATATCTGCCGAATTTTCCCAAACATCTGCGCGTGGCCAAGCGTGTGGTCTCGCTGTAGGAGGCTGTCGTGGACGACCAGAATGTAGTGATCGATCATCCGGCTCCTGGCGTAGGAGTCGTCAAGCTCAACCGGCCCCGGACCTTCAATTCGCTCACCGGTCCGATGATGCAGGAAGTGATGGACGCCCTCGAGGCGATGGACGCGGACGAGGCGATCCGGTGTATGGTGCTGACCGGCACCGACCGGGTTTTCGCGGCGGGTGCGGACATCAAAGAGATGGCGCAGGCGACGCCGGTCGAAATGATCCGCAAGGCGTTCATTGGCCGGTGGGAGCGTTTGACCCGCCTGCACAAGCCCGTGATCGCGGCAGTCAGCGGCTATGCGCTGGGCGGCGGCTGCGAGCTGGCCCTGGCGTGCGATATGATCGTCGCGTCCGAAACCGCCGTGTTCGGCCAGCCGGAGATCAACCTCGGCGTGATGCCGGGTGCCGGGGGGACGCAGCGATTGGCGCGCACCATCGGGAAGGCGCTGACGATGGAAATGTGTCTGAACGACCGCCGTCTCACGGCGGCTGAAGCCGAGCGGTTCGGGTTGGTCAATCACGTGTATCCGGTCGGGAGCTACCTGGACCAGGCGGTCACGCTGGCGGAGCAGATCGCCGCGCGGGCCCCGTTGGCCGTCCAACTGATCAAAGCCGCCGTCGATGAGGCGTTCGAAACGTCCCTATCCGCCGGGCTGGCCTTCGAGCGTGGCAGCTTCTACACCCTGTTCTCCACTCAGGACCAGAAAGAAGGCATGGCGGCCTTCCTCGAAAAGCGCCAGCCGGAGTGGCAGGGCAAATAGCGGCGGGCGTATTCACCAGGGGCGGATCGGCCCCTGGTTTGTGTTTCGGAAAGGTTCCGTCTTGGCGGACGTCTCGACCGTCACCCTCCTGTATACGGCGCATCTGCACGGCAGCCTGGAACTCCTGCCGCCGCTGTTTACGCTGATCCAGCAGGCGCGCCGGACCGCCTCCGGGCCGGTCTTTCTGTTGGACCTGGGCGATACGTGCGCGGCGGAAGCGTGGATCTGCCGGGCGACCTATGGGCGCGCACCGTTCCTGGTCTTGGATGGCATGGGCTATGACGCCGCCGTGATCGGCGGTCCGGAGCGCGTGCCGATCCCGCCGCCGTCGCTCCGCCGCCTGGCGGGACAGATGATCATGCCGCTGTTGATCTGGAACCGGTCGCTGCGCCTGGCGCGGCGAGGCATTTCGATCACGGTCGCGGCGGGCGAGGCCTCACTGCCCGACGGTGGGCCGGGCCTCAGGATTGACCGGGCGCCGGATCGGGTGGCTGTGGGCGGAGCGTCGGGGATCATCCTGGGCGACGTCCCGCAGAACCATCTGGCACGTGTCGATCTGAATTACCCGGCGTGGACAGTGGCCTCGGTCCAGCTTCTACCCGTCACCCCGGCTATCCCCCCCGATCCGACGGTGGCGGCCCTGGTCGAGTTTGTCCAGGGCGAGGCACGCGCGCTTGAGGATCAATCGCGGGAAAACCCTTAACGGATGAGCGGCGATCACTGGGGAGTGGTGGTTCGCAGGTCCAGGCCGTTGATCGTCACCGTCGTGAGAAAACCGCTGGCAAACCGGACGGTGTCGTCCGGCTGGACGTCCAGCCAGCGCGACAGCGTCACGCCCTCGGCCCCGCCGTTGTAGAGGGCTAGCTGCGCGACCAGGTGCCCATCGGCGGTGTCATAAGCCAATAACTGCCCATCGGTCGTGAGCGCGTAGATCAGGCTGCCGCCGCCGATACCCAGCAGCGGCGGGCGCACGTGGCTGCCCGGCAGGTAGGCGATCCAGAGCAGGCTGCCCTCCGGCGTGTAGGCATACAGCGAGCGCCCTTCGCCGCTGTAGACGTAAATCGTCCCCGACGAACTGGGGAACAGCCGCGCACCGGAAACGATGGCTCGCCCCGTGTCGAACAGCGGCGTAACGGTGAGCGCCGTGTCGATCCGGGAGACACTCGATCCCATCAGCAGCAGAAAGCCGCCGTCCGACCCTGCCGTGGGAATCACCAGATCGGGGAAGGTGGTCTGCACCAACGGGCTGCCGTTCGCGTCGAAGATCGCTAACTGGTGGTTTCGGGTGCTGACCGCCAGCCGATTCCCGCTGATCGCCCACTGTTCCAATCCCCCGTCCAGCGCCGCACTCTGCCAGAGCCGGGTGCCATCGGGACGATAAGCCGCCAGGGTGTAATCGTCCAGCATGAAGATCAGGTCGCTGCCGAACAGCAGCGGGCCCACTTTGGCGCCCGCGATCTGCCAGGACGCGCTGTAGTTCCCGCTGCGCACGATCAGAACCTGCCCCGTCGAGGTCAGGGCCAGTATCCGGCCATCCGGCAGGGCGACCAGACCGGTGGTGCTGCCGAGCGTGTCGAATTTCCAGAGGCTTTCGCCGTCGGGCGTGATCGCTTCCAGGTACTGGCTGTGGGCGATCACGTACGTGCCATCGGGCAGGGGCAGCGGCGGCAGGATGGGGCGTTCGAGCAGTGAGAAATGGCTCCTGTAAGCGGGCAGCGCCCAGATATTGGCCAGGTAGATGAAGTCGAGGGGATGGTACCAGCCTAACCCCAGTGGGTTGGTCTCCGTATAGCCGGGGCCGCCTTCGTAACGGTAGCGGGTGCGGATTTCGAAATGCAGATGCGGGCGCCCGCGCGACGGAAAGCCGATCGCGCCTACCACGTCGCCGCGTTCGACACATTGGCCGACCGCGGGAAAAGTGTGGCCGTTCAGTTCTTCCATGTGCCCGTACAGCGAATTGACCAGCGTCCCGTCCGGCATGGTATGCTGGACGACGACCACGCCCTTTTCGGTATCCCAACCTTCGGGATCGCTGTAGGTCACGCGCCCGCGGGCCGCGGCCTGCACCGGATCGCCTAATTGCTCGAAGGCGACGTCGATCCCGGTATGGAAACCGCCGTATTCGGCGCGGTAGATGCCGAAATCCGTGTATTCCTGGTCAATGCCGGGCACCGGCAGGTCGAAGCGATCGACATAGCCGCACGGGGCGCGATCGGTCTGCGCCTCAAGGGGGGAGGCCCAGGCTGGCAGCAGGAGCGCCGCCAGCCCTACCATGATTGCTAGTGTTGCACGCCGTCTCATGAACGGCGGTTTCTCGGCCATGTTGACTGCGACTGCGCTTAACCCTTCAATCCGGTCGTGGCGATCCCTTCGGTGAACTGCCGCTGGGCGATCAGATAGATGACCAGGACGGGCACCAGGGTAATCACCGACCCGGCCATGAGTTTGTTCAGATCGACGCCTGCTTCGGACGTGAACGCGTACAGGCCATACGAAATGGGCCGCCAGTTATCCGTGAAGGTGACGAGCAGCGGCCATTCCAGGGCGTTCCAGGTGCCGATGAAGGTGAAAATGATAGTCGTCACGATTGCCGCGCGCGAGATCGGCACGACGACCTGGAACAGGAACCGGATGTGCCCCGCCCCGTCGATCCGCGCGGCGTCCCACAGATCGTCGGGAATCTGCATGAAGAACTGGCGCAGCAGGAAGATGCTGAACGTGCTCGCCAGGAACGGTACCACCAGGGCGGGCCAACTGTCGATCCATTTCCATTTGATCGGCCCATCGACGGTAGTTGCCTCGCCGAGTCCCAGCACATTTTCCAGGCCCGCGGCGTCGACGGCGCGGTGGATCGGTTTGGCGATGGTCTTCCGCGCGTCGGTGATCCCCCAATCATCCTGTTTCTGGGGAAAATCCTGGGTGAAGAACCGGTCGATGTTGGTGACGGTGTTGCGGTTGGGGATCAGGACCACCATCGTCGGAATGAAGATGGTGGCCAGAAAGATGCTGAACAGCAGGTTGCGCCCCGGAAACTCGATCCGGGCGAAGGCATAGGCCGCCAGAATCGAGGTGACCGTTTGGCCCAGGGTCGTGCAGAAAGCGACTTTGACGCTG
>CAYRWY010000257.1:0-8451 GCA_964427955.1 uncultured Anaerolineaceae bacterium
CGTCCATCGACGTTTTTTTGATCCCCTGCGTCATGAAGAGTTCCCACGCCGCGCGGAGGAGGTGGTCCTGGGTCTGTGTTTCAGAGTTCATGATACAAAGATAACATAATTTGTATCATTTGTAAAGGATCTGTCACCGGTTCGGGAATTTGACGTAGATCAGCGTATCGCGCAGATTCCCGTCCACGTCGCGCGTGTGGTGGTGGAAGCGGGCTTCCAGCGTGTACCCGGCGCGCTCGGCCACGGCGGCGCTGCGCACGTTGCGGGCATCGCAGCGAATCTCGATCCGCTCGGCGTTCAGCATGTCGAAGGCGAAAGCAGTGATCCCGTTCACCGCTTCGGTCACGTAGCCGCGCCCGCTCTGCGACGTGCGTATCCAGTAGCCGATCTCCAGGCACGGCCCCGTCCAGTCGATGCGGTGCATTCCGCTGCTGCCGAGATACTCGCCGTCCGCTTTCCGCCACAGCGTCAGCGGCAGGTCTTCGCGCTGCAAAAAGTGAGCCGCCGCGCCGCGCAGATGCGCTTCGGTCTCTTCGACGGTGGGGATCGTCTGCGCCCAGGGCATCCAGGGGCGCAGCTCCTCCATCGATTCACAGACGCCCGCGTTGATGACCGGACCGTCGCCCGCGCGCGGGGCACGGATCAGCAGCCGCTCGGTCTCGAGATGATCGGGGAAGTCGAGCAAAATGGGATTTATGCTCATAGTAGACCTATGAATTCATCGACTGTCAGACCTGCACTACGGATGATAGCTCTAAGGGTTCCTGTGTCTAGTTCCTTGTGGTCGGGAACAACAACGATTGTAGGCGGATCATCTCGCTCCAAAATCATGTAGCTTCCTTTTTGGCGGACCAGATGAAATCCAACCTTTGCCAGAGCTTTGGCGCATTCTCGACCCGAAATACGGGGCAGTTTGCTCATGCTACTACTACAACCTGACGATCAAGGTGATCTTCGGGTACGGGATTGCCTTTGGCCTCTAAATGCTCGATATACAGCTCTATCGCTTCTTTGATGTTGGCGATGGCCTCTTCTTTGGTCTTGCCCTGGCTGATGCAGCCGGGCAGACTGGGACATTCCACCACCCAAAAGCCGTCTTCACCGGGGTACAAGATGACCTGTCGCATGGCCCGATCCTTACTCGTTGTTCATGTCTCTAAAGTAAGTATAGCCGATCCCGCCGAGGTTAACAGCCCACCCACCCGACGATGTCGATGAAGGTGTCATCAAAAAAGCCAGCGGTCGCGACAATGTTTCCGGTGTGCGCATCCACCACATAGATGGCAGAAACCGAAAAATACTGGGGACCTTCCCTGCGGTAGCTGCCGATCTGGGTAATGGCCAGGTAGTTCCCATCACAGGACCAGGCGATTGGATCGGCGGGTCTATACGCTGCGAGCAGTGCTTGTCGAGTCTGGTGCGCGACGTCCACGACCATCAGGCGTGTGCCGTCCCCGACATTGGACATGCTCCAATAGGCAATCCGGCGATCATCGGGACTCCAGACAAAATTCCGGGGAAGATCGGGCCAATCCTCCGGCCCCCCAATGGTGGCAATCCGACGAAAGCCTTCACCCGGCGCATAGATGAAGATCGACGGCACATGGGCTTCAAACGCGGCCAACACCGGCATGTGACCCGCGTGAGACCAGGCCGGTTCGGGCACCAGCGGATTCTCCCACCAGGGATAGACGCTCTCGATCACATCCACTGCGGCGGGATGATCCCCGGTGAGATCCCACACGTAGATGGCATCGTAGAAATTCTGTAGACTGGTGTGGGGAGACATGGGCGTGAGCACCGACTGGAACCCTGGGCCAAATTGGAACATGAAATAGGCATAGGACTCGGTAGGCTCCCACCGGATCTGATCCGGCGTCCAGGTGAAAAAGGCATTGAGGCGATCCGCCGGGATGAGTTGGGGATCGTCGCGTGTGACCGGCAGTTCGAAGAAGGCAAACCGCTCCTGTTGAGCGTGGGAAATCACCAGCCGGTCGTCGTCGGCCCAGCCCCATACCCACCAATCACGCCAGTTATAGTCGCCCGAAGAATCAAACTGGTACTCCAGCAGGAGGTCGCCGTCCAGGTTCTTGACGATCAGATCGCCTACTTCATTGCGGAAACTGACCTTGGTGTGATCGGGTGAAAGGTAAATTTGGGGAATGATATTTTCCGCGAGCAGCGCCAGTTGGTGGCCTTCCAGGTCAATTGTGGCCAGGGAAGTGCCTGCCCGACCACTTTTTTGAATGAGCAGTCGCGACCCGGCTGGAAATGGGGCGGCAGACACGACGCCGGACATCGTGACTCCGACCGCGAGCACTAGCGCTAGCATCCGTTTCATCGCCCTTCCTCCCTTAGGCGCTGAAGTCGAACGGGCGGGACGGGACGAGATCGGGTTCGCCGTCGGACAGGTGGATCACGCCGTCGCCCAGGCGGGCGGTCCAACTCCAGACCGTCCCCACGCCGCGCCGGGTGCGGGGCACGGCACATACCCCGCGCGGGGTGGGGGTGCTGAGCACGGCTTCTAGATCGGCGCGGGTGAGCGGTCCCTGGCGGGCGGCGAACCATTCGCGCAGGGTGCACAGCCGCCGGTAGCTGGTGGGCGGGCGGTGTGACACCTTCTCGTAACGCGCCATCTCGTCCGACTGGAACTGGTTGGTGACGGCGAGAAAACCTTTGTCGGAGCGGATCACGCCCACGCGGCCCGGCACGGCTTCCAGCGCTGCCAGGTCGCCGCTCGCGTCGGCCACCAGAAAGTTGATCGACCGGGCGTGGCGGAGGCGTTGCAGCAGGTCCACCGCTTCCGCGGTCGTGCGGCAGCGATCCAGCACGATCCGCGCGGCCAGCGGGAACATCACGCCGGGGTGATCGCGCCCCCCTTCGACCGCCGTGATTCCGATGGCGACTCCGGCGGCGTTGATCCCGTCGAAGCGCCCGATGGTGCCATCGTTGCAGCCCAGGCTGGGGATCGCGCCGTCCGGGCGGATTTCGAGGAAGGTGGCGTGCTGGCCGGACGCCTGGTACCAATCGTGATTGCGCCCGAACAGGGTTTGACCGTCGGCGGTCTGCGATCCGGCGACGGCGGCTATCGAGCAGCCGGGATGGGCGTTGAGGCCCAGCGCGATCATCGTCAGCCGCTGCACGTCGTAGCCGCTGCCTTCGGCCATGCCGTCGATCTCGTCGAACAGCTCCGGCGCACACTCACGCACGAACGGCTCACAGGCAACCGCGAACTCCAGCCGGGTGCGCGACGTCGGCATCAGCGGCACGCGCTCGGCGCGCAGTTGGAGGCCGTATTCCAGCCCGATCTGGCGGTAGGTGCCCGCCAGGCGGTACATGTGCATGGCGTCCTCCTGAAAAAGCGACCAGTTATCAGCAAGTCGCCGCTTGTTCCCCTCGCCAGCTTGCGACACTGTTGGCGAATGTATACCTCACCCCTAAATCCCCTCTCCAAGTCTGGAGAGGGGACTTGCCCGTGCTCCCCCTCTCCGCCCTCGGAGAGGGGGCCGGGGGGGTGAGGTAAAGCCCGAAACTACTTTCCCTTGAGCAGGTCGTAAATCACCGAAAAATCCTGATCGGCCACGCCGCGCTGCAAGGCCAGGGCATACAGTTCCTTCACGGCGCTGCCGGTGAACAGTGGGCGGTCGAGCGACC
Organism: uncultured Anaerolineaceae bacterium; assembly: GCA_964427955.1. Lineage (GTDB taxonomy): Bacteria > Chloroflexota > Anaerolineae > Aggregatilineales > Aggregatilineaceae > JACRBK01. The sequence goes on from CAYRWY010000257.1 coordinate 3,655, forward strand.
GCGCCAGGTCTTGCAGGTAGTGCAGGTCCTTGTAGATCAGCGCGGCGGAGAAGTGCGGCGCGAAGTCCTCATCCAGCAGCTTTTGGCGCTTGGCATTAAGCACGCCCGAATTGCCCGCCCCGGCGGCAAGAATCTCGATCACACGCGCTTTCTCGATCCCGGCGGCTTCGCCCATCGTCACCGCTTCGCCCAGCACGGCCATGAACGTGCCCAGGACCAGATTGTTGACAAGCTTCATTTTGCTGGCGAGTCCGGCTTCGCCCAGGAAAAAGATCGTGCTGCCGATCTTCTCGATCAGCGGTTTCGCCTGCTCGAACGCGGCCTGCTCCCCGCTGACGACCACCGTCAGCGCGCCTTTGGACGCCGGGACCACGCTGCCCAGCACGGGCGCTTCCAGGTACGATCCGCCGCGCGCGCTCACCGCCGCGTGAAAGCGAGTCACGTCCACGAAATGGTTGGTCGTGGTGTCGATGATGATTTTGCCGTGCACGTCGCCCGACAGCAGGCCGTGATCCCCATTCAGCACGGCGTCCACGGCGGCACTGTCGCGCAGATTCAGAAAGACGACTGGCGTCCGCGCGATCACCTCGGCGGGGGAGGCGGCAACGTCGGCGCGCAGCCCCTCGGCTTTGCCCGGCGTGCGATTCCAGACGGTCAGCGCGACGTCCTGATCGATCAGGCGTTGGGCGATGGTCCGGCCCAGCACGCCCAGTCCAATAAAACCCGCGTTCATGATGGAGTCCTTTCTAGGGGTGAGGTAGGCTTTACAACACCGTATGCACCACATCCAGCAGCGCGCCGGAGCGTACCACCCGGATCATCGCGTCCATATACGGCTGGATCGGCAGATCGCGCGGGAGCATCCGCAGCGGTTGGCCGGGCGCGATCTCCACGGTGCGCAGGTAATCTAAGACCGCCGCCGTGCCGCGTCCGAGCTGCGCGTCGGGCTGTTGCAGCAGGCGCAGTTCGAGCGCCTGGTACGCGCACAGCAGTTCGGTCGCGATCACCGCCTGGGTGTTGGCGACGATCTCCGCGGCTTGCCGGGCGGCGATGGTGCACATGCTGACGTGATCCTCGCGGTTGGCACTGCTGGGGATGCTGTCCACACTGGCGGGATGTGCCAGCACCTTGTTTTCGCTGACCAGCGAAGCCGCCGTATACTGCGCCATCATCAGGCCGTTGTTCAAGCCCTCTTCGCCCACGGGATCGATCACCAGGAAGGGGGGCAGGCCCCGGTTGAGACGCCCGTCCAGCAGCAGGAACGCGCGCCGCTCGGCGATGCTGCCCAGGTCGGTCAGCGCGATCTTCATGAAGTCCATCGCGTAGCCGACCGGCGCACCGTGGAAGTTGCCGCCAGAGACGGCTTTGTTCTGGCGCGGCAGGCCCAGCGGCCCCTCGTCGTCCAGGAAAATCAGCGGGTTATCGGTTACGGCGTTGATCTCGCGGGTGAGCACGGTTTCGACGTGTTCCAGCGTATCCAGCACCGCGCCCAACACCACCGGGGCGACGCGCAGGCTGTAGGGGTCCTGGGGCGGGCCTTGCGACGGATCGAGATCGACATGGGCGTCACCGCGCGCCAGGGTGCTGCCAGCGATCAGCTTCGAGACGAAGGACGCCACGCGCGCCTGCCCACTGTGCCCGCGCACGGCGTGCAGGTGGGGCAGGTAGGCATCGCGGAAGCCGCGCAGCGCCTCCAACGACAGCGCCAGCACGATCTCGGAGGCGGCTAATGTCTGGAAGGCGTCGTGCCAGGCCAGCGCGCCAATCGCCGCGCTGACGGACGTGCCGTTGATCAGGGCAACGCCCTCTTTCGCGCCCAGCGGAATACGCGCGATCCCGGCGGCGGCCATCGCGTCGCCACCATCCAGCAGGTCGCCGTGATAATACGCCTGCCCGTTGGCGCCGGGCTGGACGATCTCATCCGGCAGCGGCGCGCTGAGCACCAGCGCTAGGTGCGCCAGTGGGGCCAGATCGCCGGAGGCGCCCAGCGATCCCTGGCTGGGCATGGCGGGCAGCACGCCGCGATTGAGCATCTCGACCAGGGTGTTGATCACCTCGCGCCGGACGCCGCTGTAGCCCTGCGCCAGCGTATTGGCGCGGATCAGGATGGCGGCGCGCACTGTTTCGAGCGGGAGATGCGGGCCGACGCCGACGGTATGGCTGAGCAGCAGGTTGCGGCTGAGCTGGGCGGCTTCGGAGGTGTGGCGGAAAATGGCGCGCCCGGCGTTGTCGCCAAAGCCGGTGTTCACGCCGTAGATCACGCGCGGATCGCGGCCTTCGGCGGCGGCGGCTTCGTTCTCGTTCATGGTGTGCTGGACCCAGGCGGCGCTGCGCTCGACCCGCGCGATCCGGGCGGCCAGGTCGGAGCCGGAGGGGGCAGACGTAGGCAGCGGGCGGACCGGCAGAGCGCGGCGGGCGACGTGCACCACATCGGTGATTGCCAGCGGATCGTGACCCAAAAGCAGGGGATGATGGTGATCCAAAGACATCTATTTTTTTTGCCTCTTAAGTAAACGTCAATCGAGAGTCAGCAGTCATCGGTTCGCAGGTAAAGTGGGGCTGACCACTCATAACTGAAAACTAACAACTTTAGGGCGCTGAAGATAGCACTTCCCGAATCCTTTTTACAAGTTTTTCGACCGTGATTTCAGAGAACGCTGCCAGCTCGCGCTCGGCCAGCGTGGCGCGCAGCGTGCATTCTTCGACGGTCTGCGCGGCCTGCTGGAGACGGGCTTCCAGGCGGCGGGTCTGGGGATCGTTCCGGGTGCGCTGCTCCACGATGCGCAGGTGCGCGCGCCGCGTGTCCCGGATGCGCATCCATTCGCGGCGCTGGGACTCGTGCTCGTTCTTGATGCGGCCCAACTCGGAGGGGGGCATCACCAGGGCGTGGCGCATCGAGTGTTCGAGCTGCTGCCGCCACTGCACCAGCTTCTGCCATTCGACGCCGGGGTCCGCGCCGCGCACGTCGTACAGGGCGTAGAGGCCGCGCGTTTCGTTCTGCGGCGTGATGTCGGCGGCGGTGAACAGCCCGGCGGCGTTCAGGGCCTCGGTGCGGACCCGTCCAAAGCCGTTGATCGCGCCCGGCGTGATCGCGTACAGGGCCAGTTGTTGGGCGATAAACGTGCTGCGCGTGCGCTCGACGGCGGTCTGAATCGCATCCTTTTCGCGCTGGAACGAGTCGTTGATCAGGGCCGTCAGCCGGTCGATGTCGTCCTGAAGCTGCAAGCGCTCGGTTTCAAGCTGCGTGCGGAGTTTGTCGAGTTCCGCCTGGAGATCGCGCAGATCGCGTTCGGCCCCGGCCAGCGCGACCTGGGCCTCGACCTGCACCGTCTGGACGTACATTTTCTGCTGGACGACGTGGTACGACTGGAAGCGTTTGCGCACGAAGCGCGGCAGCGAAAAGATCAGTTGGGTGAAGATCGAGCGTTTAAGCCGCTCGGCCAGGTATTGGTCGGCTTCTTCCAGGATCAGATCGTGCGAGAACTGGATTTTGGGCAGCGGATCGAGCGTCTGGGCGTAGCTGAGCATCCAGGCGGCCTGTCTGCCGGACGGCGGTGGCACGGCGGGCGGCTGCGGCGCGGCAGACGGCGCGGCGGGGCGCGTGCCCGGCAGGTGATCTTGCAGCCAGCCCTGGCCGAGCACGGCGGCGGTGCGCGGATGGTGTTCGGACGGGCGGCGGCGGGATCGTTCTTCCGGCAGGGAGCGCGGATACTCTTCGGGCAGCGACGGAGGATGATCCTCGCGGGCGACGTCCATCCATTCCCGCGCGGACGGGCGGGTGATCCCGGCTTCCGTGGCGCTCAGCGGCGGCACCTTTAAGTAGGACGGCGTGTTGATGATCGCCATGAAGTGCTGGCCGATCTCGCGCACCCGCACGTCCTCGTGGTTTTGCAGCAGGCGCAGCGCCGCCGAGCGGCCCGGCTGCTTGTAGTCGGCTTCCTGGAACAGCAGGCTGTCTTCTCCAGCGCCGGTCTGCGTCCACAGCCGGGGATCGAGGCACACCAGCGCCAGCGACACGCCGATCACCCACGCGGAGAAGTTGTCCACGTTCAAGAAGCTGCCGGGGGCAAAACGCGCGTCCAGGGTACGCGAGGGGTGCTGGTAGTGGCGGTGACCGATCTCCTGGGGCGGCTGTCCGGCTAGCGCAGGGATCACCATGCCGTCGTAATCCACCAGGCGCAGGCCGCCCTGCGGCGTGACGATGATGTTGCCGTGCTGCAAATCGCCGTGCGCGATGGACACGGCGCGCAGCGATTGGGTCAGATTCAGCCATTTCTGCGGGAGCGGCTGCAACACCTGGGGGCGCTGGATGTTCTTGACGATGAACGTATCCAGTTGATCGCCGTCCACCCATTCCATTTTGACTACCGGGTACCAGCGGCCCCGCACCATGACCCCCTGCGGCAGGAATTCGAAACCCGCTGTATAGGGCAGGCTGCGCTTCAGCAGGTACTGGTGGATGGCGGCGTAGCGCTGCTGCTGGTCGGAGACTTCGCGGCTGAAGCAGCGCACCGCCCATTTGCGCGCGCCGGTCGTGACCTCGAACACGGTGGCGAAGTTGCCCGAAATCGGGCGCGGCAGTCCCAACCGGGTGAGCGAGACTGTTCCGCGCTGTAACTCGCCGTCGGCAAAGGCGCGCGAGGGATTTTGCAGCGCCTCCTGGTAATCGCTGGGGTTAGGCCACGCCACGGACCTCACCCCCCGGCGGCGTTACCCACCAATGGCCCTCACCCCTGGCCCCTCTCCCATAGAGAACGATGGGAGAGGGGAAAAAGCGTGCGGCTCCCCCTCTCCATT
>CAYRWY010000258.1:0-8368 GCA_964427955.1 uncultured Anaerolineaceae bacterium
GGCATCCAGCACATCGGCCAGCGCGACATCGCCTGGATTCGCATCTCCAACGCCGCCGCCGACAAGGGCTTCAACCTGGAGCACTTCGGCAAGATTCTCCACGCGCGTTTCCATGCCGATTTCGGCGCGATTGTGGACAAGGTCCAGGTCACGATCTACACCGATCCGGCCCAGATCGAAACATGGCTGGCCAACGCCCGCGAAGCCTACGACTACCGCAACAAGCGCCTGGCCGACCTGACCGATACCTCGGTGGATACCTTCTATTCCTGCACGCTGTGCCAGTCCTTCGCCCCGAACCACGTCTGCGTGGTCAGCCCGGAGCGGTTAGGGCTGTGCGGCGCGTACAACTGGCTGGACTGCAAAGCCTCCTTCAGCATCAACCCCACCGGCCCGAACCAGCCCATCAAGCTGGGTCGGCTGGTCGATCCGGTCAAGGGCTATTGGGAAGGCACCAACGACTACGCCAAGGTCGGATCGCATGACGCCGTGCAAGAAGTCGCCATGTATTCGATCATGGAAAACCCCATGACGGCTTGTTTCACCAGGGATGCAGAGGTGATCCTCGATGGGCGCGTGACGACTATCGGCGATTGGGTCGATGCTCATCAGGGCCAACAGGGGCCGTTTGGCGTTGATGCCCTGACGTTAGACGGTAACGGCCAGATCGCTCCCAGCCAGGTGCTCGGTGTCCATCGCAACCCTGCCCCGCCGTTCCTGATCCAGATGGAAACCAAGTCGGGACAGCGTGTGACCTTGACTCCCAACCACCCGGTCGCGGTGGATCGTCCTGAAGGTCTGGTTTGGGCGCGTGCGGATGAAGTCTCGACCGGCGAACGTATATATGCAGCCAGGCATATCCATTTACCCGGACAGGTTCCGCTGGCAATTGATTTACTGCCGGAGACCTGGCGTGTTGCCGATGACGACCTGATCAAGGCAGCATGGTCCAGGTTGGAAACCGTGTATGGTTCACACACGGCGGCGCGTCAGGTGTTGCCGGACCTCCCGCAGCGGTCCTCTACCTGGCCGATTGCTCTTTATCGTCAAGTGATGGAAATTGTTGGCGAAGACTGGTCCCAGGCGAAAGCACGTATTCGGCGGGTGGCTTCACCTTCCGGTCACTCTCCGCAGGCATTACCTGACATCTCGCCCGATCTTTGTTACCTGCTTGGTTTCCTCGCCTCGGATGGCTCTCTGAACCGGGTAACTGAGGGACAGTGCCAGGTGTTCTTTACGAACACCGAGTTTGCCCTGTTGGATTACGTAGAAGCCGTGTACCAGACGGTTTTCCCGGATAAAAAACTCGGCCACCGTGAGAAAACTGCCATCGGTAATGTGGCAGGCCGCCCTGTCGTCCCGACGAAGCCCGCCAAAGACCTCTATGGCAATAATGCCCTGCTAGGCATACTGGCCAATGCGTTAGGGGTCCGGTGCGCCAATACCCCCCAGTGGAACTTGAAGCAGCTCTTTAGTTTGCCTGAAGCCCATATCGCCGCCTTTTTGGCCGGTGTTTTCGACGGAGACGGCTCGATCCGGGTACGTGAGCAAAAAGGTTGGGTGACAGGTGAAGCCTATCTCTGCCACACTGACGAAACCGCCCTACGCCATATGGCACTGCTGCTGCGGCGTCTTGGCATCGTGGGGCGCGTCAACATCCATCAGGGTGCTGCGCACAAGCTGGTGCTGCACGGGGCCGACCTGAAGCGGTTCGCTGCGCTGATCCACAGTCACCATCCCCAGCGGGCGGTCCAGTTGGCGCGCGTGGGCGCTGAAGACCGCAGCACGTTGGACAAGTCCCAATCGTTGGTGCTGCCCTACGCCGCCGGACAGGCCCTGGCGCAAGTCGCCGCCGAAGGAACGCTGAGCGTTTCGACTCGCTACTATTACGCTTCCGGTCGTTCGCGTCCCGTTCAAGGAAATGTGACGCATGTGCTGGCCGCACAGCCCGCTGCCGCCGCCGTATTGCAGCCCTGGCTGGAGCGTGATGATTTCCTGGACACGGTGACCGAGGTTTCTCTGGTCCAGAATCAAGGCGAGCACGAGTTCGTCTACAATCTGAGCCTGCTGGACATCAACAGCTATCTCGCAAACGGCCTGCTGGTCAAAAACTGTGGCTGCTTCGAATGTATCGTGATGCTGATCCCCGAAGCGAACGGCGTAATGGTCGTCAGCCGCGAAGATCCCAGCATGACCCCGGCGGGCATGACCTTCAGCACGCTGGCGGGTGTGGCGGGCGGCGGTTTGCAGACTCCGGGCGTGATGGGCGTCGGCAAGTTCTACCTGATCAGCCCGAAGTTCATCTCGGCGGATGGCGGCTTCAAGCGCGTCGTGTGGATGAGTAGCGTGCTCAAAGAGACGATGGCGGAAGAGTTCCAGGCCGTGGCAGACCGCGAAGGCGATCCGGAGCTGCTCGCCAAGATCGCCGACGAGCGCAGCGTCACCAGCGTGGAAGAACTGCTGGCCTGGCTGGAAGAACACAATCATCCGGCCATGCTCATGCCGATGATGTTCTAAGCGGACGCCATGACCGACGTCCGGTATGTCCGTGATTTGATGACGGTAGGGGTATTCACCTGTCCGGCGAATACCCTCGTTCCGGATATTGCCCGGTTGATGATCGAGCACGGCCTGGAAGCGGTGGCCGTGCTCGACCACGAAGGGCACGCCGTTGGGATGATCAGCCAGCACGAGCTGGTCCAGTCCTATGCCCGCGAAGACTGCCGCAGCCTGACCGCCGAGCAGATCATGCGTGAAGACATTCCGCAGATTCCCCCCGACATCCCCTTGACCGCCGCCGTCCAGATCATGCAAGATCAAGGGGTCCGTGTGCTGTTCCTGTTGCACAATTCCGATGGCATCCAATACCCTGCGGCCCTGCTGTCGTACCGGCACGTCCTGCGCCACCTGGCCGCCCAGGACCCGTCCGATCTAAAAGATTTAGGGATTCATGCCCAACGAGAGTCGCCGCTCGAAACCTTTGTTAGACGCCGTGACGAAGCGCGGCAGCGTGCGTTATCACAGAAAAAAGAGGAGTAAAAGTTTATGCCTGTAGAAATCCCCAAAGATAAATGGCCGGGAACCGTCCGGACCGTCACGCTGGGCGCGACGGCGGCGGACGGGGGCACGCGGTCCCGTGTAGTCACCCTCGGTGGGCAGAAGGCCATGCCCTTTATGCATTTTGAAGCCGAAACTCCACACCGCCCGCAGATCGCGGTCGAAATCGCCGATCATCGCCCGGACGACTGGTCGCCTCTGCTGCTGCAAGCCTGGGGCGACGTGGTGAACGATCCGGCAGCCTGGGCCAAAGCGGCAGAAGCCGCCGGGGCCGATCTGCTCCAGCTCTCGTTGGGGACGACCGGCGCCGATGGCCAGCCCCTCACGCCCGACGCCGCGGTCAAGGCGACCAAAGCCGTGCTCGCCGCCAGCGGCCTGCCGCTGATGGTGTTTGCGCCCGGCCAGGTCGATCTCGACAATGCGCTGCTGGTCCCGATTGCCGAAGCGACTAAGGGCGAACGGCTGGTGCTGGGCATTTGCGAGGACAAGAATTACCGGACCATCGTCGCCACGGCGATGGCGAACGGCCACCTCGTCACCGCCCGCACGGCAATGGACGTCAACCTCGCCAAGCAGTTGAACATCCTGATCAGTGACATGGGCCTGCCGCTGGACCGCGTGATCATGGACCCCACCACCGGCGCGCTCGGCTACGGCATCGAGTACGGCTATTCGGTGATGGAACGGCTGCGCCTGGCGGCCCTGCAAGGTGACGCGATGACGCAGCTTCCCATGCTCGTCACCGTCGGTTACGAGACCTGGAAGACCAAAGAGTCCAAGGTGGGCGAAGGCGTCCCGGCAGAATGGGGCGATTGGCTGGCACGGGCCATCAACTGGGAAGTGACCACCGCGATAGCCCTGCTCGAATCCGGCGCGGATGTGGTGGTGCTGCGGCACCCCGCAAGTGTCAAGCGCGTCAAAGCGGCTGTTGATGAACTTATGGCCGTTCCTGCGTAAACAGAAGGAGAGAGAGGAATGGCGCTCACAGGTATTCAAATCTACAAACTGCTGCCGCAGACCAACTGTAAAGACTGCGGTTTTCCCACCTGCCTGGCCTTTGCTATGAAGTTGGCGGCCAAGCAGGCCGAACTCGCGGCCTGCCCGCACGTATCGGCGGAATCGAAAGCCCAACTCTCCGAGTCGGCGGCCCCGCCGGTGCGGCTGATCACGCTCAAGGGCAGCGGGGCCGAGGTCAAGGCCGGGAACGAAGTCGTCCTGTTCCGGCACGAAAAGACCTTCTACAACCGTCCGGGCCTGTTCGTCCGCGTGCGCGACACGGACAGCACCGACGCGATCACCGCGCTGGTGGCGAAGGCGAACGCCTATGCCGTCAGCTACGTGGGCATGAGCCTGACGCTGGACGGCTTCGCCGTCGAAGCCGCGTCGGGCAATGCGGCCACCTTTGCCGCGGCGGTCGCTGCCGTGCGTGCGGCGACCAAGCGTCCGCTGATCCTGATCGGCTCCGATCCGGCGGTGATCGAGGCGGGCCTGGGCAAGCTGGCGGGCGAAGCGCCGCTGATTTCTGCCGCGAATGCGAGCAACTGGCAGGCGCTGGCCGCGCTGGCCAAAAAGCACGGCGCGTCACTGGTCGTAGCGGGCGGAACGCTGGATGAACTGGCCGACCTGACCGAAAAGATCAAGGGCCAGGGCGTGGAAGATATGGTGCTGCACCCCACCGCCACTTCGCTCGGCGCCTCGCTGGCCTTGAGCACGCAGATCCGGCGGCTGTCGATCAAGAAGAACTTCCGCGCGTTGGGTTATCCGATCCTGGCGCTGTGCGGCGATGGCGATCCGGGCCGCGAGGCGATGGTCGCCGCGCAGGCGATTGCCAAGTATGCCGGTTTCGTCGTCCTGGATCGTTTTGCCCCCGAAACGATTTATTCGCTGCTGGTCCTGCGCGAGAACATCTACACCGACCCGCAGAAACCGATCCAGGTCCAGCCGGGGATCTACGAGATCAACGGCCCGAACGCCGACTCGCCGGTGCTGGTCACGACCAATTTCAGCATCACTTACTTCAGCGTCGCCAACGAAGTCGAAGGATCGGGCCTGCCCGCGTGGCTGCTGGTGGCGGACGCCGAAGGCATGAGCGTGCTCACGGCCTGGGCGGCGGGCAAATTCGACGCGGAACGCATCGCCAAGGCGGTGAAGCAGTTCGGCATCGCCGACAAGATCAGCCGCAAGCGGATCGTGCTGCCCGGTCACGTGGCAGTGCTCTCCGGCGAGCTGGAAGAGGAACTGCCCGGCTGGGACATCCGGGTTGGCCCGCGCGAAGCGGTAGACCTCCCGGCGTTCATGAAGCAGGCGCTTTAGCGTGTAAACTTCGGAGGGGCAATTCATGCATTGCCCCTACTCAGAATAACTAAGCCGAGTTGACGATGGAATTTTCCGTTAAGTTCGATGCCGCTGCCGAACCGGTGCACGTACCGTCCGGGACCTTGCTGACCGAGGCGGCGCGCCTGGCCGGGGTCGAGGTGTTACAGCCCTGTGGTGGACAGGGCCGCTGTGGGCGCTGTGCCGTCCAGGTGATCCGCGGCACCGTCCGCCGCCGCAGCACGCTGCGCCTCTCGCCGGAGGATGTGGCGACCGGCTATGCCCTGGCCTGCCAGACCGTCGTCGAAAGCGACGTCGAGGTCGTCGTCCCGCCGCAAGAAAAAGTCGAGCGGCGGCTGACGACGGATCGCACCGCGCGCGATATACCGGTCCCGGCGGACTACGATCCGGAGCAGGTGCAGACCGTCCGGCGCGTGAAGCTGACGCTCACCCCGCCCACGATGGACGATCAAACCGACGATTGGAGCCGCGTACAAACGGCCCTGCGCCAGGCGACCGGCGTGGATCAGGTGACCATCTCCCTGATGCAGCTCCGCCGGTTGGGGCACATCGTGCGCAAAGGCGAATGGGACGTGACGCTCGTGCTCGACTCCGAAGCGTGGGACTGCCCCGACTGCCCGGTGCGGCTGATCGATCTCAAGCCCGGCCATGTGCCGGACGACGATCCGCTGTGGGGCATCGCCATCGACATCGGGACGACTACCGTCTCGCTGTGGCTGGTGGACCTGATCACTGGCAAAGTCCACGCGCAGACGGCGGAGTACAACGGGCAGATTTCGCGCGGCGAGGACGTCATCTCGCGCATCATCTATAGCGGCAAAGGCAGCGGCGGCGAAGAACTGCGCGACCTGGTGTTGGAGACAATCAACACTCTGCTGGCCGAAGCCTGCCAGCGGGTCCAGGCCGATCCGACGGAGGTTGTCAAGGCGACTATCGTGGGCAACAGCACGATGATCCACCTGCTGCTGGGCATCCCAGCCAAGAATATCCGCCTGTCGCCGTTCGTGACGGCGGTGAACCACATCCCCACCCTGGCCGGGCGCGATGTCGGCCTGAATATCCACAAAGACGCGACGGTGGACTGCCTGCCGGGCATCGCCAGTTACGTCGGCTCGGACATCACCGCCGGGGCGCTCTCGTCGGGACTGGACAGCACCGAACTGATCACGATCTTCATCGACGTGGGGACCAACGGCGAAATCGCGCTGGGCAACCAGGAATGGCTGGTCGCGGCGGCGGCGTCTGCCGGTCCGGCCTTCGAGGGCGGCGGCGTCGGACATGGGATGCGCGCCACCAAAGGGGCCATCGAAGAAGTCTGGATCAATACCGACACCTACGAACCGACCTACCGCGTGATCGGCGGCACCCAGCCGCGCGGCATCTGCGGCAGCGGCCTGATCTCGCTGCTGGCCGAAATGTTCCTGACCGGCCTGGTGGACAAAGGCGGGCACATCAACCTGACCCTGCCTACCCCCCGCGTCAGGGCGGGCGAGCATGGCCCGGAATACGTGATCGCGTGGGCCAACGAAGCCGCGCCGGGACACGACATCGTGATCAGCCACGTGGACATCGACAACCTGCTGCGCACTAAAGCCGCCATCTACGCCGGATTTGTCGTGCTGGCGGAAAGCGTGGGGTTGTCGCTGGACGCGGTCGAGCAACTGCTGGTGGGCGGGTCGTTCGGTAAATATATCAACGTCGAAAAAGCCGTCCAGATCGGGTTACTGCCCGATATGCCCTGGGATCGCTTCCGCTTCTTGGGCAATACGGCGATCCAGGGGGCCTATCTCGCGCTGCTGGACCACCGCTCGCGTGAGCGTATCAAAGAGATTGCCCAGCGCATGACGTATATTGAGCTTTCTGCCGACAACACGTTTTATGACGCCTTTACCTCCGCGCTGTTCCTGCCCCATACCGATCTGGCGCAGTTTCCCTCGGTGCAGGCCGTCATGAATCCCTAGAGAAGAGGACGAAAATGTACATCATTGGCGAGAACATTCACATTATTTCCGAAAAAGTCAAAGAGGCGCTCGCGGCGCGCGACCGCGAATTTTTCATGGAACTGGCGATCAAGCAGGTGGAAGCCGGTGCCCAGGCGGTCGATCTGAACCTCGGCCCGCGCAAAAAAGATGGCGAAGAGGTCTTTCCCTGGATCGCCGAAACCGTGCAGTCGGTGGTCGATGTGCCGCTCTGTTTCGACAGCACCAATATCGTCGGGATCGAAGCCGGGCTGAAGAAGATCACCAAAGCGCAGCCGATCATCAACTCGGTCTCCGCGGAGCCGGAGCGGCTGGAGCGCGTGCCGCTGGTCGCCAAGCAGTACAACGCCCGGCTGGTCGCGCTGACGATGGCCCAGAGCGGTATCCCGGTCGGCGCGGACGAGCGGGTGAATATCGCGGTCGAGAGCCTGATCCCGCGCATGGTCGAGATCGACTATCCCGTCGAAAACCTGATCATCGATCCGCTGGTGCTGACGGTATCCGGCTGCCAGCAGTACTGCCCGGAGTGCATCGAAGCGGTGCGCACGCTGCCCTACGCCTGGAGTCCGTCGCCGCAGATTTCGGTCGGGCTGTCGAACGTGTCCAACGCCGTCCCGAACGAGAATCGCCCCCTGATTAACCGGGTGTACCTGGCCATGCTGATGGGCGCGGGGCTGCAAATGATGATCGCCAACCCGATGGATACGAAGCTCAAGGAAGTGATCCGCGTGATCGAAGAACGCGACGAGAGCTACCCGGTGGCCCGCCTGTACCTGAAGATTCACGACAAGATCGCGGCGATGGAACACCCGTCGATTGACGACGTGGATATGAACGATCCCGAACAGATGGAAATCTGGAAGACCGTCCAGATTTTGCTGAACAAAGTGATCTACGCCGACGGCTACCTGGATCAGTAGCGGCGATCATAGGTGTATCAGGTAGGGGCGCTGCTTGCCGCGCCCGACAGGCGTCAACTTAAGCCGGGGATTTTCCAG
>CAYRWY010000259.1:0-8357 GCA_964427955.1 uncultured Anaerolineaceae bacterium
TCTGGCAGATGGACATGCGCGAAGAGGGGGACGAGATTGCCGTCCGTTACCGGACGGTGCGGCTGCCACGCCCGATGGACGTGAATTATCCGCGGGACCGGGACAGCCTGGTCCAGGCGTGGGAGCAGCGCGACTGCTTCCTGGTGGCGGCAGCGGACGACGTGGTGTTGGGCTACGTCAACCTGCGGATCGACACGATCCGCACCCGGGGCTGGATTCAAGACCTGGTGGTCGGCAAACCCTTTCGCCGCCGCCGGATCGGGCGGGCGCTGCTGGAACAGGCCGCGCGTTGGGCCTCGCTGCACGAGATCGGCCACCTGACGCTAGAAATGCAAACCAAAAACTACCCTGCCATTCAGTTTGCGCGCGCGCAGGGGTTTGCCTTCTGCGGATTCAACGACCATTATTATATGAATCAGGATATCGCCGTGTTCTTTGGCCGAGGGGTATAGGTCTGCACCGGGCGCCTATGAATCACCCAAGCAATTTCGTCGCACTCCTGGAACTGGTCAACGAGACGCTGACCGCGACTATCGTCATCATCGCCGTGTCGCTGCTGCTATACAACTGGGCGCGCGGCACACGCCAGGGCGTAACCTGGACGGCAGGGGTCGTGCTGCTGTGCGTGATTGCGGCCTATCTGACCGATCTGTTCGTCGCCCTGGAACCGGGCGAGCAGTACCTCGAAACATGGCTGCGCGTGCAGTGGCTGGGGATCGCCTTCATCCCGGCGGCGTTGGTCCACCTGTCGGACGCACTGATGGCGACGACGGGCCGACCCTCACGCGGGCGGCGCAAGCTGGTCGTACGCATCTCATATGGCCTGGGCTTGCTGTTCACCCTGCTGGCGCTGCTGACCGATCTCGTCGTATCGGGACCGGCGACCGCGCACCATCCCTACATGACCGCCGGACCGATTTTCCTCGTGTACATCGCGTTTCTGCTGGTCGTGGGCGGCTTTGCGACGATCAACGTAGTCCGGGCACGGCGGCGCTGCCTGACGCGCTACACCCAGCGCCGGATGACGTATCTGCTGTCCGTGTTCCTCGCTCCCGCGTGGGGCATCTTTCCCTATTCGGTCCTGGGCCAATGGAGCAACGAGCGCGATCCGCTGCTGCTGATCGTGCTGAACCTTGCCAACCTGATCGTGCTGCTGATGCTCGTCTTCATGGCCTATCCCCTGTCCTTCTTCGGATCGGAAAAACCGGACCGGGTGATTCGCACCCAGCTTTTGGAATTCATGCTGCGCGGACCGCTGCTAGGAGCGGCGATCCTGGCCGTCATCCTGTACGTGCCGCGCGTCTCAAACGTCCTGGGGCTGGATGGGGATGCCCTGATGCCGTTCGCCGCGGTCGCGACCGTCCTGTTATTCCAATGGATGGTCACCATCATCCTGCCGGTGCTGGAAAACTGGCTGATCTATGACGACGACCAGCAGGGCGCGAAATGGATTCAGCGCTTGGGAGATCGCCTGCTCACCCAGGCGGACGCGTCGCAACTGCTGGAGTCGGTCCTGGCCGCGCTGTGCGATCACCTGCGAGTGCCGAGCGCGTTCGTCGCCCGCATGGAACCGGATGGCGCGCAGTTGGTGCAGGTGATCGGCGCGCTGGCCCCCTCCCCCGAGGCTCTGACAGGCCCGGAATTGTCGTCGCTAAACAGCAGCGACGACGCGGTCAGCCTGCGGCGCGTAGGCGAACTGTTCATCTGGCGCTCGTACTGGTTGATTCCGCTGCGCTATTCGCGCCCGGCCAACAACGGGGTCCAACCGCCGCTGCTGGGGATTCTGGGTGTGTGGGCGCGCGCGCCGGAGCCTAATCTGCGCGACGAGGAGTTCGAGATCTTCGCCTCGCTCACCCGCCAGGCCGCGCGCGTGCTCGAAGACGTCCAGCACCAGTCGGAAGTCTTCGTCGTGCTGGAAGGGCTGGCGTCGCAGATCGACATGATGCAGCAGTTGCGCGGGGCCTCGCGCTACGGCCACGTGACGATGCTGCCCGCAGCCTCCGATGACGTCATCTCTAACCCGGAGTTTTCCAACCTGGTCAAGGACGCCCTGCGCGATTACTGGGGCGGGCCGCGCCTGACCGAAAGCGAACTGCTCAAGCTCAACATCGTCTGGCGCGAGATGGAACAGGGCGAGGATCGCAACCCCTCGCGGGCGCTGCGCGCCGTGCTGGCCCAGGCCATCGAGAACCTGAAACCCGAAGGCCAGCGCAGCCTGACCACCACGGAATGGATCTTGTACAACATCCTGGAAATGCGCTTTTTGCAGGGGCGCAAGGTGCGCGACGTGGCGCTGCGGCTGGCGATGAGCGAGTCCGACCTGTACCGTAAGCAGCGCATCGCCATCGAAGAGGTAGCACACCAGATCGAGGAGATGGAACGGACGCTGATCGCCCACCGGCAGAGCACGCCGTCCCCGGCCAACGGGACGCCGCCCGCCGCCAGCGCCCGTTAGGGATGGGGCAGGTTTGACAAGGGTTGTAGGGGTTCCTATAATGATCGAACGATGATTTGGTGAGGTTTTCAGGTTGAGGAAAGCACAAAATGACTACAGAGGTTCGGCATCATGGTTCATCCCCACCTCTGCCCCCGGATGAAGGATATTGGGAAGCGTTATTGCAAGAGGGGGAAGTCGCAGCGGGGGAAAACGCACTTCAATCCAAAGATGCTCCCTGGTATGTGGATTATGATCAAGATGGGACAGGGCTGGAACAACATAATCCGTTCGGAGGATCGCAAGCGGACTGGGAGCAAGTCCAACAGGTTTTTGACTCTGACACTACGGTAACGCTGCGCATCGTCGGATACAATCGCGGGGGACTGCTGGTCGAATGGAGCAGCCTGCGCGGCTTCGTGCCCGCCAGCCAACTGGTCGATTTCCCCGTGATGGCGGATCTGCGCGTGCGCCGCGACTCGCTGGCCAACCGGGTCGGGCAGCCGATTATGCTGCGCGTGATCGAACTCGATCGTATCCAAAACCGTCTGATTCTCTCTGAACGCGCCGCCCAGGTAAAACCGGGCACCCGCGCCTCCGTCCTCAAGACCATCAAGGAAGGTGACACCTGCTCCGGACAGGTCACCAACCTGTGTGATTTTGGCGTCTTCATCGATCTTGGCGGGTTAGAAGGACTTATCCATATCAGTGAACTAAGCTGGGGCCGGGTCGGGCATCCCAGCGATATTTTGAAGCGCGGTGACATGGTTGACGTCTACGTCATGAGCGTCGATCAAAACCAGGAGCGGGTCGCCCTCAGCCTGAAACGCCTGCATCCCGATCCCTGGCAGACCGTCGAGCAGCGCTATCAAGTGGGCCAGACCATCGAGGGACTGGTCACCAACGTGGTCGATTTTGGCGCGTTCGTGTGCGTGGAAGAAGGGCTGGAAGGGCTGATCCACGTCTCCGAGCTGGCCGAAGGGCATTTCCTGCATCCCCGCAACGTCGTGCGCGAAGGGGAAACGGTACGCGCCCGCATCCTCAACATCGATGGACGCGCCCGCAGATTGGGCCTAAGCTTACGCCGCTAACCGAGCATTCAATCCATTCGATCCCGACAAACCCTGCGCACATTCAGGGTTTGTTCTTTAGAAAGGACACCATCATGCTGCGCTACACCGATCTGTTTGCCACCTACAGCATCGTCGCGCGCGACGCCACGACCGGCCAGTTGGGCGTCGCCGTCGAGACTCATCAAATGTGTGTGGGGAGCATCGTCGATTGGCTGCTGCCCGGCGTCGGCGCCGTCGCCACCCAATCGCTGGTCAATATCAGCTTCGGCCCGATGGCACTGGCCATGCTCCGCGAAGGCGTCCCTGCCCCCAAGATCATCGAAGCGCTGGTCGCCTCCGATCCAGGCGCGAACCGCCGCCAGGTCGCCGTCGTCGATGCGCAGGGGCGCGTCGGCGCGTGGACGGGCGATGGCTGTATCCGCGAAGCCATGCACCACGTGGGTGACGGCTACAGCGTGCAGGCCAATATGATGACCAACCCGACGGTCGTTCCGGCGATGGCGAAAGCCTTCGAGAGCGCGGCGGGTGACCTCGCGCAGCGCATGATCGCCGCTTTGGAGGCTGCTCAGGCGGAAGATGGCGACATCCGGGGGATGCAGTCCGCGGCTCTGAAGGTCGTCCCCGGCGGTCTCGACAAACCCGCCTGGCAGACCGATTACGATCTGCGCGTGGACGAACACGCCGCCCCGGTGGTCGAGTTGGGACGGCTGGTCCGGCTGCGCCGCTCGCAGTTGATCGACGGGCAGGGCTACGAAGCCTTCGAAAAAGGCGACCGCGACACGGCCCTGGCCCGGTGGACGGAAGCCCGCGAACTCGCCCCGGAACTGGAAGAGACAGCGTACTGGCAGGCTATCACCCTGGCGGACAAGCCCGCCGAGGTGCGGCTGGCCGCCGAGATTCTGCGCCCGGTGCTGGCCCAGGACCCGCGCCGCGCCGAGTGGATCGACCTGATCCGCCGCCTGCAAGCGTGCGGGTTGATCGAACGCGCGGGCGCTGCCGAGGAATTGATCGCGGCGCTGTAAGGATGCCCTCACCCCTGGCCCCTCTCCAAGCAAGTTGGTGAGAGGAACAAGCCCGTTTTCCCCCTCCCCAGACGGAACTAGTTTAGGGACGGACAGGAGGGCAAAAACATTGAGCACGCGGAAATTCGCGGTGTTTTACCTCACCCCCCGACCCCCTCTCCATCCGGTGGCGAGGGGGAGCGGCGCGGTGGAAACGTCGGTGTAGGGCGCAGCAAGCGGCGCCCTGCTTTGGAAAAACGAGAATTGTCCCTCAAAATTCCCAATCTCAGTAAAGTGATGTCGCCGTCCTACGGGTTCAGGTGGCGTTTGGCCAGGGATTGAACCATCGATACCATGCCCATCAGGCCCTGGCCCTTGCCCATCGACAGATCGCTGCCGAAGACTTTGAGCACCAGATCGGGCGTCACCTGCGCGACCTGATCGACCGGCGCATGAGACAGCGTCTCGTCCAGCAGCGTGGCCAGCGCCATCGCCGAGAGTCCCTGCGGATTCTCGACCGCGAAGTAGAACTTGAGGGTATGGTCGGGCTGCGCTTCGGCCCAGACGTATGCTTCCGATTCGCAGAACGGCACCCGGTGATCGGCGGGATAGGGATGGGTGGCGATCCGGTCGGGGACGGGCTGAAAGCGATCCGCCAGATCGACCAGGAGTTCGGCCCGTTCCGCCCGCGTGGTCACGAAATCAAAGTCAGCCAGCGCCTCGTTCAACCGATCAGGATATTCGGGCATGTCCTAGCCTCACCGCTCAACCGGGACATTGACCAGGTTGCCCCATTCGGTCCAACTGCCGTCATAATTCCGCACGCGGTTATAGCCGAGCAGATAGGTCAGCACAAACCAGGTATGGCTGCTGCGTTCGCCGATCCGGCAGTAAACGATCACGCTCTGATCCGGCGACAAACTGTTCGGCCCCTCATAAACCAGGCGCAGTTCATTCGCCTCTTTGAAGGTGCCGTCGTCGAGATTGATCGCCCGCGCCCAGGGTACATTCACTGCCCCTGGGATGTGACCGCCGCGTAACGCCCCTTCGTTCGGATAGTCGGGCATGTGCAGCCGCTCGCCGCTGTACTCCTGCGGGCTGCGCACGTCCACCAACGGCAACCCATGCTCCACATGCAGTAAGACCTGGTCGCGGAAGGCCCGAAGCTGGCTGTCGTCGCGCTCGGACGCCTGATAGTGCAGCGGCGGGTACTGCACCCGATCCCGGATCAGCGGACGGCCTTCTTTCTCCCACTTGACGCGCCCGCCGTCCATCACTCGCGCGTTGCGGTGGCCAAACAACTGGAAGACCCAGAAGGCATAGGTCGCCCACCAGTTGTTCTTGTCGCCGTAAAAAACCAGGATGGTATCGGGCGTCACGCCGATGCGCGACATCAGCGCCTCGAAGCCCGCTCGCTGGAGATAGTCACGACGCAGGGGATCATTCAGATCGGCGGCCCAATCGACCTCGACCGCGCCGGGGATATGCCCCGACGTATAGAGGAGCGGGTCCTCGTTCGACTCGATGATACGGACGCCGGGATCGCTCAGGTGATCGGCAACCCAGGTCGTAGAGACCAGGACTTCAGGGTGGGCATAACCACGACTCGCGATGGCACTCATAGCTGTCTCCTAAACTCACGGTGCTCTCGTGGTTATATTATAGATAATAATCATCAAAATAGCAGGCGATCGGTTTGCTAACTCGCGTCCGAAACGCTATAGTTCGGGCAGCTACGAGAATCGGCTGTACTTGCGAGGGGAAACCTTGAGCACCGAACGACATCTGAACGTAAAAATCGAGGGTTTGCCCTGGTTGATCGGGGCAGGCGCGTATTGGTTGTTTCTACGTCCTCAAATGAAAAAGTGGGGCACGCGGCTGGGCGAGCCCCAGCGCCGCCTGCCTGGCGACGAGATCGTCCCGGCCCCGAACTTCCAGATGACTCACGCGATCAATATCGACGCCCCGGCGGAAGCGGTCTGGCCCTGGATCGCGCAGATGGGACGCGAACGCACGGGCTTCTACGGCTTCGACGCCCTGTTCAACCGGGGCATCCCCAGCGTCAATTTCGTGCGGAAAGACATTCCCGAACCCGCCGCCGGGATGGCCCTGGAGGGCGGCCTGTGCCTCATGGAAGTCGAACCCTGCCGCAAGCTGCTGTTTGGAGGATTCGAGCGGCAAGTGCTGCCCGGCATCGTCGAAGACATGACCGCCCTGTACCTGCTCGATCGGCGGCGCGACGGCGGGACACGGCTGCTGGTGCGGCGGCGCGGCTTCAGCTACGGGCTGTCGGGCACGCTCTATAACCTGGGCTATGAGGTCGTTTATTTTCTGTTCGTCATGCAGCAGCTCAGCGAGCTGAAGCGGTTGTCCGCCAGCATGGCGCATCTGAAGGACTGAGTTTCGGGCGGAACGCTGCAACTCGGAGAAGTGCTACACGTACTATAGAGTATCGGACACCAACGGAGGGGCCTCCTGTGAACACTTCAAAACGGTTGTATCGCTCGACCCAAGACCGGATGTTTGCCGGGGTGTGCGGCGGGATCGCGTCTTACCTGGACGTCGATCCGACCCTGGTACGGCTGTGCTTCGTCGCGCTGACCCTGATGGGTGGGCCAGGCATCATCATCTACCTGGTGCTGATGCTGATCGTGCCTGAACAGCCTTATGAGGAACGCAAGCTCAAAAACGAGGAAAAACTCGACGTTCCCTCCGAAGAAGAGAACCCAGAGTGATCACCGGCGGCGGCTCCCTGATTTAGGCCGCCGCCGTGTGTTTCGGGCTAATCGCTGCTGGTCCCTAGGACCTCAACCGGGCTGATCTCGGGCGACGCGGATAATTCGGCGGTTTTGCGCCGGTCGGCCACCCGATGCTGAATGTCACGCAGATACTCATCGTGCAGCGGGTAGATCAGCAACAACACCACGCCCATCAACAAACCCAAAATAGGCAGAAACGACGAAAAGATGCGAATCAGCGTAATCACGGCATGAGGCTGCGCGCTGAGATCGGCATCATAACCGGCGAGGGCTAACCCCTCCCCCAGGATCAGACCGGCGAGCGCGGGCGGAAAACGGTAGATGAACCCTAACATGCCCCGGTACGTGCCTTCGCGCCGCTGGCCCGTCTTCGCGTAATCCTCGTCCACCAACTCCGCGAACAACAGGTCCGGCCCAAGGATGATCCCGCCGATGGATATGCCCAACATAGCCAGGGCCACCGCCGTGACGATCACGCCATTGGTGAACAGCAGCGGCACGGCGCACACCGCCGCCAGGCCCATCGACGCCATCATGGAAAGCCGGGTGCCCTTCCACCGGACGATATGCTGCCAGGCGAGGACAGACACTCCGGCTGCCAGAAAGACCGCGATCAAGAGCAGCGACAACGTCTCTTCTTTGGTCCGCAGCACATGTTCGGCATAAAAGGGCAGCACGGCGGTGATCACCGACATGATGAAGCGCGTGACGAAATTGATCCCCAGCACGATGGCGAAAGTCCGGTTGGTGAACACTACCCGCATCTGCTCGCGCCAGGACACGCTCTCCTGCTGCGCGAACGCCGGGTCTTCGTGAATGCCCAGCAGCGACACGAGATACATTGCCGCCGCCACGGTACCCCACAAGACCGCCAGCCCGGTCCAGCCGAGCTTGCTGCCGTAGATGGTCGGCGTCAGAGCGACCGCGAACCCGTTGCCGACGACGAAGCCGATCAACTGGCGGGTGCTCGCCCCGGCGGCGCGGCTGCCCGTATCCTGGTACATCTCCGGGAACAGCGCATCCTGGTTCAGCGTAATGATCGATTGCAGCATGTCATAGATGCTGATGATCACCAGAAAATAGACCATCA